>CAMTUB010000043.1:0-4689 GCA_947084835.1 uncultured Bacteroidota bacterium | reverse complement strand
GTATTTGTATTGGGTTGCAATGGGTCGTTGGGTAGTCCGGTGGTTGGTTTAAAGCCAGCCCCTAACATACTTGCCACCCGTTGGCTACCGATATAGTAATGGTTTGTATATGCCCCATCTACCACGGTTATGAGTTCGTTGTTGATACGCTTTGAAAACGAACGATGTACAAATTGGTGGCGAATATACACTGGTTTTTATTTGTGAGTTTTACTTTTTATATGTAAATGAAAATCATTCCAAGTACAAATGGTGGTGTTTGAGAGTTTTTCTAATACCAATAAGTCTAAATCGCCTGTTACCAAAAAATCGGCTTTGCCGTCCACTGCTAGGTTAAGCAAGACGTTGTCTTTTAAGTCTCTACACGCATTTATTTGACTTTTTACCAGTATCAATTTGCCAAATGAATCAAATTTTGTAATTAATTCTAGGAGATCATTATCTGAAAAATATTTTGCGAATTTTGTTCTTTTTGCAACTGTTAAAAACTCTTCCATCGATTCTGTTGAAAATAGCAAGGTAATTTTCTGCGAATCAATTAGGTTGTCGATTTCGCTAAGCTTGCGTGATATTAAAAAGCTAATCCATAGGTTTGTATCCAGAATAACCTTTTTATTTTTCATAACGCGCTTTTCTTACGGCCTCAACTTCTTTAGTTATTTCATCGAGTGTTGGCACTTCGTCAGCGTGTATTCTAATTTTATCGAGTAATACTAAAAACTCAGATTTTATACTCTCTTTTTTAATACGTATCAGATTTAGGTCGGCTAAATTCTTTAAAAGTGATTTTGCCTTTGGGTTTAGTATGTCTATCCTAATGGTTTCCATATGTTTTATTTCAAAGATACAAATTTTAAGGTATGAAATTGGGTGCGTTTTATGAACGAATTTATTTAAATTTTGATGGTAATTTTTTAGTCTTTCGATACTTTGTTAGCGCACGGATTGCAAATCTGCGCTAGCGGGGAAAGGGGGTTTCTTTCCGTCAGTTAAAACTGACGGTTATTGATACGCAGTTAATTGATTGCTAAATTTGCTTATATCAATTTCCGTAGGCTTAGCTAACAGAAATCGGGTAAATTGGGTTATTCCCCTAAAGCTGCTGCTGCCTAGTTTTAGTTTTACGGTTGGTGTTGGCAATGGGTGAAATTTCTGAACGAATTTATTTAAATTTGGGTAAAATGACTGTTTACTTTTAGCAAAATAGCGAATAAAAATTATGAGTATTCAACTTTTTCATGAACTTTTGGGTTATACTGCAAGAGATTGCTTTTAAATTAATTAAACTATGCTTACCCTACATCCGCAATACATTACTGATAATGCTGGTAAAAAAATATCTGTTGTGCTTCCTATGAAGGATTTTAAAGCCATTATTGAAGAGCTCGAAGAGTTGGAAGATATTATGCTTTACGATGAAGCAAAAAAATCTGATGAGCCTTCAATTTCAATTGATGATGCTTTTAAAATGATTGATGCCAAACGCAAAGAGAAGTAATGGCTTATAAGATTACTTTAAAGAAACGAGCCCTCAAAGCGCTCGAAAAAATCAATGAGCCGTATTATTCCAATATAAAAGAAGCTATTTATAGTCTTGCAAGTAACCCTAGACCAGTTGGTTACATTAAACTAAAGGGTAGAGAAGGTTGCCGTATTCGTGTGGCTGATTACCGAATTATCTACGATATTTTTGACGAAGAACTTTTGGTTAATGTGATTGATCTTGGACATAGAAAAGATATTTATGAATAAAAGCTAGTGCCTCTATTAGGTGCTACATTGATAAAATAAATTTCAGTACTACAATTCCCCATTCGCGTGAATTTGTAATCAATGCGTTCCAATTTATTTAAATTTTGATGGTGTTTATTAGGCTTTCGATACTTTGTTAGCGCACGGATTGCAAATCCGCGCGAGCGGGTAAAATTACACAAATCATAATTTATAGTTTTTTTTGCTCATTCTTTCATTTCGTTTTAACTTGATTCTTTCTATCACTTTATAATCAAAACCAGATGATAATGTAAAACACATAGAATACATAATTAAAATAGGATCTGTTTTTGTATAACAACTTTTGAATAACCTAAAATCTATTAACACATGCTTTTCTTTGTTTAAAATAGATTTTATTTCAAAAGGTGGCCCATGTGATAATGATTCTAATTGTAAATTATTCAGAGAGTCTATTCTTATATTACTTTCAAAGAACAATGAGTCAAGAAAAACGTTATAACTGTTAGTAAAAAACACTTCTGTCGATTTCGAGGTTATTTTGAATTTCTCTTTTCTTTCAAATTTAAGGATGGAACATTTCCATTCACCCCTTTTTTTATAAACAAATAACAAATTGTGAACGTAATCTGAACGATATCCCCAAATATATTTAACTGGCTCGTAAAAAATAATGAGGGTATCTGGCTTACCTATTTCATTTATTTTTTCAATCTCATACTTTTCATATATATGACTAAGTAATTGTGCTTTACAATTAGGAAAATAAATTAAAAAAAGAATAAATAAAAAAAATCTCATTTACTATGAATTGGGGTTGATGTGTTTTTAATATAATTTTTAAGATACCTGCCAATAAAAATGGAACGTACATTAGAATCAAATTTCTCTGTTAGTCTATTATTATTATACCCATTTTTCTCAGTATTAAATTGTCCTTGATTAAAAAAGTATGCATGCCCAGAAATTTCATGTAAAGCTGCCATTCCTTGTTCATCTTCTCGCTGTATTGCAGGCACTAAATTGCCATCCTTTTTTATTAAAGGCTCATCACTCAAAAAAACTCTTGAACTTTTTGTTCCATTATTTATTGTTACACCTACTGCTTCCAACTCTCTTAAAGTTTTACTTTTACCATCACCATTAACTTCAATCTGTGCATCATTACTGATAACATCTACCGATACACATGATCCTTTATCTTGAACAAGTGTTTTAAAGTTATTTAGGACTTCTTGCTGTTTTGAATTTTTCATTTTACTTAAATCAGCATTTTCATCAAAATTTACTTGGCCAGTTTTATTATCATAAGAAAATGGATGGTTTTTGCCTAATGTTGCCTCCAAACCTCGATTTATGGCTACCCATCCTTTTTGTGTTGTTTCTATTTCCCTACCATCAGGGTCAACTAACATTACAGGGTTATTAGCACAATAATTATACGGAGAAAGGCTCGGATATTTATCCGCCAGCGGGTCAACACTCAACCAAATGCTTAAATTATCGGCATAGTAGCGTGCACCAAAGTATGAGAAGTTGGTTTCGGCATCTTTTTCTTTGGCGGAGAAGGTGTAGGGAGTTTTGTAGGTGCTTGCGTTTTGTTGGTGTACAAAATCTTCGCCATAGGCCATGTATTGCAGGTGTTGGGTGGCGTAGCCTCCGTTGGTGGTTATAAAGCTGCTGCTGCCTAGGTTTAGTTTTGTGGTTGGTGTTGGCAATGGGTGCGTTTTCTGAACGAATTTATTTAAATTTTGATGGTATTTTTTTTTAGGCTTTCGATGCTTTGTTAGCGCAAGGATTGCAAATCCGCGCGAGCGGGTTTGCTTAGTTTTGTTCAGCTAAAGCATTAAAAAACTTAAGAAGAAAAAGGAAAAGATTAAGGCTACACTTATTAAGCTTACCATGTAATAATTTCTTTTTGCACCTTCTTCAAGTTTATCAAACGTATTAAAATAATTCTGGTATTTGTCATTTTTAAATAATAAACGGTTATTAATAAATATAACTGGTCCAAGAAAAACGATAATACATACAATAATATTAGTATTATTTTCCCATAAATCTGATGTTAAAGATTTCCCAATTATAGCTTGATAAATATTAAATAACCCATATTCTATTAAAACCAATAGCCCTCCCATAGTCCCTCCACTTCTTATGCTACTAATACCTGTTCTCCGGTTATTTAAAATTCTATTTTTAAATTTATTCATGTCAGTTACACCATGAGCTGAATGAAATTTCTTTACGCTATTGATTTTATTGATTAGGGAGAAAGGATTTAAATACCCCAATAAATTTCTTAAGAGCACATCGAATATGTATATGCCATAATAAACGATGTTCCAGAATAACTCAATTTTTTTCATCGTATATTATTTAGTAATTAAACTTGCACCAAATTGACCACCATAATATGCTCCTCCAAAAGCTCCTCCAAATCCTCCCAAAACACCACCTACTACTGCACCTGGTATAGCACCAATTCCACCAAAAGCTGCACCTATGACAAAGCCTCCCTCGAAACCTACAACCGCACCGGCCTCAAATCCCGCCCAAGCTCCTGCTAAACCGCCTGCAAACCCGGCAGTTGCTTTTTGTGCATTATAGCCAAATCTGTTCCCATCCTTATAATATCCTCTACCTATTTGTACTGCACCTATCACATATCCTGCAGGAATCGTATATCGTCCTATTGCTTTACCTGTACCAACTATCGAAACTTTTCCGGCAGCATCTATAAAATCATTGGTTTTGCCAGCCCATTCTAAGCTTTTATCAATTCCTTTACCATCACCCCCACCACTTTGAGCAGCTTTATCAATCTTTGTAGACGATATATTAAAATCAGATGAATGAGCACCTCCAGGACTTCCGTCTGGTTTTGTCCATTTGTATGTTTCATTTGGGGCATTACGGTCGAAGCTGCCATCTGCATCTTTCCAATGTAAACCC
>CAMTUB010000042.1:0-18920 GCA_947084835.1 uncultured Bacteroidota bacterium | reverse complement strand
GCGTAGGTGTTCACCTCTTACCATTCCGAACAGAGTAGTTAAGCCCTACAGCGCTGATGGTACTGCAGTAAAATGTGGGAGAGTAAGTCGCCGCCAACCTTTTAAAATACGGGTCTCCTAATGGAGACCCTTATTTATTTATATGATATCATACTTTACGAATCTAATTAGATATAGATATGTTTATATATATCTAATTTCTTTATTATCCATATTCTTTCTTACCTATATTCCTAAGGTTTCTATCTCTTATACAAATAAGAAGCCATTACCTCAAAGTGATCCAGATTTTGTAAATTATATTTCTACAAACAATTCGTTCAATTCTAATGAAAATTCTTTAGTACTAAGTGTACCCATCATTTCTTTAAGCGATACAACAAAAATTGAATTATTAATCAATAACCTTAGGTCTATTGAAGGTATAGATACAGTGCTGTCCGCAGGTTCATTTAATTTATTCTTTAAGGATGCTTATAATAAGGGAAATCCAATTTTTATTAGATATTTTAAAACCCATGACTCTAAGGAAGTTTTAATTTATGTTTTTTTAAATGAAAATATAATTAATTCAAAAAGACGAATTGATTTAGTAAAAGGGATTGACAAAATGTTATTTGATAAACATTTTGATTCTGTCAAAATATCTGGGTTACCGTATATAAGGACAATTTACGGGACTAAAGTATCATCTGAATTAAAATATTTTACACTTTATTCTCTGTTAATTATCTCTTTAATTCTTATAATAATTTATAGATCTATATATCCTTTTATATACAATATAATAATTGTAATGTTTTCATTAGGATTATTATTTGCTTTTATGTTTTATTTGGATTATGAAATTAATCTATTAACTGCGTTAATACCGCCTCTAATTGTTGTTTTTTCTGTTCAAAATATATCCTATTTAATAAATTTATTTCATAATGAAGTAAGGGAGTCTAGTAAAATGAAGTCAATAATTAAGGTTTTTTCAAAATCCTTTTTAGCATTGTTGTTAACAAATTTAACTACGGCTGTAGGTTTTGCTGTATTTAGTTTTAGTGGTTCAGATATTTTAGATCAGTTTTCTATATTATCGGCATTTTCTGTTACCATAGTTTGGATTTTGTCATCAACGTTATTACCTATTTTATTAGTAATGTTTAGGGAACCTTCGGCAAAAGGATTAAAGCATTTAAATAGCAAGTTATTTCTTGGAATATTTGAAAAAGTACAACATGTTATCTTAAATAAACGTAAATATGTTTATGGAACAACAGTTTCGATTTTACTGCTGTCATCTTATTTTGTATTTAATGTAAAAGTTAATTCTTTTTTCTTTGATGATTTACCTGATAATACTAAAGAAATACAGGATTTGAAATTCATAGATAAAAACTATGGTGGCGTCATGCCTTTAGATGTTGTTGTCTATACAGAAAAATCAGAGAGTGTAGTCACACTTAAAAGTTTAAGATTGATTTCTCGGTTGCAAGATAATATTGAAAAGGTTTGCCTGAATTCTTCCAAATGTTTTTCATTAGTAGATTTTGTTAAGTTTAAGAATTATCATGCAAATGGAGATAATGTTAAGAGTTATCGAGTACCTAATGCTATGCAGCTAGCAAACATGAATTTTAATGCAAATACCAATAATTCTAAAGGTTTTATATCAAAAAACCAGGACAGTTTAAGGATAAGTATGCGAATAAAGGATGTTGGAACAGACTTATTAGGGTTAGAAATTGGAAAATTAGATAGTGTTTGTTTAGCTACTTTAAATGAATCAGGTTTAAAGTATTATATTTCAGGCGCTTCAATTGTAAATGATAAAGGAAACAAATATTTAATGAATAATTTAGTTCAGAGTTTATTTTGGTCTGTTGTTATTATTTCGTTAATGATTTTACTTTTATTCATGTCCTATAAAGTATTATTACTGGCAGTGATACCCAATTTGATTCCATTGTTTTTAACTATGTTTTTTATGAATGTGATTGACTTGCCTCTTAAAAATTCAACGTTAATTGTTTTCAGTATTATTTATGGCATTGTAATTGACTTAACCATTAACTTTTTGGCTAAATTTAATTTTGAATTGAAAAGATTAGATTACGATTTTGATAAAGCTTTTAATTTAACATTAAAAGAGACTACTATATCAAATATGTATACTTCGCTTGTATTAATAGCAGGATTTTCAGTTTTTATATTTTCGAGTTTTGGCGGTACATACGCCCTGGGAGTATTATCTGTTTTTAGTTTGTTTATAGGTTTACTTACTAATCTCTTTTTATTTCCATCTTTGATTTTGGATTTAAGTAAAAGAGGGGTTTTTAGTAAAGGGTCAAGACAAATTGTTGAAATAGAATAGTTACCATTCTAATTTAGTTTTAGTTAAAAACGAATTTACTCCTTTTTTAAAATCGTTTGAACTTCTGCAATCTGCATTTGAAAAACATGCATTTATTAATGCTTCATTTATTTTGTTGTTCAAATTTAACTGAATTAATTTTTTAGTAATTTTTATAGAGTTGCTAGATGTAGTTTTTGCAATTTTTGTTGCAAAGTCTGTTACAAAATCATTTAAATGGGCTTCTTTAATTAATTCATGTAGTATGTTTAATTTAATGGCTTCATCTGAATTAAGAAGTTTTCCTGACAGTAAAATATCTCTTGCAATTGGGTTTGAAATACGTTGATTTACAAAAGTTGAAACAATTGCAGGTATAAATCCAATTTTTGTTTCAGTATACGCAAATTTGGAATTGGGAGTGCCAAAAATATAATCGCAAGATGTTGCTAAACCGAATCCACCGGCTATAGCTGCACCATTTATTTTGCAAATTGTAATTTTACCTGAATTTAGAATTGTTCGAAAAAGCTCCATTAGTGAAATAGAATCCAATAAGTTATCATTAAATGAATTATTGTTAATTTCCTCAAGATGTTTTAAATCTGCACCAGCAGAAAAAACGTCACAACTACTTGACATAACAATACACCTTATGCTAGGTATTGTGTTTATTTTTTTTAAAGCCCATTTTAATTCTGTTAACAATTCAGGATTTAAAGCATTTTTGTTTTCTGGACTATTTAAAACAATTTCAGCAATACTTTCAGTGATGACTATTTTAATTTTTATAGTTGAGTTGAAATGCTCCATTTTTTTCAATATTATATTGATTTGGCAAAGTAAGTAAATTCTTTTTTGATAAAAATATTACTTTTTCTTCATTAGAATACATTTTTAAATGCCGATTGTTTTCTAGAATCACAATATTGTTAGAATTGGTTTTCAATTTTTGAAATTTAGAATTATAGGGAATGAAATAAATATTTTTATTTATAAAATTCAGGAATACGGTATGGTTTTCTGTTTTTGAAATGGGCACCTTTTTTATTTTTTTAATAAAGTAAATTCGTAATGATGGTTCAATGTAGAATTTAAATTGAGCTTTATTGAAAAGAATCGATGAGTCGCCAATCAAGACGATAGAATTGCTATTTATTATTCCAAGTATTGGTTTTTGAGGGGTATGATACACTATAATTTGTTTTTGTATTGATGATGAATATTTATCATAAACAAAATTCAAAACTAAATAAAGAAATACAAATTGGCTGGTAAAAAATAATTTCTTGTTTCTATACTCTGTTAGAAAGTGAATTAATATTATGAGAATATAAATTATTATACAAGAAAACGTTGTAATGTCAATATCGGTAAATATTGAATTCGGCAATTTTTCTATTTTTAAGATTAATTCATTAGTTGTTGTAATTATAAAATTCAGAATCAATGAAAGTAATGACTTCATAAATTGAATCTTGAAAAAAAGCAAAGAGAAAATATTTAAGGATAAAATAATTGTAACTGCTGGTATTACAACAAGGTTTGAAATAAGAAAATAAGTTGGAAATTGATGATAGAATAACAAGCCTAATGGAAACGTAACTAACTGAGCTGCTAATGAAACTGCTATTAGTAATGTTATTTTGTTTAAATATTTATTTTTAAGCCAAATTAGTTGGTGAATTTTAGTAGTAAAAAGAGAAATTCCTAAAACAGAAAGATGAGAAAGTTGAAACCCAACATTAAATAAGTCGAAAGGATTAATCAATAGAATAATTAATGCCGAAACTCCCAAGTTGTTAAAAACATTATTATTTTGATTGGTAAGTTTCCCGACTAGGATTATACTGAACATAATTGTGGCTCTAAAAACAGAGGCAGGAAGTCCAACGGTTAAAGCATAAGCCCAGATTATCAAAAGCGTGATTGAATATTTAAAATTTGATTTTTTAGTTATCAATCCTAAAATGAAAAATACAATCATGTAAATTAATCCTACATGTAATCCAGAAACAGCAAGGACATGTATAGCACCAGAGTTTGCGTAGGCCCATATCAATTCTGGATCCAATTCATCTTTGAATCCAATAAGTATTGCATTTGCAAAGCTGCTATTTTGAGTATTATTTAAGAATTCTTTGTTTAAGCTAACAATGGTATTCCTTAATTTATTTGCTTGAAATTTTAAATTAAACCTTGTGTTTTTTGAGATTAATGAACTGTTAGTTTTGTTTAATAATATTTGGTGATAAATATCTTTATAGCTTAGGAATTTTCGATAATTGAAAGTTGATGGATTTTTATTTTCTGATACAGATTTTATATAGTTTTCTAGCAATAAATGATCGCCCAATTCGGGTTTAAACCCTGCTGATTTAGCGGGGAGATTGCAAATGACTTTACCACATTTTTTAATAAAGTTTTTAGTTGAAACTGAATATGAAATTTCTGTTTCAAACCTGTAAATGCCGTTTTTAAATGTAGGGACTTGTGTAATTTTTCCAATATAATATTGATCTGTTTTAATGGTGTTGTTGAAATGAGAATTATATAAAAAACTTGTTCTAGAAATTGTTAATCCTTGCCCAATTAAAACAAGAGAAAAGAAAAGTATAATATTTTTTAAATAATATTTCCAGTAAAATGCAATTCTATTCCTAAATAAATAAGTGACTATTGCAGAAATGCATAGAACTAATAAAGTTGGAATGAAATTAGTCGGTTTAGTATTTTGAGCTAATAAAATTCCGGTGATAAAGGGTATTAATACACGTATTGCGGGTATTTCATTCCAATTTATTTTTAGTACCATTGACTACTTTTTTATATGTCATTTTTTTATGTGGAATATTAGCTTCGTAAAATAAATCGCCCATTTCTCTAAAATTGTTTTTAATATAAAAAGGGAGAGCTTGTGTTTGAGCGTTTAAATAAATAGTTTTTTCTGGATATAGGTTTAATATTTTCTCAAGTACATAATTTAATAGTAAGCTTCCAAAATTGAAGCTACGAAATTCTTTTAATACTGCCATTCTTTCAATTTTAATTCCTAACGCAGTTAATCTATAGCGTAATGTTGCTACAGCGACATCCTCATGGAATAATAAAAAATGCAACGATTTATCTTCGAATTCATCTAATTCCTCCTCTGTAGGCACTTTTTGTTCATCAACAAAAACCTTGAAGCGTATCTCGTGAATTAATTTTATGTTATCTAATGTAGTTGCTTCTATAATCTTAACGTTGGTTTCAGGCATCTTTAATATATTTGTAACATCAAATTTACTATGTTGATGAAAACTTTGGACATCCTAGGCGATAAAGCCGCTTATTATTTAGATCATACCTCTAAAACAATTGATAAAGGGCATTTGCAATTGCCAGGTTCTGACTTTGTAGATCGAGTTTTTTCGATTACAAATCGTCCAGTTCCAGTACTAAGAAGCTTACAGTCTATGTATAGTCAAGGGAACCTTGCAAATACAGGCTATTTATCAATTTTACCGGTTGACCAAGGGATCGAGCATTCTGCGGGTGCTTCGTTTGCACCTAATCCTGCGTATTTCGATCCTGAAAACATTGTGAAATTGGCTATTGAAGGCGGTTGCAATGCGGTTTGTTCATCGTTTGGAGTATTAGGAACGATGTCGCGTAAGTATGCTCACAAAATTCCTTTTATGGTAAAAGTGAATCACAATGAGTTTTTATCGTACCCAAATAAGTACGATCAACAAATGTTTGGCACAATAAAAAATGCAAAGGAATTAGGAGCCGTGGCCATCGGAGCAACTATATATTTTGGTTCACCAGAATCAGCTCGTCAGATAGGAGAGGTTTCTTTAGCTTTTGAAATGGCACATGAATTAGGAATGGCAACTGTATTGTGGTGTTATACCCGCAATTCAAGCTTTAAAAAAGATGGTATTGATTATCATACAGCCACCGATTTGTCAAGTCAAGCGATTCATCTTGGAGTAACTATCCAGGCTGACATCATCAAACAAAAAATGCCAACGCATAACCATTCTGGTTTCGATGCGTTAAATTTTGGAAAAACACATCCAAAAGTATATACCGAATTATCAAGTGATCATCCCATTGATATGTGTCGCTATCAAGTGCTGAACTCTTATGCTGGCCGTTCGGGAGTTATTAATTCAGGTGGCGAATCGAAAGGTGCTTCCGATTTGCAAGACGCGGTAATTACAGCAGTTGTAAATAAGCGTGCAGCTGGTTCTGGTTTGATAATGGGCAGAAAAGCTTTCCAAAAGCCTTTGAATGAAGGTATAGCGTTGTTAAATGCTGTACAAAATGTATATTTAGATAATAGCATTACTATAGCGTAATTATGTCTTGGTTTAAAAGAACAACAGACGGTATTACCACCGCTACTGAAGAAAAAAAGGAAGTTCCTGATGGATTATGGTTTAAGTGCCCTGCCTGTAAAAAAACGGTAGTTACGAAGGAGCTTGAAGACAACCAATACGTATGTGTAAATTGTAACTACCACTGTAGAATAGGATCTAGAGAATATTTTTCGATCATATTTGACGATAACCAATTCGAAGAATTGGATGCAAACATGACAGCTGAAGATCCGCTAGAATTTGTGGACACAAAGAGTTATACCGTTCGTTTGGTGGATGCTCAGAAGAAAACAGGATTAAAAGATGCTTTACGGTCTGGGGTTGGAAAATGCCACGGGCACGATTTGGTAATTGCTTGCATGGATTTTGAATTTATTGGAGGATCTATGGGTTCGGTTGTTGGCGAAAAGATTGCGAGAGCAGGAAGATATGCCCTTAAACACCGCATTCCATTTATGATTATTTCAAAGTCGGGCGGAGCCAGAATGATGGAAGCTGCTTTCTCATTGATGCAAATGGCTAAAACATCAGCAGTGCTAGCTCAATTAGCAGAAGCTGGCGTTCCATACATTTCTTTGATGACTGATCCAACCACAGGCGGTGTTACGGCATCGTACGCCATGTTGGGGGATCTGAACCTGGCTGAGCCAAATGCTTTAATTGGATTTGCTGGTCCTCGGGTTATTAAAGAAACAATTAAGAGAGATTTGCCCAAAGGGTTTCAATTGGCAGAAATGGTTTTAGAGACCGGATTCCTAGATTTAATTATCGATCGCAAGGAGATTAAAGCCCAATTGGGAGAAATTTTAAGAATGTTTAAAAATTGATTTCTTTTTAGAAATTAAAACGTATATTTGCACCTTTAATAGAAGACTGTACTTATGTTTTTGACTACAGAAAAAAAACAAGAAATATTTAGCAAATACGGCAAAGGAGCAACCGATACTGGTACACCTGAGGCTCAAATTGCACTTTTTACGTATCATATTAAGCATTTAACTGCGCATTTGAAATTGAATAAGAAAGATTATTCAACTCAACTTTCGTTGGTTAAGCTTGTAGGTAAACGTAGAAGTTTACTTAACTATTTACACAAGAACGATATCGCTCGCTACCGTGTAATTATCGAGAAATTAGAACTTCGTAAGTAAGTAAATAATCATAACAAAAAAGGGGCGATGGTTTTGACCAATCGCCCTTTTTTTGTTTAAACTCAACCAAAAAAAATATCAATATGTTTAATATACATACCAAAACAATCGATTTAGGCGATGGTAGAACCATCGAAATCGAAACGGGAAAAATGGCTCGTCAGGCCGATGGATCCGTTGTATTACGCATGGGTAATACCATGTTGCTTGCTTCTGTTGTTTCGAACAAAGACGCAAAAGACGATTTAGATTTCTTGCCTCTTACGGTAGATTACCAAGAGAAGTTTGGATCGGCAGGAAAGATTCCAGGAAGTTTCTTCCGTAGAGAAGGTAAACTTTCGGATTATGAAGTTTTAATTTCACGTTTGGTAGACCGTGCGTTACGCCCGTTATTCCCAGGCGATTACCATGCGGATACTCAAGTAAGTATTTTCTTGATTTCTGCGGATAGCGATGTAATGCCTGATGCATTAGCTGCATTGGCTGCTTCTGCTGCTATCAGTGTGTCAAATATTCCTTTTAATGGACCAATTTCTGAAGTACGTGTTGCACGCATAAACGGAGAATTTGTTATCAACCCATTAATTAGCCAAATGGTTAATTCAGATATGGATTTGATGATTGCTGGTACGTTAGAGAACGTAATCATGGTTGAAGGTGAGTGTAGCGAGTGTTCTGAAGAAGAATTAGCCGATGCAATTAGTGTAGGTCATGCTGCAATTAAAATTCATTGCCAAGTTCAAGTTGAGCTTATGCAAGAAATGGGAATTGTTAAGCGTGAATATTCTCATGAAAAAGTGGACGAGGCTTTAGAAGCAGATATTCGTGCATTTACCTACGATAAAGTGTATGCAGTTGCTAAAAGCGCAAGCGGAAAAAGCGAGCGTTCAGCTTCTTTTAAAGCAATTATTACTGAGTTTTTAGAAACGCGTACAGAGGAGCAAAAAGCTTCGGATAGTGCTTTCTTGGCAAAGAAATATTTCCACGATGTGCAGTACGATGCGGTTCGTAATCTTCTTTTAGATGAAGGAACGCGTTTAGATGGCAGAAAAGGAAACGAAATTCGCCAGATAACTAGCGAAATTAATTTACTTCCTGGATCTCACGGATCAGCCTTGTTTACCCGTGGCGAAACCCAATCGTTAACTACGGTTGCGTTAGGAAGCAAAGTTGATGAGCAAATTATTGACGGTGCTATTTTCGAAGGTACTTCTCGTTTCTTGTTGCATTACAATTTCCCAGCTTTCTCAACCGGAGAAGTTCGCCCGAATCGCGGACCAGGCCGCAGAGAAGTTGGTCATGGTAATTTGGCTTTGCGTGCGTTAAAGCAAGTGTTGCCAAACCAAGATGAAAATCCATATACTATCCGTATTGTTTCTGATATTTTAGAGTCGAACGGTTCGTCATCAATGGCTACTGTTTGCGCAGGTTCATTGGCGTTGATGGATGCAGGTATTAAAATTAAAGGTGCTGTTTCAGGAATTGCAATGGGTTTAATTACCGATGGCGATCGTTTTGCAGTTTTATCTGATATTTTAGGAGACGAAGATCACTTAGGCGATATGGATTTCAAGGTAACGGGTACTCGTAAAGGAATTACCGCTTGCCAAATGGATATCAAAATAGACGGTTTGCCACACGATGTTTTAGTTAAGGCTTTAGCTCAAGCGCGTGATGGCAGAATGCATATTTTAGATAAGTTAGAAGAAACTATTACTGCTCCACGCGAAGAAATGAAGTCGCATGTGCCACGTATTGTTGGATTTAAAGTTGATCGTGAGTTCATTGGTTTAATTATTGGACCAGGAGGAAAAAACATTCAAGAAATTCAGCGTACTACGGGTACAACGGTTAGTATTGAAGAAGAAGGCGATTTCGGTAAAGTAAGCATCTTCTCGAACAATAAAGAGGCGATGGATGCTGCTTATAACTGGATTACAGCCATGGTTGAGCGTCCAGAAGTAGGTAAAACCTACCCTGGAGTTGTTAAATCATTACAACCTTTTGGTGCTTTTGTGGAGTTTATGAAAGGCAAGGATGGTTTATTGCATATTTCTGAAATTAGCTACGAGCGTTTAGAGACTATGGATGGCGTTTACAATGTAGGCGATAAAGTAGACGTTAAATTGTTAGAAGTTGATCCAAAAACTGGCAAATTCCGTTTGTCTGTAAAAGCTTTGTTAGAAAAGCCTGAAGGGTATGTAGAAAGAGCACCTCGTCCACAAGGCGATCGTCCTCCGCGTTCGAACGACAGAAATGACCGTGGTGGAGACCGTGGTGGAGACCGTGGTGGTTTCAGGGGTGGAGATCGTGATCGTAACAGCAATTATCGTGGTGGTGACAGAAATGACCGCAATGACAATAGAGGTGGCGACCGCAATCGTGACACCAACGATAGAGGTAACTCAAACGAAACTAGAAGCGAAAACTAAAATCGCTTTTTATATAAAAATTAAAAGCCCCAAAAATTTGGGGCTTTTTTTATTTCTGCGTAGGAGTGAAGCCTTATATAACTTTAGAAAACTCAGAAAATAAGGATACCGAATTTTCATTTCTTTAAGCGGAACAAAACCGCAAACGGCTTTAAACTTGCTCCGCATTTCAAAAAATCCTGATTATTTTTCGGAGATTCTACCGTATTTGAAACAAATTAAAAGCAATTTTTAGCTTTTTTTCAATAAAGTTGGCTTTTGCTTTAAGCATGTTTGTAAATATGTTTTGACAGTTATTTTGCTAAAAAGCTAGTTAAAACCTCCTTATAAACTTCAACAGGTTGCGCTCCCGTTACTCCACTTTTTTTATTGAATATGATGGTTGGAACAGAGTTTACACCCAAACTTTGCCAATAGGATGCGTTACTTTTAATATCGTATCGGGCTTCGTCATTATCTAACCGAGCTAAGGCTTCATCTGCATTTAATCCGACTTCTTGCAAAGCTTGTTTAAGAATAACTCTATCAGATACATCTTTGCTTTCGCTATAAAAAGCGGTAGCTAATCGCATCGCTAATTCGGTTTGTTTCCCAAATGCTTTGGCATAATCCATTAAAATATGCGCGTCTAACGTATTCACCACTTTCAGTTTGTCGTGATAATCAAAGGTGAAGCCCAGTTCTGCTCCAAGCGTTGTTAAAAGGTCCTTCGATTTTTTTTGTTGTTCTAATGTAGAACCGTATTTTTCTGAAAGATGCTCATCTATATTTTGGCCCTCTGGCGGCATTTGTGGATTCAGTTCAAATGGATGCCATTCAATTTCTACCAGATCTTGAATACTCATTTCTGAGATGGCTTTTTCTAAACGTTTGTATCCAATGGTGCACCAAGGGCATACTACATCGGAAACGATATCTATTTTAATTTGCTCTTTCATTTTTTAAAGTTTATTGGATGTAATTGGTTTGCGAATCATAAATCTGTTAAGGTTACTAATGCTTTTCTTAGAAAACAATTGCTTGACCATACTCGATACCAATAGGATTACACCTTTATTATTTTGCATCATTTCTATTTAATGGATAGTAAGTTGGTTGAAGTAACATTCAGCTTGATCATTTGCAATTCGTTTTTTTTTTGCAGCAATTTTGGTAAGGCAGTCATTTTTTTATCAGCTCTCAAAACCAAATTGATTAAACTGCTTGAATTTTATGCAGCATAAGCTTGGCAATGTTCGTAGCTCTTTCTTTTGCTTCATCTGCTTTTTCGCCCGTAAATAATTCGTCTGTAGTTTGTGTAAAAAGTAAAAGCCACTCTGAAAATTCGGTCTCTGACATTACTGTCAACTTGCTTAATTCGATGTGTTTTTTCATGGGGTTGCCAGTAAAGCTGTGCTCTCCTAAAAGTAAGGTCGCCCAAAATGAATACATTTTTGGTAAATGAACCTCCCAATCTACACTGGCAATGTCGGAGAATATAGGACCGATTACTTCGTTATTTTTTACTTTGTTATAGAATGTATTTACCAATAATTCAATATCATTTCTATTTTCAATATCGTGTTTCATACTTTTTTTAACGTGTTATTTATTTTCTAACATGCAAGCTTTGGCAATTCATTCAACTCAATTTTTCCGATTTTAATTCCTTTAAATTGCGGGTATTTTGTTTGTTTTCTGAAAGGTTTGCAAATATTTACGCTGCTTGCAAATGTTTGAAATCTAAGGGAGTTGTTGCGAAGTATTTAAACACGCTGTTTTTATATGGACCAATGACATCATTATTTGCAGCATTTCATCTAAATTTTGAGCAAAAAAAAGCCTCGCTTTAACGAGGCTTTTCTGAGTTGGGTTTATATTATTTTACCCACTTTGTGAAACTTTGGTTATCGCCACTGGTAAAGCGCAATAAGTAAAGTCCCTTATTTAGATTGCCAATATTGAATTCAATATTGTTAATTCCTTTTTGGATAACTCCCGATTGGGTAAACATCAATTTTCCGTTAAGGTCGAAGATGTCAGCTACGTATTTATCAGAATTAACTCCATTTACGCTTGCGTAAACTTTATCATTGCTGTTCCAAACGTTCGATACAAACGTGTTTTTCGCATCGCTCTTCACTAAAATCACTTTGTGAGTTTCAGTTTTTCCGTTGAAATCTTCTTGACGTAAACGGTAATAAGCAACTGCTAAAGGTTTAGCATCGGTAAAGGTATATTCAATACGCTTGTTGGTAGTTCCGTTACCCGAAACAAAACCTACTGTTTCGAAATCTGCACCGTTTACACTGCGCTCAATATGGAAACCGCGGTTATTTTGCTCTGAAGCAGTAACCCATGTTAGGTTTACATTTTCGTTTGCATACGCACCGTTAAAGCTTATTAAGTTTACTGGCAATGGATTTGCCACTGCATCTTCAGATCCTAAAACCCAATCGTAAATGGCTTGGTCGTTTTCGTACCCTAAAACGCTGCCCATTTCGCCATAAATAGTTGCACCCACTGATACCAATGGAGAAATAGTTGTCTGCCATTGTGTGCCATTTCCAGCACCTACACGTAAAGAACTAGGGTCTGTGATGCCATCTCCAGAGAAGAAATACACTTTACCAAAACGTTGGTTAATTGCGTTTCCACCGTCAACAACACGTGAAGATTCGTGGTGATAATCACCAGAAACTGCCTGTAGTAAAGAACCCGGTTTTAGTGTAGTGTACCCTGGCGCACCAAATACTTGAATGCTATACGTATTAGAAACGCTGTTATTATGCGAAATTCCTAAATGGAACGGACGTAAAACACCGTTTATGCCTACAGGGAAAGGGTTTTCAATCAATGAACTAGAAGCATATTCCCACTGCATTATTGGACTTACGTGCGATGCATTGCTAGCTCCAGTAATTGAAGAACCACTCATTAAACGCAAGGTGTTGGTTGCATCGGTAGCTATTACACCCAGTGTTAATGCCAAAGAACTATGTATTTTTACTAATCCGTTGGTGAATAACCCATTTAAATTATTTATAGTTAATGTACCTAAATCAGTTACTGAGCTTGGAATAGAAATTCCTGAGCCACCACCTTCAATAGTTAAACCAGAAGAACTTGTAGTTTGCAAATTATTAGGTGTTCCTAAAATTGGGTTTGAGATTGCCAATGTATTAGCGCCTACATTAAAGTTACCCAAGGTTAAGGTTAAGTTGTTGGTAACAGTTTCGTTGGTTAGCATGGTTACACCAGCCGCGTTGTTGATTTCTAAATCGTAGAAAACAGAACCGCTCATGGTTTGTGCCGATGTACCGTTTAAAATCCACTTGCCGCCATTGTTGTTAAAAGTGCCTTGGTTTAACCAGTTTCCTTTTAAGTTATGGGTAAATGCGCCTGCATTTAATACTGAACCTGATGCGTTGGTAAAGTTACCGTTAATCAGCATTATGCCTGTAAAAGTTACTCCAGCTGCATTGTTAGCCTCTAAAGCATAGAACGTTGTTGCGCCTAAAGTTTGAGCCGATGAACCGTTAAAAATCCATTTGCCTGTGCTTGTGTTGAACGTACCCAAGTTAGACCAAGCTCCTTTTAAGCTGTGGGTATAAACTCCTGAATTTAATATTGAACCCGAAGCATTTGAAAAATCACCGTCAATGGTTAAGTTTCCAGTAAAGGTTACGCCCGCTGCATTGTTAAGCGTTAAGTCGTAAAAGTTAGTACTGTTTACCGATTGAGCCGATGTTCCATTCAAAATCCATTTTCCATTATTATGGTTATATGTTCCAGCGTTCGACCAATTGCCTTTTAGGTTGTGTGTAAATGCACCGCCATGCAATATCGATCCACTAGCATTGGTTAGGTCAGAATCTACATTCATAACCCCAGTGAATGTTACGCCAGCAGCATTGTTGATTTCTAATTGATAAAAATTAGTTGCATTTGCTGTTTGAGCAGATGAACCGCTAAATATCCATTTTCCGTTGTTGTGGTTAAATGTACCTTGGTTATCCCAATTTCCTTTTACGTTATGGGTAAATGCACCTGAGTTTAACATAGAACCCGAAGCGTTTTCTAAAATTCCGTTAACCGTAATTGCACCTGTTAACGATACACCTACAGCATTGCTAAGGGTTAAATGGTTAAATGAACCGTTGTTTACCGATTGAGCCGATGTGCCATTCAAAATCCATTTTCCACTGTTGTGGTTAAAGGTACCAGCGTTAGACCAGTTGCCTTTTAAAGTATGGGTTGCAGAGCCTGAATTTAGCACCGATCCGCTTGCGTTGGTAAAGTCAGAATTGATGGTCATTGCACTAGAGAATGATACCCCAGCAGCATTGCTCGTTTCTAATTGATTGAAACTAGTACCGTTCATGCTTTGAGCAGAAGTTCCGTTTACCAACCATTTGCCGTTTCCGTGGTTAAAGGTTCCTGCATTCGACCAGTTTCCTTTAAGGATATGGGTAAATAATCCAGAGTTTAAAGTAGAACCTGAGTTATTGGTTAAGGTTCCATTTACTGTCATTGCGCCTGCAAAAGTTACCCCTGCTGCATTGCTTAATTCAATGTCGTTAAAGGTAGTGCTGCTAATTGATTGCACCGAAGAACCGTTAAAAATCCACTTGCCGCTGTTGTTTATGGTACCGGAGTTAGACCAAGTTCCAACCAAGTTATGGGTATTTACCCCTGCATTCAATACAGAGCTTGCCAAATTGGCAAAGTTGCCGTTTATAGAAATACCGCCAGTGAAGGTTACCCCTGCAGGGTTTTTTATTTCTAAATCATTAAAGGTGGTACTATTAATAGATTGTACAATAGTAGTATCAAAAGTCCATTTTCCACCACCGTGGTTAAAAGTGCCTTGGTTATCCCAATTGCCTTTAATAATGTGGTTAAATGCACCTGAATTAATTTCAGAACCCGCAGTATTGGTTAAATTCCCCCTTATTGTTAAGATACCTGTAAAAGTAACCCCAAATGGATTGTTAATTTTAACGTGTGTAAATGTGCGCGAAGCAGCCGATTGCGTAGCTGTTGTTCCGTTATACTCAACCGTAGAACCTGAGGTTAGCGTAAAAGTACCTGTTGCAGTTATGTTACCTGCAATTGCTCCCGAACCTGAATATGAACCTACTTGCAATGTACCCGCAGCACCAATGGTAACCGCTCCTGCACCAGAAACCACACTTTGTAAGCAGTTTAAAGTACCATCTACAGTTATATTACGCGATGTTGCAACGTCTAAATTCGAGTTTAACGTTAATTTAGCACCAGTGTTCACTTTGTAACTTACAGCTGCATTGGTAAATGTGCCTCCAGTTACGTTATAGGTAGAGTTTGCACCCGTAAAATTCATCAATAATATAACTGATGTTGGATTAATATTTGGTGCGAAAGAACCTGCGCTCATTACAAAACCACCTATATTTAAAGTACCTGATGATATTGCTCCAGATATGTTGTTAGAGAACTGTACTCTTGCGTTTGTGTTATTAATAATTAAATTACCTCCAATGTTAACTACACATGTTGCAATTGAACTACCGAAAAAACGCAACAAGGTAGAAGCACCTGTGTTAGAAATAGTAAAGTTTCCAGCTATTGAAGTTAAAGTTCCACTTAAGTTTACAGATGCAGTTTGACCTGGGCAATTCCAAATAATATTTCCAAAGGTTTGACCAGTTAATCCCGAAGGTTGTGTTGCTGTAACACCAACAAAATCTAAGGTTGAAGTTAAGTGCCAAGTAGCTGTTGGTACAGTACCTGAATTTTTATCGTGGCGCCAAATACCAGTTGCTCCTACAGTTACTTGTCCTAAAGAAGTAATAGAACCCGTAGTTGAATTGTTTATTAACGTTCCATCAAGTGTTAAGTCAACACCTGTTCCATCATCAATGGTAAACACACCCGTTGTTTGAACGGTTAAAGATGCACCATTTTCAATGGTTAATTGGTCGATAGAACGCGTTGAACTGGTTGTTATGTTATGACCAGATTTGATAGTAACAGTTAAGTCTGCAGTAACTGGAACTGCAGATGCTGCAATCCATGTTGAAAGATCAGATGAAGACTCCCAAGTTGCTACTGTACCCCAAGTACCAGAAGCTGCTGTACGATAATGTAATGGTGGAATAATACCACCACCCGTTAATGCTACATTTTTAGTAGTAGAACCTACAGATACATTAGTAATGTTGCCGTTATATGATTGAACTGCAGTTGGCATAAAATGCACATAAATAGTTGTTGAAGCTACAACACCTGCTGCATGTGTTAAAACAATTGGTGAAGTAGTAAAGCCAGAACCGCTAGTTAACGAAATTTCGTATCCAGCAAGATTGTTAACAGTAATGTCGTTTATTAAATCGGTACCCGAAACAGTAAACGATTGTTCTGCAGAAGTAGTGTTTATGTTTTGGTTACCAAATGCAAGCGATGTTGGGGTAACCGTGATTAAACCAACTCCATTACCTGAAACTGCAGTGTTTTTGGTAACCGCGTTTGTGCCGGTATGCGTAATGTCTCCAGCATACGAGGTTGTTGCAGTAGGTGCAAACACCACATAAATAGGTGTGCTAGCTACCGTACCGCTGCTTGGGGTTAAAACAATTGGAGTAGAAGCATAGCCCGAACCGCTGGTAGTAGAGATTAAAAACCCGCTTGGAGGCGTTATCGTGATGTTACTTTCTAAATATACACCCGAAACGTTGTATGTTTTTTGTGCAGAAACCGTGTTGGTTACCTGATCTGCAAAGGCAGTAACAGTACCTACAGTAATAACCGGAATTACACCCGTACCGGTAACAGCCGCATTTTTAGTAGTAGCACCAGCAGAAACATGCGTAATGTTTCCTGCAATGGTGCCCTGAGAGGTAGGTTGGAAACGTACATATATGGTAGTGGTAGCTACTGTGCCGCTCGATGGGGTTAACGATAACGTTGAACCAAAACCAGAACCCGAAGTAGTAGAAATTTGGTAATCGGTGGGTGCAGTTAGGTCTATGTTTGCCGTTAAAAGGGTACCAGACACCGTATAGGTTTTTTCTGCCGAAGTGGTACCTACGTTTACGTTACCAAAGGCTGTCATGCTGCTGGTAACGGTTATATCAGGTGTGCCTGCAGAAGGAGTGCTTTGGTTGTTTGGATTTCCTGATGCTGTAGTGGTGTTATATAAAACAACCGAGCCAGAACTATTGTATTCAAAAGCTTGCAATACATAGTTGGTATTAGGCGATAGATTGGTAAGATTTACGGATGAACCCGTTCCATCGTAAATGCAGTAATACCCCGAAGTACCCAGTTGAGTGCCTTTTGAACTCCAATTTGAACTTGCAGTATACGAAACGTTATTTGTAGGATTGGTAATTGCACCGCTTGTTTCTTTCATGAATACGGCACGTCTTGCCCCATTGCCATTTGTCCACGAAGCAGTCATGGAAGTGGTTAATACGCTCGAAAAAGCAATGCTAGTAACTTGTGTGGTTGGTGTTGAAACCCCAATATTGGCAGGAACTGCGTTGTAAACCGTTACATCATCGGCAAATACATTGGCGTTGTTGTTTGATGGTGTAGTACTGCTTATGCCTGTAAACATAGTTGCGGAGATTACAGTGTTAGCAGGAAAACCGCCTGCTACTAAATCATCGCCAATTAAAGTTCCATTGATAAATAAATCAAATTTTTGTACTGCAACCGTGTTTGCGTTCCCATTATAATTGTAGCTAATGGTACCTGAAGTTTTGTTGTTACCAACAATTTCAATGGTATAAACCGTTGCTTGTGCAAATGTTGAAGTAGTAAGACCAATTGATGTCCATGTAGAAGCATTTCTGTATTGTAAAGTTAAAGCACCTGCTGACGCATATACAAACCGAGCACTTGCAAAAGTTTGAGCAGTAGAAAAATCACTATTGTCACTATACGTAGCACCGGCACCTTGAAAAAAGGACCAGGAACCATTAGTTGGCCCTGCTGCACCTGAAGCATTACCAAACAGCACCTTCATCGAGGTATAAAATTCAGTAGTACCAGTATATCCCAAAATAGGTGTAATTTTTGAAACAGAAGGACTAGTTGAAGCAACACCATTCACAAATGAACCCGTTGTGCCCAATGGATTAGATGTATTTGCTAAAATAATTGGTGCAGCAGGTGCAGTTGCACCACCCCTAGCAACTGTTGTACCTGAGGTTGGGTTAGGTATAAAAGAAGTTGAACCTGTTTGGCTTGTGTGTGAGCCTGTTCCTGTTCCAAAATTCTGTACTGAAGTTTGGCTCCATACATTTAAACTGCAAAACATTGCAACAGCAAGCAGTGGCAATGTAAATAGCACCCATCTGGCTCGGTTTGTGAGCCTGCTGGTACCGGTTGGGGTAAAAGTTTTCGTGTTCATATTAAGTTTTTATTTATTCGTTGTAAGGTATTAAGTATAAATGCGCTTTTTTAAGTGCATTTTAAACACCGAAAATTACAAGTTTATTTATAAATTTAGTACATTAAATCATTGTTGTCCGATAAAAGTAACTAAAAAAGAAGCCATAAAAATGGCTTCTCAATTAAAATCGTAATTTGGTTTTGTAAAAGACAAAAAACGATGGGTAAAAGTAATTATTTTTCTAGTAAATCTGTTTTCGGACAG
>CAMTUB010000041.1:0-12565 GCA_947084835.1 uncultured Bacteroidota bacterium | reverse complement strand
TCCGAAAACAGATTTGCTAGAAAAATAATTACTTTTACTCATCGTTTTTTGTCTTTTGCAAAACCAAATTACGATTTAAATTGAGAAGCCATTTTTATGGCTTCTTTTTCTTTTTTATTTACTTTTACCGGACAACAATGGTTTGGATAATACCTTTTGGTGTTTCCAATATAAATTTTCTTTTGTGTGGCCACAGAACCGTAAGTGTTAGCCCATTCTCCGATTTCACGCCCTAGGTAATATCCATCCCAAAATCCACGGTTAAAAACAGTAGCAAGTTGGCGTTTCCATTCTGCAGTTTTTTCTGGTGTATAGGTCTTGTTTTGATAAGCAAAAAGCGCTTCTTTGTAGCATTTGGTTGTTACTTGAACGTAATCTGCCGATCTGCCTCTTCCCTCAATTTTTAAAATATCAACGCCTGCTTCTATGATTTTATCTAAAAAATTGATAGTACATAAGTCTTTGGCAGACATGATATACTCATTATCGATTTCAAATTCGTTGCCTTCATCGTCTGTAACAATATACGGTTTACGGCAATTTTGAATGCATGATCCTCGGTTTGCAGAGGCATTATGGGTGTGCAAACTCAAGTAACACTTGCCCGATATAGCCATACACAAGGACCCATGCACAAAAATCTCTATTTGAACAAGACTTCCTGATGGACCAATGATGTTTCTACGTTTTATTTCGCGCGTAATAGCTGCTACTTGCATTAAACTGCACTCTCTAGAAAGCACCATTACATCGGCAAAATGCGCGTAAAACTCAATGGCTTCGATGTTTGTAATGTTGGCTTGGGTAGAGATATGTATAGGAACGCCCGTTTTTTTGCAGTAATTTAATACCGCTTGATCGCATGCGATTACAGCATTTACGCCTGATTTTTGGGCTGCATCAACAATAGAACGCATCAGAGCTAAGTCGTGATCGTATAGAACAGTATTTAGCGTTAAATAGGCTTTAACGTCTTTAATTCTGCAAAGAGCCGTAATGTTTTCAAGGTCTTCGAGCGTGAAATTGCTCGCTGAACGCGCGCGCATATTCAACTGCTCAACTCCAAAATAAATCGAATTTGCTCCTGCATTAAATGCAGCCATTAAGGATTCGTACGACCCAGCAGGAGCCATGATTTCTACATTTTGTGCGCTCATTGAAATTTAATCGGGCACAAAAGTCTAAAAAATTAATGCAGAAAGCCTATTTTGATGGTATGATAGATATCATATAACTAGCTAGTTAGGCTTTAATGTATCAGCAGTATTTAGTTTTTGATTTGCAATAGTTCAATAACCAACCTACACTTTGCGTAAAAACTCCGATTTCAAGAATATGGCACCAAAGGTATCCACCCTACAAGCTATGTTGTGGTCGCCATCGATTAGTCTAATGTTCTTGATTTTTGTACCAGCTTTTAGCGGCTGATTAGAACCTTTCATAGGCAAACTTTTCAGTACAATAACCGAATCACCATTGCTTAACACAGTTCCATTAGCATCTTTTACCACCAAACCAATTACTGTTTCTACATCGCTTGCATTCCATTCGTGGTTGCAATCGGGACAAACCATTAACGACCCGCTTGGGTAGGCGTAAGGAGATTTGCATTGTGGGCACTCAATGGATTCTGACATGTTTTTTTCTAACGAGGTACAAGGTATCAATAAGCAAGCGCTTATTTTTAGATATGATAGGGTGAGAATGATATAAATCGCTTTTAATGTTGATTTTATAAATGTTTACTAGTTTTTTTTGTACAAAATAGGTTAATATAAAAGTTTGGGTTGATTACATTAGCGAACATTAATAGGATTGCCGTAAAATATAAACCCAATAATACCATAATAAGAAAATGACACTATATCAAAAATTGCAACAAGCTAGAAGCGAAGAGGATGTAAAAGATGCGTATATAAAAGCATTGGGTTTAAAAGGCTATTCCACAAATCTGATTGATATTCAAACCAAAGAAATTTGGTTTGAAGCAAAAGACAACAGTAAAATATCTACCTATGCCATGTTTACGCAACTCATGCATTATGTGCAACAGGCATTAAACAAAGGCGCAACTGTGCCACCGTTTTTGTGTGTGATAGACACTCAGAAGGCAGCCATAATGAAAAGTACAGACGTAATTCCATTTCTAGAAAGGAAAACTATTAAGTGGGGGGAAAATGCAAGCAACTATACCCAAGAAGCATTAGATGCTATCTCGTCACACATTGGTACTCACTTTGTGAGTTTTAAAATAGAAACCCACGAAGATGAATTTATAAGTACCATCAAAAATGCCATTACAAAAGGCGACATTGTCCGCACACAAATTACCCCAGATAACCTAAAACAGGTTTTTGACAAATGGGTAGCTATGATAGGCCGCGAAATTAATGGCGTGCCAGAAGAAGATTATGCGCTCCTCTTTTTTGCAGACATTATGCACGATGGCACAACTTCTACGCACGATAACCTAACAGCTGCATTAATGCACAAAAACAATGCACCCGTTTTTCTGTTGGGTGGCAACGTATATAAACTCAACAATAAAGAAGGCTACCGGCAGTTTTGGACCATTTACCACAAACCCCCAAAAGCAGAATACAGAGATTATTTATTAGAAAGACGCGATAGTTTAATACCCATTGATGAGCGCAGTTTTAAAGGTGCATACTACACACCGCTTGCGGTGGTGGATAAAGCGTACGATAAACTCACCGAAACCCTGGGCAACAACTGGCAAAAAGATTATATAGTTTGGGATATGTGTTGCGGAGTAGGCAACCTAGAAGTGAAGCACAGCAACCCGCGAAACATATTTATGAGTACGCTTGATAGTGCAGATATTGATGTAATGAAAGCCACCAAAACCTGTGTTGCCGCCACCCGCTTTCAATATGATTATCTCAACGATGATATTACCGATGATGGGCAACTAGATTATACACTTACCAATAAACTACCAACAGCCTTACAAAAAGCCATTAAAGACGGAAAGAAAATTTTGGTTTTGATTAATCCACCTTATGCAGAAGCGGCTAATTCAGATAACATAGCAAGCAATGAAAAAGCAGAAAGTAAATTAGGTGTATCTAAAACAAATGTTGCTAAAACTTTGGATAACCAAGGTTATGCATCAAGAGAACTATTTGTTCAGTTTCTAGTTCGTATTGCAACTGAAATTCCAACTGCAACTATTGCGATGTTTAGTACATTAAAATATGTAAATGCCCCAAATTTTGAAAAATTCAGAGAAGAATGGAATGCTAAATATATGGATGGTTTTGTTGTTCACAATCGAGCTTTTGATGGATTAAAAGGAAATTTTCCAATTGGTTTTTTAGTTTGGAAAACAAATAATAGCAAAACCACTAAAACTCCAATTACTGAAATAGCTGTTGAAGTATTGGATAAGAATGCAAATCCAATAGGAGAAAAGAATTTTTATAATTTACCAAATGAACAACTGTTAAGTGGTTGGATTAAGCGAGTGAAAGCAAATAATGTCGATGCTATTCCTTTGAAAAATACAATTTCACCAACAACAAATACAAAAGATGTAAGAGGAACAAAATGGGCTGATGGTGCAATCGCAAGTATGATTTGTAAAGGTTCTGATTTGCAAAATGCTTCTACTCAAACTGCTTTATTATCTTCTGGATATTGTAGTGCAGGAGCATTTTTTGTAACAGATAAAAACCTATGGCAAGCCGCTGTAGTATTTTCCGTAAGGCGTTTAATAAAATCAACTTGGCTCAACGACCGTGACCAATTTTTACAACCCACCAAACCCTTAACCGAAGAATTTAAAAGTGATTGTTTAATCTGGATGCTTTTCAATGGTAGCAACCTCACCGCCAGTGCCAACGATTTAGAATGGAATGATAAAAAATGGAGCATAGTCAATCATTTTATACCTTTTACCGAAGCCGAAGTAAACGCCCCCGAACGCTTTGAAAGTGATTTTATGGTAAACTATTTAGCCGGCAAAAATCTTTCAACTGAAGCTACCCATGTATTAAATGCCGGCAAAACCTTATGGATAGCCTATTTTGACCGTATCGATACACGCAGCATAAGAGAAGAATTAAAACTTAACCGTGCTGATGTAGGTTGGTATCAAATCCGCAATGCCCTGCATTTCCGCAATGCAAGTGGCGATTATCCACCCATTAGTTTTAAACCGTTTGAAGATGCTTATAAAGCATTAACTGAAAAACTGCAACCTATGGTGTATGAATTAGGCTTTTTGAAAATATAATAAAGGGGTAAAAATACCCCTAGACAAAGGTTTTGGATTTGTTGATGATGCTTTTATTCATCCTTCGGTAGTTTCAAAATATAAATTAACCGATGGTTTACAATTTTCTGGTACTGCAATCAAATCATATAATCGTAAAAAAAGCGGTAGAGTACGAAATTCTTATAATGCCAAAAAAATAAATATACTATGCTTACCTATAAGGATATAAAAACGCAGTCTGATGCAGTGTTGTATTTTTTGCAACAGTTAGACATTGAAATGATTGATATCGTTTTAGAGTCCAAGCGCACGTATCAGGATTTTGATAAGCCCATTTTTGTTGAGAAACTAGGTGATGCTTTAGCTGAGTTTATGCAATCAGGGGATACTTTTTTAAACAGTTATTCTGGTATTTGTAATTCAGAAATATGTAACTACAAATGCGAAGGATTTACGTTTGTAGGAAATAATTCAAAGAATTATTTTAATCTTATATTTGAAATTATAAAGGGTGAAGTTTACGATATATATGAATGTACTGATTTTAAAAGTTCAAATGAAAAGGTTTTAAAAAACAACCGAATTGCAATAGATAAATCAAATTTTAAACAATAAGTTTCTAGAAGTACTGATTAAAATTCAAGTAAATTATTTCTGCCTTTTTGTAGTCCAAGAGCAGGCAATACTAACTACTGCAACAAAAAACTCTCCTTCTCTAATTTTAAGAACTGCAAGCTAACCCCCAAATCAAAGCTTTTTTCTGTACACTTAGTTTTGCACATCAGTACCATAAACTCCTTTAAATCAGCTATATCCACGGTTGGTTAAAGTGTGAATCTTGTAACTTTTTTTAGAAATTGTGTAAGGACTTAGGCATTAAAAAGCAGCACCTTTATGTTGTAGTGAAAATTCAGTCACAAAGAAAATTGATACAAAGGGTTTTAACTCATGTTTAAACAACGTGCGAAAGTTGCATCACTTATTGTGTTGCAGAAAGTAACCATGAAGGTATTTTCTATGTCTCGACTGAGCTGACACCTGTACTTTATGTGCACTATTCTCGCCCTACTTCGCGTAAGTGGGTGTTGAAAATTGCATAAAATGTGCTAGGATTAGCAAAGAATTTTTAACTGCTAAAGTTTTATATGTAGATACTTTAAAAGCAAAAATTAACTAATCAACATTAGAACTCAAAATCGTTCACAGTGAAACAGGAGCAATCAATAAAAATTAAAAAATATGCATATGCACGATGGTTATCATTTTTGGGGAATACACCTTTTTTGGTGGTTCTTTTGGGTTATAACACTCATTTGGATTTTTGCTTCACCCTTCAGTATTCTAGGTAAAAGAGTAAAAAAAGACAAGCCGCAAGATGTCTTAAAAAAGCGTTTTGCTTCAGGAGAAATAACCTATAGTGAGTATCAGGAAAAGAAAAACTTTTTTGAGAAAAACTAAACCACTAAATATTTACATAACGAGAAATAACTATGAAAATTCAATTTAATACCGACAAAACAATGAATGGAGACGAAAGAAATAAAGATTTCTTTACCGCTCAAATTGCAGAAGAACTAAAAAGATATCAATCTGATATTACAAGAATAGAGGTACATCTCAGCGATGAAAATGGCAATAAAGCAGGTGCAAATGATATCAGATGTTTATTAGAAGCCAGACTCGAAGGCAAACAACCCATTGCTGTTTCATGTCAGGATGATACAGATGAACTTGCTGTATCTGGGGCAATTAATAAACTAAAAGTGACATTAGAAACCATGCATGGACGCATGAGCAATCACTAGTTTAAATTATGCCCAAAAAAGAAAAGTCTACTTAAATAGGGTCTTTAATGACCCCCAAACATCAAAAGAAGTAAAGTGGGTGGAGGGTTTGGTTTTGACTTAAACACCAGACAAAACAACTAAAAAAGTAGAAAATAAAGTTGTAATGGTAATTGGTGGCGTGAGCAGTATTTAAATAAAACTGCAGAATTATTTTTAGTGGTAGGCACCAAAATTACGTGAGTTGACTACTATGAAAAAGACCAATAGGTATTTTAAAAGTGAGCAGGTATAGTATTGTGTTTATGATGTTTACAAAGGAAAAGAAGATTAGTATTATATCATTGACCCAGTCATGCATTTTGGCAAATTATTTCAGTTAATACATTAAATAATCATAAAGAAATTTTAACAAAAGTAAAATTATGAAAACAGAAATAGGAATAAAGGAAACTAATAGGCAGGCAGTTGCCTGTGAATTGGCTAAGGTATTGGCAGATGAAACAGTGCTTTATAACAAAACAAAAAATGCGCATTGGAATATTGAAGGAACGGATTTTTATGATAAGCACGAGTTTTTTGAAATCCAATACGTTCAATTGGATGAGATGATAGATACCGTTGCAGAGCGTATTCGCTCCATTGGCCATTATGCGCCTGCAACTTTAAATTCATACTTAGGGCTAACTCACCTAACCGAACAAAACATACATGAGAATGACAGCCAAAGCTTTATCAAAGAATTATTAGCTGATCACGAAAGCGTTATTATTATTTTACGTAAACACATAAAGCCATTTGCTAAAAAGTTTCACGATTTAGGGACCAGTGATTTTGTAACGGGCCTTATGGAAACTCACGAAAAAATGGCTTGGCTTTTACGTTCACAATTAAAAAATTAAAATTATGAGCAAAGGAAATGTAGTATTAGGAGCATTGGCAGGACTTGCCATCGGAGCAATAGCAGGAATTTTATTAGCCCCCGAAAAAGGATCAACAACCCGTAGAAAAATCTCTAAAAAAGGGGAGGACTATGCGGATGATATGAAAAATAAATTCAATGAATTTATAGACAGTGTCAAACAAAAAGCGAAAGAAGCGAAAGAAGAAGGTATGGACTTTGTTGAAAAAGGAAAAGCAAAATACGATGAGGTAAAGAAAAATGTCAAAAATTCGGCATCAGATTTTAGTCAGGATGGCGCTGCAAACAGTAAACACTCTTCGTTGTGATTTTCAATTATCCATTAACAATTAAATAAAATCAGACAATGCAACGCCCATAGTAATGCTGATAGCACATGTCGAAGATTTCAGAAATTCAACGATTGAGTTATTTAAGCTAGAGGCAATAGATAAATCAGCTGATGTAGTTTCATCCTTGGTTTCGTGGCTGGCAAATCTTATGGTTATTGCATTGTCAATTTTAATTATCAGCATCTGTATTTGGGGCTAGGTAAGTTTGTGTAAAGGGCATACTTCGGTTTTTTTATTATCGATGGTTTCTATGCACCCGTTACAATTATGCTTCATGAAATAACATATTCACACTAAGTAAAAGAGAATACATTTCTTTAACATAGAATATTTGATAATTTTTCAGCAATTTAACATTTTTCATTTAGAATTTCTGGCAACAATGCGTTCTAAATCTTGCTTAAGTGACTCGTTAAACTGCTTAGTTCCCAAAAAGTTCATGTGCTGCGAATTGTAAAAATTCAAGGTATCGTTCGAGATGGGATGGGCTGAATAGTCTAAGAAGTCGAAATCATATTTTCGTGCAAGTGCATTAAACGTACCCAGAATCTGCTTGCGGTTGGTTATGGTTTTTTGCGCTTCGAAATATTCGGGAGTGTAAACCATCACCACCTGAATGCCTTCTTTTTTACAATTTGCTAAGTATTGATTAAAAAGTTGATACGATGGATTGTAAATATCGTACTCAAGTCCTTTAGGGTAATCGTTTTTGAACTGCTCAAACGATTTGTCCCACATTCTATCTTGCGCCTGAAAGCCTTTAAATTTATAGTTTTCGCATGGCGTGTCGAGCTTCGCCATCAAAAAACCTTCGTAGGCCATGTTGTGCCTGTGAATATATTTATACAGAGGGATGTTATAGTCGCGCCAATCAAACATCGCATACCACTGCGTGGCTTGCCGAATTTTGGAATGGCTGAGGTAAGGCACAAACTGCTCAAACATGTACAAGTCTTTCGGTTTCGAAAGTGTAAATAAATCTACAGAATGTACTATGTAACTAGGCTTTTTGTGATTTTCTCGGTAAAGTAAATAGCGGCCATTTTGTGCCGGAAAATTCAGTCCATCAATCCCCATATTAAACGATTGGGCATGGAACGTAGAATCTAACATTTTGGGAGAAATGTGCACCCAGGCACGCGAAGAACCCATGATTATCCAATCGTATGAAATAGTATCGTGTGTTAACTGAAACCACTCTTTGTTGTTATGGTCGATGCAGCTTTTCTTTAAACCCGAGTCGATGTAATACTGCAACGCCAAGGCTATGAAGTAAACGATAACGCTAAACGAAACGCCTTTTATGATAAATTTCTTCATGCCTAAAATTGGAAATAAATGAATTGTTTGTTCTCAAAAACACCAAGTACTGCAATTGAAAAGAGAAGAAGCGCATAGCCAAACCAACGTACAAAAATCGGTTGCTGGTTAAACCGAACATACAATGATTGGCGATTGTTGATATATTGAACAAGCTCTAAGAAAAAGATGAGACCAAGCGTTAAGTATAATTCCGAATTGCGCATGCCTAAATTGCCTGCCAGCTGCTGGAAGTTGGAATAATGGAAATACGAAGGCACTTCTTTCACAATTCTCCACACAATTTGGTAGGCAGTTTTAAATGCAGTTGCTCTAAAAAACACCCACGCAGCAGATACCAATCCAAATGTAAAAACGCCACTGAGGATGTTTTTGCCCAAGAAATTGAATTTAAGCCAAGAAAAAACCTTAAACCGGTGAATAGATAAATAAGTTATAATTAAAACCCCGTGAATACTTCCCCAAATCACAAAATTCCAGCTGGCACCGTGCCATAATCCGCTGATTAAGAAAACGATAAATAGGTTGAAAACCATCTCGGTACAGAGACTTTATTGCCACCTAGGGGGATATACAAGTAATCTTTAAACCAAGTGGAAAGCGAAATATGCCATTTTTGCCAAAATTGTTGGATGTTGGTGGATTGATACGGGCTGCTGAAATTCTTCATCAGCTTAAACCCCATTACACGGGCTGCACCAATGGCCATATCTGAATACCCCGAAAAATCGCAGTAAATCTGGAACGAGAAGAAAACAGTTGCGGCTAGCAACCCTAACCCATCAACAGCAAGCCACTTTTTACACGGGTATAGTCAAAATTTACTTTTTGCCTAAATTGGTAAAGTAAGTTTTGAGGGCGCTCTATCGGGCCAGCAACCAATTGCGGATAAAACATCACATAAAGCGAGTAAATGCCGAAATGCCGTTCAGCTTTTTGATTGCCACGATAAACCTCAATGGTATAACTCATGGCCTGAAACGTGTGAAACGAAAGACCTATAGGCAATATGATTTCTAAATATGGAATCGGGTTTTTGGAATGCTGCAACTCCAAAATATCAGTAATGGCATCGTTCAAAAAATTGTAATATTTGAATACAGCCAAAATTCCAATATTTGCAATAAAGCTTAACAATAAAAAAGTTTTACGTTTTTTGCCTGCTGAATTTTCAATTAAAATCCCTGCGATATAATCGATAACAATGGTAAATCCTAAAATAAGGATATATACGGGCACAAAAGCCATATAAAAATAGCAACTGCTTCCCAACAGTAACGCCCATCTGTATTTGTGCGGCAAGGCAAAATACAGGGAGGTAACTAGGACAAAGAATACTAAAAATTCGAACGAATTAAAGAGCATTAAACCATTTTGAAAGCGAATACCTATAAATCAATTCTAATCCAATAATTAGAATTGATTACACGGGATTTTATTAAGAATTGTTAGCTCAAAAAGCGCTGATAAAATTGCTCAAAAAGCGTTTTGATAAAACTTTGCGCTACTTAGTAAAAGAAATTTTCAAATAGGACAATCGATTTGTTATTTTTGCTTCCAAATGTCAACGAAACAACGCATTAATGCGTTTTTGATGGTTTTTGGATTGGCAGCATTTAGTTTAAATGCTCAAAATTCGATTTTGCCTTCTTACGGAAATTCACGTACAGGTATTACGGGAATGCAGTTTTTGAAAATTGCACCAGATGCACGCTCTGCCGGAATGGGCGGAAATGTGTTGCCGGTAGTAAACGATGTATCTTCAATGTATTGGAATCCAGCAGGATTATCAAAACTCGATACCAATAAATTAAATTTCCAATTTGGGCATACCGCCTATTTTGCAGGCATTGGGTTAAACTATGCAGGAACAGCCTACCGTTTAAACTCAAGCACTGTTATTGGCTTAAGTTTGATATCGTTAAATACAGGCGATATGCCAGTTACTACCGAGTTTCAACCTTTTGGAACTGGCGAAACCTACTCTGCAAATAGCACCGTAATTGGATTGAGCATGGGAAAAAACCTAACCGACTTTTTCAGCTTTGGAATTACCGGAAAATTTGCGCGCGAAGGTGTTGCAGGAGTAAATATTAACAACGCTCTTTTCGATTTAGGCTTTTTATACGATATCGGCATTGCGAATACACGATTTGGCGTTAATATTTCGAACTTTGGTTTCAATGTTCAGCCTAACGGCTCATTAAAAACGTTGTCGCTTTCGGGTAAACAAACTCTTACCGAATTTCAAACTGTTTCGGTTCCTGCTATTTTCCGTTTAGGATTTGCATGGGATCCCATCAAAAACGAAACACATACTTTAACAACAACAGCTCAACTAAATCATCCAACAGACAATAATGAGTCTTTCGGTATTGGTGGCGAGTATGCCTGGAAACAAACATTTTACGGAAGAATGGGCTACGAGTTTGGGATTGACGAAACTGGATTGCCTGCCTTTGGAATTGGAGTAAAAGCAAAGCGTAATTTTGGCGTTTTCCGCTTCGATTACGGATACAATAACAAAGATCGCCTAGGAAATACGCATAGGTTCACCATTCATTTAAGTGTTTTATGAGAAAATTAATTCTCGCAGTTAACCTACTTGCATTAGGTTTAATATCTACATCATGCACTACATTGTTTGGTACAAAAGATGATGCTACCGTAAAAGATGTGCTAAAGCAAGGTGCGATTGATCCAAGCATTATTACAGAACAAGGGTATGTGCCAATTTTACCTATATGGAAAGGGTTTATTAACCCGGTGGAGGTTTATGTGGGTTACGATCAAATGATTTATGTAATCGATGATTTAGGTTTGCATATTTTGGATCAGAAAGGCGATGAGCAACGCTTTATTGCTATTTCTGGAGCTTCAGATGTGTGCCAAGACAGACGCTTGATAACGTATGTAACTGGCAGGGTTCTTCGCAAAATAAACGATATCGAATATTCATTACCTGCTATTTTTCGTATAAAAAACAGCACCTTGGGTTCAGGAGCAATCATGCTTGATACGCTTGTGCATCCATTCAATGATTTTTCGCGCTCAAATACAAACATTCGCGCGCTTACCGATCCATTAGTAGAGTATACAGGCATTACATCGCTTCACGATAATTCTATTTATGTTTCTCGTAAAGGGCCCGTAAATAACTTATTCGGCTCTGCTGCTCCTGATAATACCGTGTTAGTTTTTGATGCTAACGGCAAAAACCAAGGATATACTGGCGGTTTAAGTCCGGTTAGCTCAAGCTTAAAATCAGCCATGAATGTTTCAGCAATTGCATCTTTTGCTGCGCCACCGCAATTGCAGTTTGGCATTAGTCAATCCTCTGATTTCTTGTTACTACAAGCATCGCCTGATGCAGAGTATAAAGCTTTGTGGATTAAACAAACCATTGATCCAGACCAAGGCCCTATTTATTCTGAAAATTCAGATTTGCTAAATTTCGATACTACGAAAGCTTCACGCTTTTTATACGACTCATTTAGATTTAAAGATCCTGCTGACATATGTGTAGCACCCGATGGTTCAGGCTATATTTTTATCGTAGATAAAGGCAAAGATTCACTTTTTGTTTTCAACCGTTTAGGGTATGAAGGAGTAATTCCTCCACCAAATGCGGGAAAAACCAAACAAGTAAATGTCTCTTTTGGAGGTAAAGGTCCAGGACCTTTTCAGTTTAACCGCCCATCAGGCGTTTCATATTTAGGAAGAACGGTGTATGTTGCCGATGCAGGCAATAACCGTATCATGAGATATAGGCTGAGTTCGGATATACAACGATAAATTAAAGGGTCTAAAAAAGGGTTGCCAATCGGGAGGGCACTGAAAAAGTGGCTGTTTATGAAAAGAGGTTGTTTTCGAATTGAAAACAACCTCTTTTTCTTTAAAGTATTCGGGTCGCGGTGCATCACCACTTCCATACAGGCGATTCTCAGAGCCTTTGTTTTACTTAAAG
>CAMTUB010000040.1:0-12065 GCA_947084835.1 uncultured Bacteroidota bacterium | reverse complement strand
CCATTTCAAGCGGTTGAAAAATGGTTTGAATTAAAACCTGAATTATTTAAACTAAATCCAACTGAATTTAAAACTAAAATTTTAACTTTAAACAAAGAAATAATCAATTCACATCAACAACCTTGTGAAACTTGACACCTATTTAACCAAAAAACACTAGTTTAATTAAGACGCTTGATTATCTGTTTTGCAGGTTTTATGTATTCTTTACAAAATCTGTATAAAACATCCAGCATTCAGTGGCTTGTTAAAATCTCCCTAACAAAAATGGCTCAAAGACCGCAAGGAAAGAAAATTGGAGTTTATGATATTTTACACTACCAAAAAATAATTGTGGCACTTTCAGAAACCGACAGGTTAATGAAAGAGTTAAATAAAGTTGAGATTGAATAACCATTTACCCGCTTCCGTTGGCTAAAGCCAACGGCAATTGATATAAATAAAATTAGCAAACAATCAACTGAGAATCAATTACCGTCTGTTTTAACTGACGGAATAAACAGTTTTAACTGCCGGAAAGCAAACCAACCATCAATTACCGTCTGTTTTAACTGACGGAATAAAAAACAAATACCCCGTTAAATTATATATTTGTAGTGTTGTTGATACTAATCCCTTTATATGAAAAAATACACCTATACACCTAAGCCTTTATTTTACGTATTAATAGGCAGCTTGGCTATTTCAGCTATTATTTCGCCCATACTATTTGGGTTAATTGGTGGTTTGTGGTGGTTTTTTGCTTTAATTAATTTCGGTAACCGCGTAAATAAGGATAACGATTGCTAACTATTTTGGTTTTTAATAAAAAAGTCATGATAAAGTATCTGCCCATTTTAATTCTAATTTCTATTGAAGTAATTCTTTTCTTAATAAACCCATTTCTTGCTTTACTGCTCCTAATAATTATTTTAGGTTGGTTAATAGGCAAGGCCGCTAGTGAAAACAGCTGCAATGATGATAACAACAGTTAGGTATTCGTTTAAAACCATTTTAAAATGCGCATCTTAAAAAAAATACTCAATTGGGTACTAGGGTTTTCCATTTTTGTGGGTTTCTCTGCTTTGTTTCCAATTGCAGTACCTTTTGTAATTGGGTTTCTGGTGTTTTTGGCATTACTATATTTTGGCAATGTTATCAATAAAGATAACGGCTGTTAACGAATGCTAGTAGAGTAACCAATTTACCCGCTTCCGTTGGCTAAAGCCAACGGCAATTGATATAAATAAAATTAGCAAACAATCAACTGAGAATCAATTACCGTCTGTTTTAACTGACGGAATAAACAGTTTTAACTACCGGAAAGAAAAAAAGAATTCAACCCACTAAAAATAAAAAATATGAGTTTTGTAAAAGTTTATATACACCTGGTGTTTACAACCAAAAACAGAGAGCCGTTTTTAAACACTCCTGAATTAAGAAAAAAAGTATTTCAGCACATTAAAAAAAACGCGGACGAAAAAGGCATTTCGATAGATTGCGTAAATGGTTTTGCCGACCACGCCCATTGTTTAATATCCTTGGGCTGCGATCAAAGTATGAGCAAAGTAGCCCAGCTAATAAAAGGCGAATCTTCTTTTTGGATAAATCAAAACAAATTAACACCCGCTAAATTTACGTGGCAAGACGATTATTGGGCTATGAGCGTTAGCGAAAAATACATCAAATCGGTTCGAAATTATATTCACAATCAAGAAACGCATCATTCAAAACAAACATTTGCAGAAGAATTAAATGGGTTTCAGGTCCCGCTTTCCGCTGGCTGAGTCCAACGAAAATTGATATAAGAAATTTAAAAGCAACCCTTTTTAATTAAATAGCAATTCTAAAACGCAAACAAGCTTAAATATTTTGCAACAAAGCAATATCAAAGTGCAGACACGCAATCTTTGTTTGCAACAAAGCAATTCTAAAACGCAAACAAGCTTAAATATTTTGCAACAAAGCAATATTAAAACGCAAACATGCTATCTTAGTTTGCAACAAAGCAATATTAAAACGCAAACATGCTATCTTAGTTTGCAACAAAGCAATATCAAAATGCAGGCATGCAATCTTTGTTTGCAACTACGCAATATTAAAACGCAAACATGCTATCTTAGTTTGAAACAAAGCAATATCAAAACGCAAACATGCTATCTTAGTTTGAAACAAAGCAATATTAAAACGCAAACAAGCTTAAATATTTTGCAGTGTGGGCAACTTGCCTAAAGTTAAAAACATGGATATTCAGTATGCGCAAGCAGCAGTGTTTACGCCATCTGACTTTTCGTTCCCGAACAACGGCATAAAAGCAGAAGCTACACCCAACACCGAAATGACGTTGATTGTGGATGTAGACTTAGGCCTACTTAAACACCTGAGCAACTACGGAAGCGTGCGAACTAAAAAAGACCGAAGATTCGATTTATACTCGCTAACTAAAATCAAATAGCTTACTTTTTAAAACAAAAAGCTTCGAGTTTCTGGCATAAAATATCGATATCTTCGGGTGTGTTTTGTACACCCAAGCTTATTCTGATACTTGAAAGCGCCTTATCTTTTGAATAACCCATCGCCTGTAATACATGCGATGGTTCGTTATTTTCGCTAGCACATGCCGAACCCGTTGATAAACCAATCGTATGCAAACTTTTGAGTATATCCGATGCCTTTTTGCCTTTAAAAGCCGCAAGCGTAGTATTGGGCAACCTATTTACCTTATCGCCAGCAATTACAGCAAAAGATTTGATAAATATTTCGAGTTGGTTTTTAAGCTGTTGCAAATGGGCTTGGTTTTTTAGGAGGTTTTTCTGCGCCATTTCTGCTGCAGCACCCATACCTACAATGCCCGGCACGTTTAATGTACCCGATCTAAAACCGCGCTCATGCCCTCCGCCATGCAGCAGTGGCGGTACTTGCACTCGTGGCGACTTCCTGCGCATATACAGCGCCCCAACGCCTTTGGGTCCGTAAAATTTATGTGCCGACAAGCACGCAATGTCTATATTCAGTTCATCCACATCTACATTCACTTTGCCGCAAGCTTGTGTGATATCGGAAAAAAACAATACGCTGTGTTCGCGGCAAATTGCACCAATTTCTTTTATCGGCTGCAGCACTCCGGTTTCGTTGTTCGCCATCATTACAGCCACCAAAATGGTATCGGGCCGTATGGCATTTTTCAGATCCTCCAAAGAAATTACGCCTTGCGCATCCACTCGTAATCGGGTTATTTCTGCTCCCAACTTTTCGAGGTAATCGCAGGTGTCTAATACAGCGTTGTGCTCTGTTTTTACGGTAATTATATGTTTTCCTTTTGCCGCAAATTGTATAAAAATACCTTGAAGCGCTTGATTTATGCTTTCAGTTGCACCCGATGTAAAAATTATTTCTTCTGGCGATGTGTGTATCAAACTGGCGACTTGTGCGCGTGCAATTTTCACAGCATTTTCAGCATCCCAACCCCATTGGTGCGTTTTACTGCTTGCGTTTCCGAACTTTTCGGTAAACCACGGCAGCATTTTTTGCAGCACCTCAGCATGTACGGCAGTGGTTGCATTATTGTCGAAATAAATCATATTTTAAAATTTGTAGAAAGCTCAATAAATTAGTAATTATTTTTGATAAAATGGACGACCCCCCGAGTAGCAAATTACATTACAAAGTTTACGGTGAAAGTGAACATATTTTGATTTTTTTTCATGGATTTGGACAAAATCAAAACATAGTAGAAGATTTACTGCCTACACTTTCCGAAAAATTCAATGTAGTATCGGTTGACTTACCCAACCATGGTGTATCTCCAAACTATACACACCGCCTTGATAGCAATTTCTTTGTAGATCTTGCCCTTGAAATTAAGCACAAAACTAACGCTTCTAAAGTCAGTTTAATGGGTTATAGTTTAGGAGCTCGATTTGGTTTGCTCTTTTGGCAGCATTGCCCTTATCCCATAACTCACTTTTTTGGCATTGCCCCTGATGGAATTTCATCTAATCCATTGTTTGCTTTAGCCACACGCAGTGTGGTAGGAAAGCGATTGTTTTCGTTTTTTAAAAATCGTCCAAACTTATTATTATCAACCAGTGAGGTTTTAAAAAAACTGCATTTAATTGATATAAAAGCTCAAAATTTAGCTGCGTTTCAGTTTAGCAATCCCAAATATGCGCAACGCGTGTATCGAACTTGGATAAATGTTTCAGCCAAGATTGATTTTGAATTATTACGCCAAAAGCAAGCTGCTGACTTTACGCGGGTAACTTTGCTATACGGCAAATACGATACCATTATCAAACCAATTGATAAAAGCAAGCTAAAAAATAAACTTCAGGCAAAAATTGTAATTGTTGATCGTGGGCATAATCTGATAAACCGCAAACTCAACAACGAGCTTGAGAGTTTAGAGCCTTTTTTGTTTTAGTGCAACAACGGCATCCGAGATTCGGCCATTTTACCCGCTCGGATGGCCGGCAATAATGTGCACAGGCTCCCTACAATTAAAACGCTAACTGAGATGTATGCTAAATCTAAAATGCGCAAAGCAACCGGGTAAGCATCAACCAAAAACTCTGCATTGTTGCTAAATTTTACAATCCCGAATTGTTTCTGAGCAACTACCACTATCGTTCCTAAAACCAGTCCCAATAACGTACCAACGATAGTTATGGTAAAGCCTTGCAACAAAAACAGGTTTCTAACTTGTGTTTTTCGCAATCCCATAGCCGTTAATACGCCAATATCTTTTTGTTTTTCAATAATCAACATGGTTATTGAGCCAATCATATTCAGCGCTGCTATAAGTATGATAAACGTTAGGATGATGAACGTCCACGCTTTTTCAGTTTTGATGATTTCGTAAATATCTTGATGTTGTTCGTATCGGTTTGATACTTTAAATCCAACACCCAATTTTTGGATTAGATATTTTTCGAGTCGAGCTAACTCCTCTGGATTATTTGCCCATATTTCGATGGCTGAAACCTGTTTAGGATATTGCAACAAAATCCTCGCATCGCTTATTGGCATCAGTATGGTTTTGTTATTAATCTCAGGTTGAATGTTGAAATATCCAGTTACGGGCAAATAAACGTGCCTAAATGCCGAGTTCGGATCAAGCATTTTAACTTTATTTCTCGATGGAACGTACACATCCAACTGGTTTAAAATATCGTTTAGCGATATATTCATGGATTCGGCAATGCCAATTCCAACAATAATGCCTTGATGTGGCTGTATTTTTTTGTTAACCCAGTCGTTAAAAACAGTAAAACTATCCACTCCAGATCGGCTAACCCAGTAATGATCAACCCCTTTTATCGTAACGATTTGTTCTTTATCGCCAAAGCGAATAAGTGCGTTTTCTTCAACCACTTCGTGGTACGAAGCACGCACAGGCGCTTGATCCAAAATCTCGATAATTGATGCCGGTGAAAATACTTTGCCTTTAATTACAGTAATTTTTAACTCGGGATCGTACCTGCTAAACATGGTTTTCACCATGTCGTCTAATCCGTTAAAAACCGACATCACAATAACCAAAGCAGCGGTGCCAACCATTACTCCAGTAAAAGAAAAACCCGCTATCAGATTTATGAATTGGGTTCGCTTTCGCGCTAACAAATGCCTTTTTGCAATAAAAAACAACATACTTTGGGTATGCAAGGTACTATAGAACCGCCTATTTTTTGAGGTTGATTTGCAATTAATTCGTTTGATATACGAATAACCTTGTAATTTGTAAGCAGTAAAACACAACCTATGTACACCCAATTTACGCTGGGCATCGAAGAAGAATACATGGTTATCGATCCGGTAACTCGCGAATTAAAATCGCACAACCAGCAAATTGTTGAAGCCGCAAACACCTATTTTAACGATCAGGTAAAGGCAGAAATGCATCAAGCCGTGGTTGAAGTAGGCACAACCATTTGTAAAGATGCCGAAACTGCGCACAAAGAAATTGCACATTTGCGCCATACCGTTGCCAACCTTGCTGGCAATATTGGGCTTGTAATTGGCGCTTCGGGAACACATCCCTTCTCTAAATGGGAGAAACAGTTGATTACCGAACACCCGCGCTACAATGAAATTGTGAACGAAATGCAGGATGCTGCGCGCTCTAATCTAATTTTTGGACTGCATGTGCATGTAGGCATCGATAGTAGGCACATGGCCATTCACATTGCCAACTCGGTGCGCTATTTTTTGCCCCATGTTTTTGCATTGAGCACCAATTCTCCATTTTGGGAGAGCAGAAATACAGGCTACAAATCATTTCGCACAAAAATTTTTGATAAATTTCCGCGTACCGGCATCCCCGATCACTTTAGCAGCATCGAAGAATACGATTCGTACGTTAAAATGCTTATCAGAACCAATTGCATAGATAACGCAAAAAAAATTTGGTGGGATATTCGCGTTCATCCGTATTTCAAAACCATCGAATTTAGGATTTGCGACATTCCGATGTTAGCACAAGAATCTGCTGCTATTGCTGCTATTTTTCAGGCATTATGCGCTAAAATTTACAAATTACGGTTATCAAACATAAACTTCATTTCGTACCAGCGGGCACTCATAAACGAAAACAAATGGCGTGCTTCGCGATACGGTTTAGATGGAAAATTAATAGATTTTGGGAAAGAAATTGAGGTTGATACTCGCCTGTTGATTTTAGAATTACTTGATTTTGTGGATGATGTTGTGGATGAGTTAGGATGTCGCGAGCAACTAAACTACATACATTCTATAATGCTAAACGGTACAGGTGCCGATAAGCAATTGGCGGTTTTTGATAAAACCCAAGATTTAACTCAAGTAGTCGATTTTATTGTAGACAATACTCTTTCAGACCCTTTTATTACCCGCTAATGCAACATCAACCCTTAAAAATTGCAATCGTAGATTTATACGATGGACATTTCAACCAAGGCATCAAAAGTATAATTGACATTATTGAGCAGTTTAATTTATGCGAAAATGGTGTTTTAGAATATACACTTTTTGACTTGCGCGCTAAAAACGAAATTCCCGATTTGAGCTATCACGGGTATATTTTCAGTGGCGGACCTGGCAGCCCTATCGACTCTTTAGGTGAAGTTTGGGAAAACCAGTTTTTTAAGTTGGTTGATGATTTAGAAACTTCGAATAACAAAAATGGCCCAAATCCGAAGTTTATGTTTTACATATGCCACTCATTTCAAATGATGTGCCGCAAAAAAGGCTTGGGCGAGTTAACTAAACGAAACACTCCCGCTTTTGGCCTATACAACGCTCATAAAACCGATTTAATAGATGAATCTGGAATTTTTAGTGCCTTACCTGAGCAATTTCCAGTAATAGATTCGCGCGAATGGCAAGTAACCAATATCTCCATTTCTGATTTGCTTTTATCCGAGTGTAAAATTTTAGCCTACGAAAAAGAAAGGCCACATGTTCCATTGGACCGTTGTGTGATGGCAGTTCAGTTTAACCCGTTTTCTTGGGGAACGCAGTTCCACCCCGAGGTTGACTTAGATCAGTTGAAATCGTATCTTTCTGTGCCCGAGCATACCGATAAAATTGTTGAATATTTTGGAGCAAGCAAACTTTTTAAAACGCTTGAGGCCTTAGAAAACACTTCTGATTTAAAGAATACCAAAAATGTCATCTTACCTTCATTTTTAATGAAAATCCGAAAAGCTAACGCATAGCTTTTACCCTTAGTAAAAAAGGCTGCTTTAAAAAGCAGCCTTTTTTACTAATTATTGCTTTATGTACTTAATAAGGGTTTGTTTGTTATTATTCATTACCTCCACAATGTACATTCCTGAGGGTAAGTCGCTGTTGATTTCATTTGAAGCAAAGAGTTTTTGTTTTGAAATTATCTTGCCTGTTAAATCAAGAACTGCAAAATACGAATCCTGATTGCCTGAAAAATCTTTGATGATTAAGTTACTAGCGCTGTTTGTTGGGTTTGGATACAGTGCTATTCCAGCATCAGTTGCAGTTTGTGCAAAACCAACCGTTGTAAAAGAATATACTTGCGACTGAAGACTCAAGCATCCATTTGCATCCGTTACAATTACTGAATATTGCCCATTTATAGTTGGAGTATACGTTTTGTTTGTTGCACCCACTATTTCCATATTGTTTAAGTACCACTGATTTCCTGCATTTGCACTTGAAACCATTGCACTGTTATTTTGGATAATGTATGGCGTAGGAATCGGTGCAGATACAGCCACATTGATTGTAAAAGTTGGTCCGTTACCGCATTGATTAAACGTGTTTACAGATATTGCCCCACCAGTTGTACTTGAAATAACACTCAGTGTATTATTAGAGTTTGATCCAGTCCATCCTACAGGCATACTCCATACCAATGGCATTCCAGCGGTATACGGTGAAACCTGATAATCTAAAATACTACCCATACAAACCATAGTTTTTCCTGAAATATTGAGCGTTTTAGATGGGATACTGTCTACGTTTAGTCGAGCAATCAAATGCTTACCGAAACCACAGCTGTTTGATGTATTTACTTTTATATCTCCGATAATACTACCTACCCGTACTAAAACCGAGTTGGTAAATCCACCACTAAGAATAGTCCAATCTGATGGAAAACTCCAATTGTAATCTGTAACACCTGTAACCGGAGGCAAAGTAAATGTTTCTTCTGAGCCTTTACACACCTGAACTAAACTAGTTATTGAGCCTGTTAGGGCAGGAAGTGAGCAGGTAATCGTGCCTACAAACATATCTATTCCAGGTCCGTTTGTAATACTTGTTTGATACGTGTTGCCGCTTGAGATTCCCGCATTGCTACTTGTGCTGCCTGTAATTAATACATTTCCTTCGTTATCCATACAAATTGCAGAACTGTACTCTTCGTTTGCACCTCCATAATACGTTCCCCACATTCTAACCCCTCTTGTGCTATATAATGAGATAAATGCATCTTTATTTCCTGCAAAATTTGGTTGAAAAGAGCCTTGTGTTGATATTCCATTAGCACTTTGAGTATATCCTGTTAGGCAAACATTTCCGTTTACATCAACTGCAATCCCTGTAGCAAGTTCTTCTGAGTAGCCACCTAAGTAAGTACCCCATTGCCTGCCTGCATTATTATTGAATTTAGCAATAAAGCAATCTTTTGAACCACCCGCAAAAGAGGGTTGTGCTGCATTTATTGTAGAAATATTGTTGTTACTCCACGTATTGCCTCCAATGTAAAAAGATCCGTTTTTATCGTGCACAATGGCATTTCCCCAATCTTCGCCAGATCCACCGTAAAATACACCCCAAACTCTGGCACCCGTTTGTGAAAATTTAGTAACAAACGCGTCCCATGTACCACCTCCATACGTAGCTTGGTGTTGACCAGAAGTTGCAATGTTATTTATGCTGCCTGTCCACCCAATGATGTACGCGTTCCCCTTTTCATCAAAAGAAACACCTCTACAGCCATCAACATCCGATCCGCCATAATAGGTTGCCCACTCAATTCTTCCTATTGGATTAAAAACAGCAATATAGCCATCCCAAATTCCTCCATAAACTGATTGGTGAGCACCAGGAGTAGCAATTCCATTTGAGCTGCCCGTATCGCCAACAATCATGACATTTCCATCATCGTTTATAGCAATTCCACGGCCTTGTTCTACGGATGTTCCCCCAAAATAAGTAGACCAAATTAATATTCCATTGGGTTTAAACTTTGCCAAAAAAGCATCTATAATTCCACTTAAACCTACTTGATGGACTCCGATGGTAGACAAAAGTTGACTGTTTGTATGTCCAGTTATATACACATCTCCATTAAAATCTAAAGCAATTCCCATGGCTCTTTCATCTTGTGGTCCTCCAAAATAAGTGCACCAAACTTTATTGCCCGTATTATCAAACATGGCAACAAAAACATCTTCATTTCCCCCATTAAACGAGCTTTGATGAGTTCCTGATGTAGCAATATTTGCAATACTATTGGTGTAACCAGCTATATATACATTTCTAGCTGCATCCAGTGTCATAGCCATGCCTCTTTCATCGCCAAAATCACCAAAATATGAACCCCAGGTCAACATCGGAGTTGGGTCTATAATTAGCTTTTTGGATTTATTATATGTAGGTATATTAAACCCATAAGTATTGCTGTTTATTTGCCTATAGCTAACATTTAAATTTACTTTACTGTTTTCTAAATAGCTGCTTGGGATGTTTTCAACAATATTTCCAAAAATTGTTTTTAGACTAATTTTATTGTTTATTAAAGTAGATGAAAGTGCCCCGTTATACTTAATTTTTATTTGAGTTGCATCCGCTCCTTCATGGATGATAAAATTGTATTCAAAGGGTTTATCAAGGGCTGGGTAAGCATTAAATTCCAAATCAATACCGTTATATATATTTTTGATTACTACTGTTTTAAAAGAAACAACATTTTCATACTCTTTCAATGAAGTAGTAGCAATATATAGATTGTCTGAACCAGTAATTTTATTCGTGCTTTGAATTTCACAATTCTGATTTGCTCCTACAAAAGAAACGTCAACCCTGTGAAATTTATAGGTAGTATTATGGTTCTTCGGAATTTCGCTGCTTGAATAAAATATCGGATCAGTTTTTATATCCTTATTCCCAGATTCTACTTTTACATAAGCATCATAGCTAAAGCCCACAGAGTGTAATTGCACATTTAAATTTGATGCATTTAGCAAAAACAAAGCTTGGGAATTTAACTCACCATATTGATCCCTTACCTGCCCTTTATTTTGGATGAATCCTATACACTTTTTATTCACAGTGTTTAGTAATTCTTTTTTCTCAACTGCCTTTGCACTGACAGTGGCAATCATAACTATTTGCAATAATATTGCAATAGTTTTTGTATAATTAAAATAGTTGAAATTTTTCATATTGATTTTATTTTAAGCTTACATAATTTAACTATGTAAAATTCAGTGTTTTATTTTTTAAATAAGGCTTCTAAACAAGCTCACCTTTGCTAAGTAATATTTTCAATAAAAAGACAATAAATTTAAACATGCAAAGCGACTCAAAATTTAAGTTTAACACAAATACCTAAGTTCAAGTAAGGGAACTAATGAATGTATTTTATTAAAATGTGTACAGTTTTATTGAAAAAACGTTAAAAATAGCTTAATAAGTAATATTGGATAATTGAAAAAAAATTAGATTGTATTAAAATTTATGAAGCCATTTCTCGAAGGGTACCCTAAGAAATTATAATTGTATTTATAGATCAGTATAAATACCCAAGTTATATACAAGCATTTTATTAACTTTTCTTGACTTTTAATGATTCTTTAATACTAAAAGTAAAATGCTATACGGCAGACATTTCTAAAATCAGGACAATTTATAATTAGAACGTCCAAAAAAAAAATTCAATTTATACAACTAAACAGAATTCTTATTTACAGATTTAATGCTTTTTCTTTTTCCATATCATTCTATTTCATTAACTAAAAATAGCAAAATTTAACACCTCATTTTGAAGTAAAACTACTGAAAATCAAAATACAGTATATATACGTCAGTCTAATAGGAAATGTATTTTACAAAAAAAGGGCCACCCTTTCGGGTAGCCCTTTAATATTAAAAGCGGTTAGGCTTAGTTAGCTTTCACCAACTTCGTTACTGCTCTTACTCCGTTGCTGTTTACGGCTTCTACTATATAATAGCCTGCAGGTAGATTCTCACCTATAGCTATTAAAGTATTGCTCGAAACTTGCTCGGTGCTCATCACACGACCTAAAGCATCCAGTACACGTACTTGGATTTTCTCTATGTCGGTGCTGTTGATTACTACATTAAACACATCTTTCGATGGGTTAGGGAATGCCGTAATGCCCAACTCTCCGTTGTTGCCACGTGCCGGTGGACATGCCGTCTCTATCGTACATGCTGTACTTGCAGAGCCTGTAACTGTGCCGATTATGGCTTGTACTGTTACCCAATAGGTAGTACACGTTAATAAGCCCGGTACAAGACTTGCAATTCTTACGTTTCTACCACGGTACGTAATAGATGAATATAAGTTAGTTAACAACGAATCATCGTAGAAATTAAACGTATAT
>CAMTUB010000039.1:0-54443 GCA_947084835.1 uncultured Bacteroidota bacterium | reverse complement strand
TAGATAGAGCTACAAGAGTTCTGTATTATGAAATTTATGATAATAAAACAGCCGAATCAACAGATCTGTTTTTTGATAATTGTATGAAATTTTTCCCTTTTACAATAACTCACATTTTAACAGATAATGGATTTGAATTTAAAATTAAAATTTTAACTTTAAACAAAGAAATAGTCAATCTACATCAACAACCTTGTGAAACTTGACAAATAATAATTAAAACAAAAAAAATGAAACACAAAAAAGTAAAACTCAGTGTTTTGTTGCTAGGCCTCGGACTAACAGCACAAGCACAACAAGCAACCACCGCCACAGGCGGTAATGCTTCGGGTAGCGGAGGAACCGTTGCTTATTCGGTAGGACAAATTGTTTATACCACCAACACAGGAACCACAGGTTCGGTAGCACAAGGTGTGCAGCAACCCTACGAAATTTCTATTGTGCTGGGTATAGAAGACAATTCCATTAATTTGGAATTAACCGCTTACCCAAACCCTACTACCAATTTTTTAACTCTTAATGTAGGTAACGCTGAACTTTCAACTTTGAATTTTCAACTTTACGACATTAGCGGAAAATTAATTGAAAGCAAAAAAATAACAAGCATTACAGAAACTATCCGTATGGAAAACTTGCCAAGTGCTACCTATTTTTTGAAAGTAAGTAACAATAACAACGAAGTAAAAACATTTAAAATCATGAAAAACTAAAAATCATGAAAACAAAAATTTATTCAAGCGTAGCAGGGCTTTTATTAACGGCAAGCGTATTTGCCCAAGCCCCACAAAAAATGAGTTACCAAGCCGTAATTCGTAACAGTAGCAGTGCTTTAGTAACATCAACACCGGTTGGTATGCGAATAAGCATATTGCAAGGTACACCAACGGGTACAGCTGTATATGTAGAAAGGCAAACACCAAGCACCAATGCCAATGGTTTGGTAAGTTTAAGTATTGGAACAGGTACAGTTGTTTCGGGTACTTTTGCAACTATTAATTGGGCAACTGGACCTTATTTTATTAAAACAGAAACCGACCCAACAGGCGGAACTAACTACACTATTGCTGGTACAAACGAATTAATGAGTGTGCCGTATGCCTTGTTTAGCGCTACCGGTTTGCTAAGCAGCGGAACTGCCGCAGGTAACACACCTTATTGGGATGGTTCGCAATGGGTGGTTAGTAATAGTAACATTCACAACAATGGCGCAGGAGTAGGTATTGGAACAACAACTCCAAATGCATCTGCAAAAGTTGAAATTGCTAGTACCACCCAAGGTTTTTTACCTCCAAGAATGACGTCTGTGCAGCGCGATGCCATAGCTGCACCGGCTATTGGTTTGGTTATTTTTAATACCACTACAAATTGTTTGAACTTTTTTATAGGAAGTGGCTGGAATGAAACTTGTGGAACACTTACTGCAGGTATATTCCCAGCTGGTACGGTTCATTGTGCGGGCGCAACAGCAGTGGTAAATGTAACCAACCCAACTACAGGAAAAATTTGGATGGACCGCAATTTGGGTGCAACACAAGTAGCCACAAGCAGCACCGATGCAAATTCTTACGGTGATTTATACCAATGGGGTAGAAGGGCAGACGGGCACCAGTGCCGTACTTCAGCTACCACAAGTACCTTAAGCAGTATAGACCAACCGGCTCATGGTAACTTTATTTTAGCACTAGCTGCTCCATACGATTGGCGCAGCCCACAAAATACCAATTTATGGCAAGGAGTGAATGGGGTAAACAACCCCTGCCCGAGTGGCTACCGTATACCAACAGAAACTGAAATCAATGCAGAACGCTTAAGTTGGAGTGTAAATACATCGGTGGGGGCTTTTGCTTCAGCACTTAAATTGCCCATGGCGGGCTTCCGCAACGGCAGCAATGGTTCGCTCAACCTTGTCGGGGCCTACGGCAACTATTGGAGCAGTACGGTTAGTAGCACCGATTCTCGTCACCTCTACTTCTACAGCAGCAGTGCCGACATGACCACCAGCTACCGAGCATACGGTTACGCTGTGCGTTGCCTTAAGGATTGACACTTTGATTAGCGCAGCGATTTGATTTATTTGACACTTAACCATACCGCCCTGCGGGACGGTATGGTTAAAATAACCGCGTAAGCGGTCGATTTTTTGAAAATAATGACCATTACAGAAAAGACACATAACAGCGCTAACCATAGTCGATTGACCCTCTATAAAGAAGGTTTATTTTACAAGTGCTATAATGAAGATGCAATGGTGTTTGTGCAACGAGTGAGAGCATATAAGGTTACCGCTAAGTTTATAAAAAGAGTTGGGGATACGGTTTATAGTGTTGGCTTTCCAGTAGGTGAAGTTGAGAAAGGCAATTTGACTTTGGCGTTTATTTCAGAAAAAATTGAAGCAAATAATTCTGAAATTATTGATGGAAACATTTTTTTTGCTACTACTGATATTGGTATAAAGAAAGATTATGAAGCATGGAAAAAGGCCACAAAAGATGGAATTATTGAAGAAATTCAAAATTCAAAAAATAGTGTTGCTGAACAGCAAGTAAGGTATAATAAGAATACTAATGATTTTTTAGTAAAAATGATACAAGAATTTGACCTTGCCAACACTACACCAATGCAAGGACTTAGCTTTATACAAGAATTGAAGAACCATATTAAAATAAAGGGTTGATTTCTATGGAAACATTTGAACAACTTTTATATCAGTTACATTTATCCTATTTGCAAGCCCGCAAAAACAAACGCAATACCCATACAATTGGCTTTTGAGTTAAATCAAGAAACGAATTTACATCAATTGGCAAAAGCTATTTTTGAGAGAAAATACACACCTAAACCCTGTATTGCTTTTATCATTCAAAAACCTGTAATGCGAGAGATATTTGCAGCCGATTTTACAGATAGGGTAATTCATCATTTAATTTACCGGTGTATCTATCCTATCATTGATAAAAAATTAATCTACGACACTTATAGCTGCAGAGTAGGTAAAGGAACGTTATTCGGTATCAATCGAGCCAAAGGATTTATGCGTTCGTGCAGTCAAGATTTTACAAAGGACACGTATTTTTTAAAATTGGATATTGAGGCGTATTTTATGAATATGAATCATGATATATTGTTCGAGAAGGTATTGAGTATGCTACCCCAAAATAAAATAAATTTTTTAGGTATAAGCAGAGAAACATTAATCTACCTGATAAGGCAAACGATTTTCAACAATGTTACCGAAAATTGTCGCATTAAGGGAAATAAATCAGATTGGTTAGGTTTGCCCCCTTCCAAAAGTTTGTTTAACTACCCAAACAATACAGGTTTGCCAATAGGCAATTTAACCTCGCAAGTATTTGGCAATGTGTATATGAATGACTTTGATTATTTTGTAAAAAAGGAACTTAAGCTAAGTTATTATGGCCGATATGTAGACGATATGATCTTCTTTCACAACGAAAAGTCTTTTTTGGAAAGCATCATCCCTCAACTTTCCAACTTTCTTCTTTCTCACTCAAAACTCAAAGTTCATCCTAATAAAATAGTGCTAAAATCAATAGATGAAGGAATTCCGTTTCTAGGCCTAATCATAAAACCGCATTGCAGTTATGTTGGCAACCGAACAAAAAATAATTTTTATTCTGCAATACAGGAAATAAATAAAATTATGGCTGTGGTACCGCAGTTTACTTGGCAGCAATTATGCGATATTAGAGCAATACTCAACTCTTATTTAGGGTATATGCAACATGCCAATTCCTTCAATTTGAGAAAAGCAATGTTGGGTAAGCTAATCAAACGCTTCTACAATTTTTATTTTGTGGAACAGAATTTTAAAAAAGTAATAATTAACGAAGATTTTTGGCAATGGCACTTTTCTCCGAACTACCAGTTTACAAATTAGGGTATGATTTACTCATACAAACGTATCAGCGAACAGCAGTTTTCTCAAGAGAGTATAAATATACCATGGGCGAAAGATTAAAGAATGAATCAACAGACATGCTTCTTAACATTTACAAAGCAAATAAAAGTAAGAAAGATAACAGAGAGCAATTTATTGATCAAGCTAGGCAGAATGTGGAAGTTATTCGCTTGTTGCTTCGTCTCTGTAAAGACTTAAAAATAATAGGAATGAAAGGGTTTGTAGCTTTAAATATACAAGTAGAAGAATTGTCGAAGCAATTGGCTTCATGGCAAAAATACACTGCCGGAGTTCATACGCAAGAATGAAAAACAAAACGTATGAAGTGTGCAGCATTTAATCCTAACATATCGTACGTTTTTTTGGAAAGAACGGATACAAGAGCAATCAGTTGTAAAATGATTATTTGTTTTACGATGTGCAAAAGATATGTTTTATTGCCCATGGCGGGCAACCGCAACAACAGCAATGGTTCGCTCAACAATGTCGGGACCAACGGCAACTATTGGAGCAGTACGGTTAGTAGCACCAATTCACGCAACCTCAACTTCAACAGCAGCAATGCCAACATGAACACCAACAACCGAGCAAACGGAAACGCTGTGCGTTGCCTTAAGGATTATTGCATTTTGAAGCTACAACCTTTTTTAAATTTAAAATAATGAAAAATAGAATATCCATCTTTTTAATAAGCTTAATCGTTGGTGCCAGCGCAAGCGCCCAAAGCATTACCGGTAACCTCTCGTTATTGGTCAATCAACCCATTAAGTTGGAAGGCTTCAACGGGCTAAAAACCTATCCAATTTCAACATCAACAATCGATGAAAAAGGTAATTTCAAATTGATTTATTCTATATCTGATTATGGTGTTGGGTATTTAATGTCTGCTAATGAAAAACCGTTGTTTGTGATACTAAGTGGAGAAGACGTTGAAATTGTGGGAGAAGCACTGAGTTACACTGAAACCATAAAAATCACAAAAGGGCAAGAAAATAAATGGTTTGAGCAGTATGCCAAAGAACAACCTCTCAGGGAGCAAGCCTTGAGTGCTTGGGTGTATTTAGAGAAAATTTATACACAGGATGCATTGTTTGCTGTGCAAGAGCACCCTATCAAAAACATACAAACGGAAAAGCTACGCATCAAGGCCGAAGATGCCGCGTTTTTAGCAAATCTTCTAAAAGAAAGCTATGTGAGTTGGTTTTTACCCACGCGTAAATTGGTGAGTTCGGTTTCAACCGTAGCGCAATACCGCCCAGAGGAAATCCCATCATCCATCGCTGCTTTCAGAGCGATGGATTACACAGACCAGCGACTTTATAAAAGCGGTTTATTTAAAGATGCTATCGAGAGCCATTTTTGGTTGTTGGAAAACTGTGGCCGTTCTTTGGATTCGGTGTTTATAGAAATGCAACATTCCATCGATGCCATGATGATTAATTTGGTAAAAGACGAGCAAAAACTCAACGAAGTTACCGATTACCTTTTTGATTTGTTAGAACGACATAGCTTGTTTCAAGCTTCAGAATATTTGGCAATAAAAGTGTTAAATGAAACCAGTTGCACCATAAACAGCGACCTTGCTAAGCAACTGGAAAGTTACCGAGCGATGAAGAAAGGAAATACTGCTCCAGATATTATTTTCAAAGGCGATAATTACGCTCCAGGATATGAACAAAATAATACGCCAAATACGCTCTCTGATATAAAAAGCAAATACACAGTAGTTGTTTTTGGGGCTAGCTGGTGTCAGAAATGTACAGAAGATCTCCCCGAAATAGCAAAACACTATTCAAAATGGAAAGCGCAAGGTGTTGAAGTAGTCTTTGTTTCGCTTGATGAAAACAACGAAATGTTTAAGAATTTTACATCCATATTTCCTTTTATTTCTTTTTGTGATTATCAAAAATGGAACAGCACAGCTGCAAAAGATTATTATGTTTTCGGCACACCAACCATGTATTTACTAAACGATAAAAGAGAAATACTCCTTCGTCCCAATTCAGTAAATCAAATGGACGGCTGGGTAGATTGGTATTTGGTACAAGGGAACAAATAGAAAAAGAACAACGGAGGCATAACAGCACCTACAAAAAATTGACGATTCAGAGCTTAAATGAACATTTTTGCTACGTGTCAAGTGTAGTTCTGGCAGACAGTTTTGTGCTCCGAAATCGCCAACTTCTTAAACCCACCAAACGTCAGACTGTCTAAAAACTATCCATTAGCTTTTAAATATACGGACTCCTACCTTTGAATAAAATCAATTAAGCGTTTCTTACAGCCTCGGTTTTAATACTTAGACAGACTGACGTTATCGGTAATTCCACATTTTCCGGAAAGGAAATAATTTCTCCTGCTAACGGACGTTACATTCACGACTATTAGTTAAATTTGCTTGACTCTATGCAAGGCCGATTTAAACATTGGTGATTTAAAATCCCGAGCGTCATTCTGGTTGAAGTGTAATGCTGAATCAGTTCTTTTCAGTAGTTGATAATTTCATTGGTGCAGATTTGTTTCTAGCCCGTTCAGAATAATTTCAAAATACGAGTACACTTCCTTAGAGTTATTTATTTATTCACTTAACTCATTTTAAAATGGAAAAGAAAAAAATGGAACTCGACATCATCAATCCTCATTGTGCAGGGATAGATATTGGAAGCAAATCGCACTATGTAGCCGTTGGGCAAGCACTCGAAGACGTAAAAGAATTTGGCGTTTATGCCGATGAACTTACAGACATTTGTTTGCATCTTAAATCGTATGGTATTACTTCGGTAGCCATGGAAAGCACAGGTAATTACTGGCAAAATTTGTATGTGGAATTAGAGCGACATGGCATGGAAGTTACCCTTTGCAATGGAAAATTCACCAAGCATGCGAAAGGCAAAAAAACGGATGTAAAAGACTGTCGATGGATTCAAAAATTACATGCTTTAGGTTTGCTTACCAGTAGTTTTTTGCCCGACCAAACTACCGAAGAACTGCGTACTTATTGCCGTCAGAGAACCAACATGCTTAATCTTGCAGCTCAGGCATCGCATAAAATGCAAAAATATTTGAAGATATTAAATTTTAGATTAGATGTAGTGGTCAATGATATTTGCGGACTTACAGGTCTTGCCATTATTGCAGATATTTGTAAAGGGAATCTTGACCCTGAAAAATTAGCAGAATTGCGACATGGCAATTGCAAAAAGAGTGAAGAGGAGATTGCAAAAGCATTGAAAGGAAATAACCGTTCCGATTTTTTATTTGGCTTAAAACAAGAATATGAATCATATCTTTTTTATCAAAAGAAAATAGTCGAATGTGATAAACAAATTAATGCTTTTTTAAAAGTACAAATCAATACCGACCCTCAAAAAAAAAAACTAAAAACTGACGACAAAAAACATAAGCGAATCAACAAAAATGCACTAAAGGGTATTGACCTTAACCAAGCCTCTTTTCAATATTTTGGTGGTGTTGACTTAATGGCAATTGAAGGATTAAGCCATGCAACTGTTCTTACCATTATGAGTGAAGTTGGACCTGATGGATTTGAAAAATTTAAGACAGCAAAAGAATTTGCCTCTTGGTTAAGATTAGCACCAAACAATAAAATATCGGGAGGAAAAATATTGAGCAGCAAAACTCCCAAAGGAAGCAACAGATTAAAAATTGCATTACGTCATGCTGCCAATGCGATAGGAAATTTAAAAGATACACATCTCTCTGATTTCTTTAGAAGAATTGCCTATCGAAAAGGAAGAGCGACTGCCGTAAGTGCCACTGCAAGAAAATTAGGCATTATTATTTGGACAATGATTACTCAAAAAGTAGCTTACAAACCGCCAACCGAATACTTGTTCCTTGACCAAAAAAGAAAACTAAAATTAGTCAGCCGCATCAAAAAACAAATTGATAAATTTGCACTTACTAATGAAGAACTCGGATTTGTAACTGCATGATAATCAAAGTGAACATAAAACGTTAGTCAGAATATGCAGAACCAACATTTCAGAAGACAACACAGGATTAACGATGAATTTAATAATAAATAAAAACCATTTTTGATAAAATTTATGAAAACAATTAAGTATTTAATGATTTTGAGTACATTAATAATGACTCAAAGTTTAAAAGCACAGGATAAAATAGTTTTAAAGACTGGTGAGACTATTGATGCATTAGTGATTGAGAAATCAGACAAAGAGATAAAATATAAGATTATTGATTCCGATGATAGTCCAATCATTATCTTAAAAACGAATAAAGTTGAAAAAATAACATTTCGGAATGGACAAGAAATGAGTATCGTACCTGACCTGATTAGAATGCATAAGCGATTTGGAATAAACGGTGGATTGATGTTCGGTCTTGGTGCTGAATCTGCATTTTATAAGTTGCAAGCTGACTATTATATTACACCTGGATTAAATTTAGAATTTAATGGATTGATTGAGGTAGAAGATGGAGCAGGAATGACAGTCGGAGCAAAATATTATTTTGACCCTTATAATCCTAAAAAATTAAAAGGATATGCAGGATTTTTGGTTGGTTCTATTTATGAGGATTTTCTCATTCAAGTTCCATTTGGTATAAATTATATTGGAACAAGAGGATTTGATTTAAAATTCGGATTAAGTGGATTATATGTTCCATCATATTCAGGATATGAAATTTATTCAGAACTATTATTAGGATGGAGATTTTAAAAAATACTACCGCCAACATTTTATATATTTAACTGTGGTTTCAGTGCAAATTTGTAACATCCAAACTCGCACTAATTTTGTGCGTATGCGGACAAAGAAACAGACCGTAATCCACAGCTAAGCATATAATCTCCGTCAAACTGTCTAAAAACTATCCATTAGCTTTTAAATATTCAGACTCCTACCTTTAAATAAAATCAATTAAGCGTTTCTTACAGCCTCGGTTTTAATACTTAGACAGACTGACGTCAGCGGTAATTGTGAGACCGAGCGTAAAAACAAAATGACAAATATGGGACGACAAATTAGAATAATTAGACTTGGACTTTTAATGATTATTGCTGCAACATTATTGACTTCTTGTCAATTAGGACGCTTTGTATTTTACAACTTTGCAGACATAAAAGGCCATAAAAAATTTCAGGCAAGACCATTAACAGCCGACACTTCATCTTACAATTTTCAAACTACTAATTTAGGTAAATTTCCAAAAGAACTAAACGACATTCCGTTTGACAAATATCTTGAAGACAATAAAACAGTGGCTTTCTTGATTATTAAAAATGACACTATACAGTATGAAAAGTATTTCAAGGGGTATGACAAACAAAGTATTGTTCCTTCTTTTTCAATGGCAAAATCCGTAACATCAATTTTAATTGGTTGTGCTATTGACGAAGGTTTAATAAAGTCTGTTGACGAGCCAATTACTAACTATATTCCTGAATTAACAAAAAACGGTTTTGACAAAGTAACTATTAAGCACCTTTTGCAAATGACATCTGGCATTAGGTTTAATGAAAGCTATGTAAATCCATTTGGTGATGCGGCATCATTTTATTACGGGCTTAATCTTAGGAAAGAAATTGGAAAAATGAAATTAAAAACAGAACCTGGTAAACAGTTTGAGTATGTAAGTGGTAATACACAACTATTGGGTTTGGTTTTAGAACGTTCATTAAAGGATAAGACAATTACTTCATATTTACAGGAGAAAATATGGACACCGCTTGGAATGGAGTATGACGCATCTTGGAGTATTGACAGGAAAAAGAATGGATTAGAGAAAACATTTTGTTGTTTAAATGCAAGAGCAAGAGACTTTGCCAAGATAGGACGACTATATAAAAACAAAGGCAACTGGAATGGAAAACAAATTGTATCACAAAAATGGGTTGAAGAATCTACAAAACTTGACACATCGGAAGGAAGTGCAAACTTTTATCAATATCAATGGTGGTTACCAACACCAAATGAAGACTTTATGGCGGAAGGTATTTTAGGACAATTTGTTTACGTTAATCCGTCAAAAGATTTAATCATAGTGAGACTTGGAAAGAAAGAAGGCAAGGCAGACTGGTGGACAATTTTCACGTCATTAGCAAAAGCATATTGAAAATGACAAGAACCACTGGCCATAACAGGCGTTTGGCAAAAAAGCGGGTTCAGCGATTAAATGAAGCTTTGTACTTCGTATAATGTGCAGTGCTGGCAGACAGTTTTGTGCTCCCCTAATCACCAACCTCCTTAATCCATTCTTCACTAGCCAATCCATTTTCAACAATCTATTAAAATTAAATTCACTCAGCCCACAATTAACTGCAACTACCCTATTTCCCAAAAAAAACAACCCTAACCGTTGCGATTATTTGCATACTCATTGCGTGTATTTGCATACTTTTAACAAATACATACAATATTGTTGCACTTCGTTCAATAATTTATATTCTTTTTTTAATTTTATTGCAATATCTTGCTTTAGCATTGTAATATGTTGTTTATGCATTGTAATATGTTGCGTTAGCATGGTAACATGTTAATTATGTATTGCAATATGTTGCGTTAGCATGGCAATATCTTATTTATGTATTGCAATATCTTTCGTTATCATTGCAATATGTTATTTATGTATTGCAATATATTTCTTTAGCATTGCAAAACCATTCATTCGCATATCAAAATTTAATAATATACTATGTTACACTTAGATCTTTACCGCGTAATTGAAGACAAGGGCATCGAAAATGCGCATCTTTTTTTAAGGCAAAACGGCTTTTCGGCCCACGTTACCAGCCGGCTTCTAAACAACAAGGTAGATAGCATCAGTTTCAAGCATCTTGAGCAAATATGTTTGGCGCTAAATTGCACCATCGATGACATTTTTTCTTGGAAAACCGAAGACCCAAAACAGATATACAAAAATCATGCGTTGCAAAAACTCAAGCGAGGCGAAAGCAAAGGCAACATCACCCACAAGTTGAAACAGCTCCCCCTCGACAAATTAAATGAAGTCCGTAACTACATCGACCAACTCTCCAACAGCGATGAGGCAAAATAAACAAAGTACAAAATTGTATAGCTATGGTTATTCAGCCACAGAAAAGCCGATAAAAGCACCCAGGATTAACAAATAAGGGTAATCGAATGATTGGATCATGAACTTTAATACTGCGAAAGTATTTTTAGAACGAGTTAAGGCATAAAGGCCAATTGCTTGCATACAGTTTAGTTTTTCAAAATCACCAACTTCTTTAATCCATTCATCGCTTGCAACTTTAGCAATAAAACGCAAAATAATTACGTTAATAGAAAAATTTAAAATATGAAAAACAAATCACTAACATTATTTTTATTGCTTATCGTAGTTAAAATAGGTTGGACACAAAACACCAACCTTGACTACAAGTATGCCTTAAAAATTTACAACTTAACTGCATTTGAAGAACAAACAAAATCAAAAAGATTAAACTACACATCTTCTCATCATGATCAATATACAAATACAACATTCCAAATCCTTCACCCAACAATTGCTTTTCAATGGAAATCCAATAAGAATAATTCTCACGAAATAGAATTGACAAGTTTTAAAATGGGTAAAATCAGGACTAGACCTGAAAATGTAATGGATACCTCTAACAACTGTAAATGTAACTTAACGTTCGGTAACACGTTGTGATTTGCTTTCATTTTGTTCTTTGACGATATTTACAACAGCTTACAGCCTTGCAATAGTTGACCCACCATGTTGTGATTTGCTTTCATTTTGTTCTTTGACGATATTTACAACAGCCAATTCTTTTTCATTAATTTTACCACCACTGTTGTGATTTGCTTTCATTTTGTTCTTTGACGATATTTACAACAGCTACGGGCTTCAATATCAAAGCGTGGAACAAGTTGTGATTTGCTTTCATTTTGTTCTTTGACGATATTTACAACAGCCGAAGCGATATTATGCTGTGCCATATACCAGTTGTGATTTGCTTTCATTTTGTTCTTTGACGATATTTACAACAGCTTATGAGCCGTATAACGCACGAAGTCAGGGTTGTGATTTGCTTTCATTTTGTTCTTTGACGATATTTACAACAGCTGCCATTTCTTTTCTCACGAACCCGTCATAGTTGTGATTTGCTTTCATTTTGTTCTTTGACGATATTTACAACAGCTGCACCCGGTATGTTTACTTTGGTATTTAAGTTGTGATTTGCTTTCATTTTGTTCTTTGACGATATTTACAACAGCAGAACCAATTAACTAAATTAGCATCAACACGTTGTGATTTGCTTTCATTTTGTTCTTTGACGATATTTACAACAGCTTTAGCACAAAATGGTAAAATATTGTCGGAGTTGTGATTTGCTTTCATTTTGTTCTTTGACGATATTTACAACAGCACAGACGGCCAGCTAACTTTTTTAGCAGCAGTTGTGATTTGCTTTCATTTTGTTCTTTGACGATATTTACAACAGCATTTACAGCGCCAGCATCGACAGATGTTTTGTTGTGATTTGCTTTCATTTTGTTCTTTGACAATATTTACAACAGCTAAACCCTGTGTTACCTGCTGGGCGGTTGAGTTGTGATTTGCTTTCATTTTGTTCTTTGACGATATTTACAACAGCACGTGGTGGAAACTCTTTTGTAGCAAACACGTTGTGATTTGCTTTCATTTTGTTCTTTGACGATATTTACAACAGCCAGCCGATTTTATGGCTTTTAGGGCAATAGTTGTGATTTGCTTTCATTTTGTTCTTTGACGATATTTACAACAGCCAATAACACATAAATTATATTTAAGATTATGTTGTGATTTGCTTTCATTTTGTTCTTTGACGATATTTACAACAGCTGTCCAGAATGTGAAGGTGAGGGAACTGTGTTGTGATTTGCTTTCATTTTGTTCTTTGACGATATTTACAACAGCTTCCGTTATCTACTTTCATTATTGACCATAGTTGTGATTTGCTTTCATTTTGTTCTTTGACGATATTTACAACAGCTGAACCTCGTTTAACTACTTGCATAACAGGCAAATATCGCCAAATCAGGATTAAAAAACTGATACCATTAAATAAAAAAAGTGAAACAAATGTTTCACTTTTTTTATTTAAAACAACTCTAATTGCTGGGGTGTTGCTGGTGCCGCTGTTTTTTCGGCACTTTTAAAAAACTGCATCATACCAAATTGCTTATCGGTAAGGGTAAACATTATTACCTCTCCCCTATCGGGCACCCAATTTTTGACTCTATTGTTATGCACCTCCATATTTTCGCGGCTATTGCAATGCCGAATATATATCGAAAATTGTAGCATGGTAAAACCATCTAATAACAAATGTTTTCGAAATTTGGTCGCTTTTTTAATGTCTATTTTGGTATCGGTTGGTAAATCAAAAAAAACAAACAACCACATAATACGGTATTGGTTAAAACGGCTCAATTGCATTCACGTAAATTAAATCAGGATACATAATTTTACGCGATGTGCCCTCGAAACATTGCATTAACGAAGCTGTTGTTCGCTGCATGGCTACTAATAATGGGCTTTTTTGTCCGTTAATTAATACATCAACAGTGCTAAGCCCTAACAACAATTGCTTGTGGGTTAAGGTTAACTCGTCATTTTCATTAACGGTGTTATTTTTAATAAATGTATACACTAACATATCTATCACTGGGCGGTAAGGCTCCATAACATCATCGGCTAGGCAATTGGGGTTGTATTGGTTTCGGTGATGTATGCCCAAAGCCAATAAACAACCGCTGCCTATTAAACACCTAGCTGTGATGGCGCGCAATATGGCATACCCATAATTTAGCAACGCGTTGGGCATTAATCCCTCTTTATCGCGAACAAATGATTTACCTAATAACGAAACCCAATAAAGGGCTGCTGCCCTGCCCTCTACATTTTCGGTATCGCCACTGCTAACTTTGGCAGCTAAATGACTCACAGGCAGCCATTTTAAATTTAATGCTTTTAATAATGCTGCTTGGTTTTCGATTTTGCATTGTACGGTTTGTTTCCAGAGTTGTTTTTTAAGTGGCTCTGATGCCTCGAGCTGCATTTTAAGCTTTTTGCTATACAACGCATTATCTGCATAAGGCAAAACCCAGCTTTGGGGCATATGTTTTGCATTGCAAATTACAATAATGGCACTGGCATCGGTTAAAGCGCATATTGCATCGTGGGTAATGGTAATTTGGGCATGATCTAAAACCACCATGCCTATATCTTCTATAGGCACGGTTTTTAAAGCCATTGGGTTATTTGCCAACTTAATATTTAGCTGTTGCAGCTTAAGCCCTAAATAAGCCGGATTTCCAAAATAAAGAGTTCGTTTTATCAAAGCAGTATTAGTTGTGTAACTTTATTTAATAAGGTTTCCAGTTAAACTAAACTTTAATAAATGGCAATGTTCTTTAACCGACACTTCATCAATAGTAAATTCAATCTTATTTAAAGAACTAAATTCCGTTTTATCATATACTGAGGTAGCAATATTGTTAGGTATGGCATATAATCTATTTCCTGTAAAACTTACCACTTTATATATCCTATTGGCAATTTCAGGCGTAATTTGGTTTAAATTAATTGGCAAATTACCCTCTAGCTCTTCGGGGGTTGGTACATACACTAAGTCGTTTGGCGAAAGATAAAACAACAACGCATCGCCTTTGCTATTTGCTTCGGGCACTGGTGGCAATTGATTCTTTAAACGTTCTATTACAATGCTTAGTGGTATAGTTTCATATAATCTTTTGTTATTTTCGTTAGTATAAACGCCAAAAAATAGGTTTGTACCTTTAGCAGCCACTACCCATTTTTTACTTTTATTGCCGTTTTCTCCAACTTTAAATTTATTACCTTTTGCATCATAAGTTCTTACCTTAAAAATGGGTTGGTGGTATTTGCCGTAATTTAGCGAAACTATGTTTTTGTTTAATTGGTCTAAACCATCTTCAGAAAAAGCTAGTTCGGGGTGTTCAATTATTTTACCATTAACAGTTTCATTAAATTGTTTTAAATGGTTTAAGGCAATTTTTTGAATACCGGTATCTGTTATTGTACCAATTTTTGTTGAGTTAAAAGATTCATCTAATTTAACCCGTGATGCTGTAAAGTCATCATCGAAATAATAAATTTCGACCTGAGAAACCGATTTTCCGTTGAACTCATTATTCAATTGTTTAAAATGGCTAACAATTTTTTTAGCATCGTAATTGCCTTTTATCAGTTTTTGTATTTCTAATTTTAATGCCTTATCAACAATTTGGTCACAGTTTTCAATGGCTACATTTAATTTAACTGCTTTTTTAAAACGCAAATTAACTTGCCCAGAAACAGTCTCTTTATGCAATGGCTTGCGTATTGCCCAGTTTTCGCCTTTTACTTGTTTCGTTAAGCCTTTTTTTGGTTTCCCGTTCACGTTCAGCCTTGTTTCGCCTGCTTCGTTTTTATACGATTGATAATAGTTAACGGTTTTGTTAATAATGCGTAAGTTTTTCTTAAAACTAACCACCGTAGCTAACAATTTATTTTTAGCATCGAGAGTAAAGTTTGGCCAAGGTTGTTTAAAAACCCAATTGTAATTTTGATTTGATTGAGAATTGTATTTTTTATGACAAAGTTTATTTCTTAAGTGAACCCTGATATCTAATTTTTCTTCTTTAGACTTGTCTTTTTCTATAGCATTCGTATTATTCAAGTAGTTAATGTGGTTACGGCCAGCTAATGCAACAACCAAAGCATCGAGCGCATGATGCCTATGGTCTATTCTCTTTTTATTAAAATTACGCGAAAGGTTTAACGGAACAGTAGGTAAAAACTTATTGGTATTGGGGTTAATAGAACCAAACATCTGACTGTTGGTCATCTGATTTAACCTTTCAAACCTTGGACTAATAATATCATTCCAAATTTCATTTAAACCCCAATCATTTTTTAACTGATGGGTAATTGAACCGTTTGTAGATAATAGGTTTTTAGAAGTTACGCCCTCATCTTTTATTTCATCTCTAACAATATTTGATAAAAGCGCCTTTACATACTTGCTTATATATCTAGTGTCGTTCAGTTGCCTTTCAACCATAGATTCAGGTATATCTTCGAGTAATAATTTGGTTTTTTTAGCTTTGTTTTTAGCGTAGTGCGTATTTACAAAAGATACATATTGTTCAATATTAAACAAGGTTGCTGATTTACCATGACTCAAAACAATCTTTTTTCCGCTGTTATTTTTTATGTATTCAAACCCAGTTTGGTTCGCTTTGTCTTTATTAACCTCAGCTTCGCAAATAACTTTATTGGTTTGTGAATCGTCAAAAAAACGCGATTGAGGTATCACATGTTCAATTTCGTAATCGTGGGTAAATAGCCTACTTAACGGTATTATATTTCCGGTATATGGTGACCGATATTTTTGTTCGAGCCACATTTTATAGCGGTTAATTTCGGCACTACTCGGTTGCGCAGATTTTGCTATTTTTAAAATATCATCGGGTATATCGGAGCCGCTGTTAATTGCAGCCTCTTCAAAAATTTTAAAAATCTCTTGTTGTGGATGAGAATAAGGCCTAACATTTTCAAAATTTCCATCGTTAGCCAACTCAGCTAAAATGGTCTTGATTCGTAAATTTGTATTTTCGTTTTCGTAATTTTTAGTTGAAATAGCTTTACGCTTTTCCGATGGATTTTTTAAATCACGACCTAACTCAAGATGTATTTCATCAAAAAAGTTTTCGGAACCTTTGCCAAAATTTTGCCAAATTTCAGTTACAACTCTTAATGTTTCTGTAACCACTTGTTCAACAATTGGGTTACGTAAAGAGTGTTGCTTAAATTCTTTTAAAAACTCAAAAACATCAGCAGGCGTTTTCCACTTATAAACTTCTTGATCTTCTGCATGAACGTTGTAAACCACATAGGTTGCTAACCATACCGGCAAAAAGGAAAAATTGTTTATACTGGTAAGGCTAATAGTTTTTTCACGAACTAAATTTTTAATACTTACCTCATATTCGCCATCAATAATCTTGTTTATTCTATCGTGGGTATTAACATCAAATTGCTTTTCATCCCAAAATCTACCAAAGCGTAATAATGGTAAAATTTTATTTAAAGCTTTTAATGAATACGTACCATAATCTTTATCAAAGGGTTTTATTTTTTCAAATGTTTTTATAAAATCATTAATAAAGTCATCGGCCTCTTCATTAGAAAGAGCTGTTGGTATATGCTTGCTAGCAAAGGTTTTTAAAGCCTTTGTTAATTCAATTTTATCGTTAATAGAATATAATAAATGCCACAAAGAAAGTTCAATGTCTTTCAATAAAAAATCAGCAGGCAATTGCTTGACTTTTGTAGTTTTTGAAAGCAATAAAGCTCTTGTTTCATTTAGAGGATATTTCTTTTCTTTTTCGTCAACAAAATTCCATCTGTAATTTAATGAATTGTATTTTTTTCCAAAATATTTAAGAAGTGTATCCTGACTAATTTCTGCTTTGTCATTCAACCACAAATAAAGGTCTTCGTATGCTTTTAGGTTTGGCAATAACTCAGAGGTAATGTCTAAATCTCTTTCTCTTTCAAAAATTATTAAATTATGCATCCATTGCAAAATTCTAAATTCCTGATAATAAGGATGAGATTTTGAAACACATTTTAAGCTTTCCGTAACTTGTATTCCATTATGAAAGAACTTCCTTTTTTCAAAACGGCAGTTACTTATTAAATGCTTTTTACTCTTTAATGGTCGTTGATAAAATATTATATCATTGACAAGTAAATGAATTAAATCTGTTTTTTCAAGAGCATTTGCGTATTCTTCATTTAATTTATAAAGCTCTTTTATACATTTTTTTAAAACAGATTTTGATGAAAATTCTTGATAAAATTCACTTTGTTTTTGAAGAATTTTTAACAGTTCAATTTTGTAAAATTTCCGTTCAATGGTTCTAACTAATTCTCCCTTTATTTTTTGCTTTGGGTTTTTAAGTAAATTATCATAAATATACTCACCAACTGTTTTATCACTTCTTTCTATTTCTAATTCAGTTTTACTTTTCAATAAAGTCCAATCATCATCTTTAGGAGCTCTAAAAGACCTTTTCTCATCACCAAACTTATTTAGCGCAACATTTCCATTATTGTCTAACTCGGTAGTAACTATAAAGTTTTTTATCTTATTTTTCCACTCAACAGGCTGACTACTAGGCTTAACAAAAGACCATCCATTTTCTAAAACAATTTTATAAAGGGATTGTTTTTTGCTGTTCAATTCATTTAGGTTTACTACATCTATAACCAACAATGAATGTAGTTCTGTTAGCTTATTTGAATCTAAATCTGTATCCTCTTCTTCTCCTCTTAACTGATAATACCCGCGTTTCTGATTAAAATTTAGGAGCAACCAAGCTAACTCATTTGGTTCAATTTTCTCAATAAGGGCTTTTTTTCTCAAATAATATATTGTCCAATCGTAGGGTATAAGTTTATCAGAACTTAAAAACAAATCAGGATGCATTTTTTGAAATTCACTTAACATTTCATCAAATGATTCTTTGAATAGAAAAGAGCTATCATCAAAATTAATTTTTACATCAGTTTCATTTAAAAAATCTCCTAAACGGTTAGTAAAATCAATTTTATTTTTAAAATGTTCTGGTAAAAATCCTAAAACATTTAAAACTCTAATCAGCCTTTTCCTTCTTAAAACACATCTCTCTTTCAATCTCCTTACCCCTCTAAAGCGAGTTCTTTCACTAGTGTTTGATTTTGAAACACCTTTTCCAAAATCACTAATTACATCTTGAGACATGGGAAGTATTCTAGAACCTAAACCCAAAATTTCTCCTTCAACATTTTGGGGATCAGTTTTGATTAAAGCCCATCCAATAGAATTTGTTCCTAAATCAAGACCTAAAATTTGTTTCATATTTATTTTGTTTTATATTTGTAATTCAAAATGAAGCAAATCACAATAAGGATTATTCCGTTGTGAAAACACTTAAGTCGCCTCGTCTTTCAATACGGGGCATTTTTATGTAACATAAAATCTACCTAAGTAGATTTCAAAACAACAGTTATGCTGTTTTTTTCGAGTATTTGACTGATTTTATCTCTTGAAATGGGTTTAATAATAAACTCACAAATCAAGTTATTTTCTTTAGATTTTTGATAATCATATGGAGAAATCGAGGAGGATGTTAGATATATTTTAATATGGTCTTTTACTATAGATGGCAATTGTTCGTACTCTGTTAAAAATTGCCAGCCGTCCATTACTGGCATGGAGATATCTAAGAAAATCAAATCTGGAATATTGGAAATGTCGTTACTGTTTTGCTTAATGTACTCTAAAATCTCACTCCCATTATTATAAACAGAGGTACTTGCCTTTGAATCGGTGTGTTCAATTATTTTAGAGATGAGGTATACAAATATTTCATCGTCATCAACCAGCGCAATCTTCATAATTTTTAACATATTCTAAATACCATTTTATATAATACCAATGATAAGTAACAACAAAAGCTAAAATAGGTGTTTAGTTGCTTTAATCAATATTATCTTTTACTAAATAAAATCAAGAATTGATACTGTTTATTAAAAAAACCCTTAAGAGCTATGTTAAAAAGGATTTCATGTTGGAAACTATACAGCATTTAAAAAAAATTAAGGTGCTTTTAATATAAATAAACCCTAACCATAGGTCTATTTACTGATTTATTATTGACTATTGTAAAACCAGCTTTTTCAAATGAACTATATACGCCTATCCAAAGAAAAGAATCGGGCAATGTTTTTTGGGTTGGAATGGTAGGATAGGCTTCTAAAATCGCAACTTTTTGAACCTTTGCGAATTCAATTACCTTTTTCAATAAAGCAATTGAAACTCCTTGTTTTCTGTACCTTTTATCAATAAATAAACACGTGATTGTCCATACAACTTTGTCATCAATAGGTTTGTGAATTCTTGATTTTTCTAATTTTGGATAATCTGCCCTAGGGGCTAATGCACACCAAGCGATGGGTTTATCTTCAATAAAACCGATAAGACCAGTTGGCTTATTTTGCCAAACCAATTCTTTCATGGCATTTTTATTGCCATCATCAAATTTACCCTCCACAAAATCTGCTTTTGATCTTCGAAAATACATGCACCAACAGTTGCCGCATGCGCCTTTTTCGCCAAATAACTCCTCAAAACTTTGCCAGTTTTGAGGAGTAAGTGGTTCGATTTGTATATCTATCAATGCTTTATGAAAGTTTACTATTAGTTTGCCACAACTATTTTTGCATTGTAAACTTTTCCATTATTCTTTAATTCAATAAAATAAATTCCTGCCTTTTGTTGGCTAAGATCAAACTCATCATTAGCTATAAAAACATTTTTCGATACCAACGTTTCGCCTAAAATGTTGAACACTTTTACAGAACAATTTCCTTCAAATCCAATATCCTTTGAGGCTATTCTAAACTTTCCAGTAGTAGGATTTGGATAAATTGTTAACGAGTTGTTGTAATTTACATCATCGGTTCCTGCAAAAAGATTACACTGATAATTTTGTGCAGTGTAAAAGCTTTTTACACTTTGGGTTCTTTGCTTTAATAAAGAAACCGATGTTAAATTATTACCGTTGTAATCGCACGCAAAAGGAAAACCTAAATCAATACATAATTGGCCACCAGCAGCTAAACTAAACGGTCCAACTGACATAACACCTCTCCTATCTCCTGGAGTATTAGACGATCCAACCTCTGTCCAACCTTGGTTGCTAGCAGGATCTCCAGAAAACATAAAATTAGTAGTTGCAAAACCACCAATACCTGTTCCACCATACGTAATCGGGGAGTTATCTCTCCAACGGCCAGTTAAATATTGATAATATTGCTCCGCTGTTTTTGGGTCGCCTTGCACTGTTGTATCGTTGTTAAAGTAAACGAATTTCGACATTGGATAATTTAACAATACTGAACCTTGGGCTGGAGGTCTGTTTCCGTATTTTGAATCGGTAGCAACCCCATTGTAGGTGTAATACATGTTTAAAGAACTGTCAGATCCAACATAATCATCGCTATCTCCGCCTATATCCATATCGGTCCATAATCCAAGGAAAACAGAGTCGTAAGCTGCTGCAGAACGGTTAATAATCTTAATGTTTAAGAATACAGTTTTTGAAAGCGCAGAATCAGCAGGGCGATCAAAAGAGTATGCCATGCCTTGAATTTCTACGCCCAACTTTGTGCCGCCAGAACTTGTGTGCAATTGTTTATCGTCATTTACCATATAAAAAATGGCTTGATCACCTCTTATTATTGGATAATCTCCATTTGCAGGATCATAGGTACTGTTAAAGTTTGCATCGAAATAAGGAGCCAAAACAGGGGCAATTCCTAATGTTGCATTCCCATTTCCAGTCCAACTTGAAATACTGGCAGGTACAACATAGCCTACATTCATATAGTTAGCCTTATGAAAATCAATGGTAGATTTGCTTATTTTCCAAACTCGGTTATATGTACCTACGTATTGTGCACTTGAGTATGAAGCCGTAGAGGAATATGGACCATAAAAAAAATCTTTACCAGTTGTACCATACGTTTGACCTGCCATGTGCAACTGCCCAGTAGAGTTTTTCCCGCCTAACCAGATATTGCCGAAGTAAATGGAGTGCGCTCCACTTCCTTTAGGCACCTCAAATTGCCCATCGAATAAACCACCATCTGACCTGATTTTAGCTGAAATGCTGTTTGTATCAAGTAAAGCAGATGTTTGTGCTAATGATACTTGGGAGTAACATAAAGCAAAAATTATAAGTAATTTTTTTAACATAAATTTAAATTTTTCAAAAGTTATATCTTTTATTTCATTTTAACAAACTCGCCAACTTTTATAGTATTTAACAAGTTGACATATTGTGCATACTCATCGTCTGTTACACTATTCTCTTTGCCCCGGTTTGAATTTATTTTAGCTAAATCTTCGACTTTTAATTCTGCATTAAATGCATCCATAAATACCTCAGTAACCTCAATCCACGCTCTGTAAGATGTTCTTGCCCCATCCATTTTTATAACATATCCTAACATTCCAGTTTTGATATTATCTTTTTTACCTGCATTAACAGTAATCTTTCTTCCATTTACCTGTATAATCTGATAGGTTTTTAATTCTGGGTTAGGAAAACTTTTGGCAATATCATCCACAATACTTTCAATATCTTTTCTTTCTAATGTTAGAGTTGCTTCTTCTTTTTCCAGACTAAACCCTATTTTGCCGCTTCCAGAATATAACGGGTAATTCGATGTGGTAGAAGAACTAATTTTATAATCGATATCTAATTTTTTGTTTTTATCATCAAAACCGGTGATAACTATTCGTAAAACTCCATCTGTATAGGATTTTATTTCGTTTACATACTCTTCATAAGCCTGTGGATTAGTTTCTAAATTTCCAAATAATTGAAATATGCTTTTCTTTGGAACAAACATATTTACATTTTTTTTGGTTGAAGCTATTGGTTGAGATGTTTGCGTTTTTTCATCGACAGAAATTACAGAGTCGGGTTCGTTCTCATATTTAGGTGATTTGGTTTCCTTATATACCCCTGTTTCATACACAACTCCCTTTTCTGTATTTGTAACCAAATTCATCATAGTTCCTTTATCCATCACGGTAAATCTTTTGGTTTGATCTAGTGCAGTTGCAAACTGGTCGTCTATTAAGTTTTTAATTGCTTCTGCCTTTCCACTTTTATCAAGTACCAATGATACTGCAATTTTAAAATACTGCGATGAGATTTCAATTTCATTTATGGTTTTTGCAGAAGGCATTACCATTGGTGGAGGACTATTTAATGCTAACCCTACTTTTTCTTGAAAAAATGGTTTCACCGGAGGTGCAATTGTAACAAAAGCTTCTCTTTTTGATTTACATCCCAAAAGTTGAAACGTAATTAGTATTATTACTAAAGGGTATAATTTTTTCATTTCTTCACTTTGTTTTCGTTTTCGAATAGATATATGTAATTCTTTAGGTCTTTATTCCAATCAGAAGCATTACCATAGGCACTTAGAATTTGAACTGATTGTTTTAAATCTCCCATATTTTTCATTTTAAAATGAACATATGATTTGTACATTTCTAATGCTCCATCGTACCCTGGGAAATTTGGAGTTGCTTTTACAATCAAAGGTTTAACTTCATTTATATAACTTAAAGCTTCACTGCTTGACTTAGATAAAACGGCAACCTCCACATTTGTCAAAATATACATGGGATTTTCAGGATTTTCTTTAATACACCAACGTATATCATCGTTTAACTCATTTAAAACGCTTATTTCAAACGATTCTTTAATTTTTATAGCAAACTGGGTTGGGATAGATTTTTTATTTAGCTTGTAATAATCTAGGAACTCGGTAAATGATTTAGAATTTTGAGATAAATAATAAATTCCTAAATCTGTTTTTGTTCTGTATAATTTATAAAACCCAATCTCTGGATTTGAAGTAATTAATGCTGACCAACATTGTCTTAAAAACTGCAAATGGTTTAATAATTCGAAACCAGATACAAAACGCTCTCTATAACGCAATAAATTTATTGGGCCTGCACCTTTATTGTCTGGAGTTAGTTTTACAAACAATTTTGCATAATCGTCACTCGATAATTTACCATCGGTTTGCTGAATTCGTTCAACATACAGCTGCCAAGAGACATTTTCTAAAGCCACTAGTCTGTTCCAACAATCAGTAGTTTGTTTAATTAATTCTCTTTGATTTGTTATTAGTGGTGTTGATACTTCTAATAGGTTAAATTCTTCAGAGGTATTATTTGCATTTTGGAATTTAAGTGCCTTCCATTCAAAATTTCCAGTCGAGGTTGGAATGGTAATTTCAGCAACCTTGAGATCACAACACTTTACTTTAGCTTCTTTATTTTGCTTTTTACAATGGTCTATCCAATCAATACAACGAGAATCAGGCTCGTCAATGCTATTTACCTCTTCCAAATAAATTGATGCTTGTGCAACGTTTGATTTTTCAGCATGCATAAAACCTAACCAGGTTAAAGCAAAAGATAGGTTTTTTTCTTTTTCATGTACATCTGCAGCTTCCGATTTTTTTTGGGTAATTTCAATTTTCAAAGCATCAACAATTGTTTTTAAATCGACAATTGCTTTGTCTGTTTTTTTATCGTAAAAAAGACAAATTGCGTTTAAAATTTGCAAATACTCATTTGATTTATCACCTATTAACAACCTACTTACTTGAGACCTAGCTAATTTCAAATTTTCTCTTTCTTTCGATTCCCATTTATCTTTTAAATCTTCGTATTGCTTTAGTGTATTGGCGTCAAGCATTAAATGGTTTAAATAGTTTTGTTTTTTAAACAAAATATTTAAAGCAGTTAGCTTTGAAATCGAAGAATTTAGCAAGTAATTTGTACTATTCGGAAACTTATCGGCACATTCTTTAAAATCTTTATCGATTTGATCAAGTTGTACCAGCATTTTTTGTGCCTGGTTTAGCCTGTTATTATACTTTGTATACGTTTCATAACTTGGATTTCCATACACATTTTCAGTAACCAGAAGGTCAAGAGAACGTGTTTTATCAATTATATCAATCAGGCTACTATAAGCATTATTTGCTTTTGGGCATGAATAGTTTTGTGCATATACATTGCAACTTAACTCCCATAAAATTAAGAGTATCCATAGTTTTTTAGTCTTTCGAAAACTTGGAAAAATTTGATGTTTTATAGATGTCATATTTGATATTTCCCACTAATATACTCATCCACATGAATCAAAAAAATAATATTAAAAAAACCTTATAACTTTTTTGAAAAGCAAATCAAATTATCTTCGTTTAAAGTGAAATAATAGTCAATCTTAAAATCCAATTTTTGCAATAAACAGTTTGATTTTAGGTTTTGAACATCAGAAATTGCGCAAACAGTTTTATCTGGGATTAAATCCAATACTAGAATTAAGGCTTTAGAAGTTGCTTCAAATGCGTATCCCCTTTTTTTAAATTCGGGCAAAAATGCAAAACCGATATCGAAATATGTTAAATAATCGCGTTTCATTAGGGTCACTACTCCCATAGGTTGTCTTGCGCTTTCTAAACGAACAACCCAGTAGTTGGTATTTTCTTTTTCTATAATTTTAGCAATATAATTTTCGGCTTCATTTAAAGTATGAACATTTCTATCTCCTATAAATTTAAGCCATCCTTCAGAATTTACTAATTCCAGCATAAATTCAGCATCTGATAATTTAATGCCTGTTAAGTTTAATTTCTCGGTCTGTATAACAATCAAATCACTATTTACCTTCAAAATATAATTTCATGGGTTCAAAATAATGCTCTTGCCAGCCTTTTTCATAGTCCGATTGCCCACTGGAGATATTTTCATGGATAAGCGTTAGTTCACATCCCTCTCCTTTTGCTGTAAAAGTCAGGGTAAGTTTCGAATCTGGATCATCTTCTAAAAACTCAGTAGTTCTCCACGATTGAACAATTTTTTCGTTTTGGATGATTTCAATATTCTCACCAGAAATGTATTCATCCCAAGCAGAAAACACATCGCCAACTTTATTTGAACAAATAGCCATTCCTCCAGTCATGTTTGAATGTTCTTCGGAATTAAGCCAAGCATTAAAAATGACTTTTGGTGATGCTTCAATAAGGTATTTCAAAGTAAACATATAGCATTTAATTAACTGTGTACTAAACTAATAACCAAATAATATTGATAATAAAAAACTTTGCATCGAATCCAAAAATAAGTTGTAATACGATAACAGAAATGGTTATAATTATTGGCCTTCTATACCTTTTCAGGATATAAATCATCATAAATTTTTATTTTATTTACTGAAGAAATGGGTTGATTGTTAAATTTTTCTAACAAACAAAAAGCCCGCTATTGCGGGCTTTTTGAACTAATCACAATATATTAATTAATCCACAACATTAAAAGCCTTCTTTACCGCATTGTAGTTTTTGAAATCTACATTTGGATGTGCTTTTAATTCTGAAGCTGATATTACAACAACCTTAATTGTTCTATTTCCAGGATGAATAGGTTCATTTAAATCAGAATCTGCCCAATGTACACTTAAGCCCCCAAGGTAAGTTTCTACTTTTAGGGATGTTGCATAATCCGGATTGTCATAAAAAGTAAATGGCATCTGATAATAACTATTTCCATCTTTAAGATAGGCTAAAACTGCTCCCTTATCTAAAATTGATTGGGTAATTGCTGGGTAGGTATGCACACCAACCCATGATTCTATGCTTGAATTATAATTCCAATTCGTTATAACAGAAGAAGAGGATACAACGTTTGCATTCCCATTTTTACCTGCTGGACCAACAGGACCTTCTTTTGAACAAGAAGAAAAAGTTGCAGCTATAATCATTAATCCTGCAACAAAAATTTTAAAGTTTTTTTTCATTATAATTATTTAAATTTTTTCCTACTCGTAAGGCTTTTCAGTTACGCCCCGTTTTTTTTATATAGTTTCTGGACTCTATATTTTTTATATACTTATATATTACTCATGTCTAAAACAAAGAGATATATGATAGAAATATGTCCTAATTATGTGTGAAATAATCTACTTCTTGTTACTTTAATAGTATGCTTTTACTACGATCTATTCTCTATTTCTAATTACTTTTAATATGCTATTAAAGCAAATGCAATAATACATTTTAAAAAGATATTATGCAATACTTTTTGACAATTTTTAACTGACTTATATCAACATCTTTCAAAAACAGAATTGATTCGTACAAAAAAGTCTTGAAATAAGTAGACCTCAAATAGCGTTAACTTTTTGTTGTGCCGAAAATTTCAAGACTTTTTTGTTAGTATCAATTTAAAAATTATTTTTCAGAATCTCGCTGCTGCTGCATCGGGTTCTTTTCTTGGTTGCGTTCGCGCTCTTGGTTTTTGAAGAGCTGAAAACGGCTAACCTCGTTTTTTGCTGGCCAGTAATTATTTGCCATATCGATATCGGCAGTTTCTTGGGCAGGATCTAATACAATGCTTTTAACGGGCTTATCGGTAATTACAACTTTGCTGCACTTCTTTTCATTTGAAAGCCAACTTTCTACTGGGTAGCGTTGGATTTCTTGGGTACCGTCTTCAAATGTCATTTCAAGAATTAAAGGCATTACAAATCCACCCATATTGGCTAAATCTACTTGGTAATAATATTTTTTATTGGTCAAAAGCGCCTTTTGTTCTGCATTTAAACTCTCTGTTAGCGCTTTATACTTTTTCTTTGAAGCTGGTGTTGCATTTAAGGGGTCGTACGAATTGTAAAAATCTTTCAGTTCAGCTCTTTTTTCGATGCGAGAAACCGATGTTTTATTGCGCTCTACTCCTACATCTTTAGTTTGTGCATCGCGAGCTGCTTTATCTTTTGCAAAATCAATATCAGGATCGCTGGTACTCATTTGAAAAGCAGTTACTTTTTCAATGGCTAAATCAACTGGTTTGGTAGTAAAAAACCAACCCCACCAGAACCAATCTAAATCAACAGCAGAAGCATCTTCCATTGTTCTGAAAAAATCAGCAGGTTCGGGATGTTTAAACGCCCAACGCTTTGCATATTCTTTAAAAGCATAATCGAAAAGTTCGCGGCCCATTATGGTTTCACGCAAGATGTTTAATCCGGTAGCAGGCTTTCCGTAGGCGTTGTTTCCAAATTGTTTTATCGATTCTGAATTGGTCATAATCGGCTCCAAACCAGCCTGTTCACCACGCATATAGTCTGCAATTTTACGTGCTGGACCACGAGATGAAGGATAATCTTTATCCCACGCCTTCTCGGCTAAATATTGTACAAAGGTGTTTAAACCTTCATCCATCCACGACCATTGGCGCTCATCGCTGTTGATTATCATGGGGAAGAAATTGTGACCTACTTCATGGATGATAACCGATATTAAGCCGTACTTAGTGCGTTCGCTATAGGTTCCGTCTTCTTGTGGGCGAGGTCCGTTAAAGCAAATCATGGGATATTCCATGCCACCAATGGGACCGTTAACCGATATTGCCACTGGATATGGATAATCAATAGTATGCTTAGAATAAATCTCAAGTGTATGAGCTACTGATTCTGTTGAGTATTTTTCCCAAAGGGGGTTTCCCTCTTTCGGGTAATACGACATGGCCATGATGCGTTTGCCGCCAATGTTTACTGACATTGCATCCCAAATAAATTTACGGGAAGATGCAAAGGCAAAATCACGCACATTATCGGCTTTGTAAACCCATGTTTTGGTACCCGTTGCTTTTTCTTTTTCGGCTTTTTCGGCTTCTGCTTGGGTTACGATGATAACAGGCTTTACTGCCTTAGTTGCTCTTTCGTAGCGCGATTGCTGCTCTTTGGTAAGCATGGCAGATGCATTTTGCAATTCGCCAGTAGCTGAAACCACGTGATCGTTAGGAACGGTTAGGTTAACTTCGTAGTTGCCAAATGGCAAAGTGAACTCACCACGGCCTAAAAATTGCTTGTGCTGCCATCCTGTATAATCTGAATACACCGCGCAACGTGGAAACCACTGTGCAATCTCGAAAATGTCGTTTCCATCTTTATCAAAATGCTCGTAGCCAGATCTACCTCCTACATTTTTGGTGTTGTTTATCGGATAGTTCCAATCGATACCAAATGAAACCGTTTTTCCTGCCAATAACTTTTCTGGCAAATCGATACGCATCATGGTTCCGTTTATAATAAAAGGCATTTTTTTGCCCGATTTATCTTTCACAGCTTTTATCTCATAACCCCCTACCCACGATTTTTGGGTCATTTTATGTAAGGCTTCGATTTCCATTTTTTCAGTAACCGTTTGAGTCTTCATTCGGTTGGTAATCGAATTTTCTTCGTAAATGTTCTGATCTAATTGTACCCATAAATACGAAAGCACATCGGGAGAATTGTTGAAATAGGTAATCATTTCACTTCCCGAAATGGTCTTTTTATTTTCATCTAATATGGCATCGATTTTATAATCGACACGTTGTTGCCAATATTGATGACCCGGAGCGCCCGAAGATGCTCTATAGGTGTTGGGAGTTGGCAATTCTTCGCGGAGTTGCTTAAAAGCAGAACGCTCTTGCCCAATTGTGGTTAACGAAAATCCAACAAAGGAAAGCGTTACTAAAAATCGATACATATTAATATGGGTAACTTTGAATGGCTAATAAAGTAGCATACCCACCAACCCAAGCCGAAATAATATAATTCAATGAAAAATATTTGGCTTTAAAAACGTTGATAAGGACTGCTAATATAGAGAAAATGATAAGTACAAATAAGATTTGGCCTACTTCTAAACCTACATTAAAACTAAGAAGCGGCATTAATATTGAGTTACTTTTTCCGACTAGGGATGAAAAATATCCGGCAAAACCTAAACCATGAATCAGTCCAAAAAACAGAACTAAGGCATAAGAGAAGTTAGAATTATGTTGCTTTTTTCCGTTGTTGAAAATGTTTGCTAGTGCAGAAATAATGATGCTGATTGGTATTAAAAACTCAACTACTTTATGGTTTAAAATCAGTAAGTTAAAAGAGTTTAAAAACAAAGTCAGGGTATGGCCAAGTGTAAAGGCGGTTAATAAAATCAGGATTTTAACCCACTTCGAAAAATCATACGCTAAACACAGAACCAGTATAAATAGAATATGATCAATGCCTCGAATATCTAAAATATGACGCATTCCTAATTCAAAGTATGTGTAAAAGTCTGTCAACTGCTTACATTTATCGCTGAAATATAAAAAGATTATTCCATTCTTATGCGAATCTTGTTACAAGTGGTTTTTACAGCGGTGTTTCTTTTCAATTTTGAACTGCATCCGGTTCATGTTAGCATAGCTGAAATGAAATACAATGCTACCAACCGTCAATTAGAAACTTCTATAAAGATTTTTAGAGACGATTTAAATGCAATCATTCGAACCAACACTGGCATTAATTTAAATTTAGACGATGCGAATCCGAAAAAGCAAAGCGACTCGTTGCTAAAACTATTTATTGATCAAAATCTACAGGTAGAATTCAACTCAAAAAAAGCAGCACTGAATTATATTGGATATAATTTTGAGCAAGAAGCCATTTGGATTCATGTTTTTTGGAAGACTCCAGATCGCGTACGCTTATTGGGAATAACAAATAAGATTCTAATTCGCGAGTTTTCAGACCAGCTAAACTTGGTTAATTTAGATTGGAAAGGAACGAAAACCTCCTTTGCATTTAAAAAAGGAATAGAAACGCAGTTGAAAGTGTTGAACTAATCTTCTTTTTTCGTTGGCACAAAAGTATAGGTATACGTCCATTTTAGCGGTTCGATTTTAGGAGTTTCTGGTTCATCGACTTCGATAGCATCGTGGATTTGCTCTTCAGCATGTTCATCTAAAGCGCCAATTTCCCAATATTTGAACGCATTATCATCGATATCATCTATCCACACGTACTCTTCTTGATTCATTGGGCCGTCTTTTCGGTAATACCAAGCCGTTATTGCGCCAGCTACTAACCCGAATAAATGCGCCTCCCACGACATGGTTGGATCGATGGGAACAATCCCCCAAACTAATCCACCATAAAACATAACTACCAACATGGCTACGGCTTTTAGCCCTTTATCTTTTCGTAAAATGCCACTAAAGAACAGAAAACCTGCAAGCCCATAAACGATTCCACTTGCACCAATATGAAACGATTCACGCGCTCCTGCCCAAACCCAAAATCCATCTAAAAACCAAATCCAAGCTAGAGAAGAAAGCCAAATATCTTTATAGAAAAAAACCAATAACCCCATAAGAACCCATATTCCTGACATGTTTGAAAAGAAATGCAACCAATCGCCATGAATAAAAGGGGTGAGTAAAATCCCTCTTAAGCCAATCATGTTGCGAGGTAAAATGCCGTATTCAACACGCACTTCAGAAATGTACATACCCAGAAACATAAACAATACGAGCAAAGTGCCTGGTATTAAAGATACTAGGATATCTAAAGCGAATTTGTTTGACTTTTCTGACATTTTTATGCTTTACAATTATACGCAGGATTGGAATTAAAAGTGCCCGTAAATCAAAAAAGCGCCTTTCAGTGCCGCAAAAAGTTAGACACTATTTATTGCACTTTATACTACGTAACCTCTGGTGAATCGTTTTTTTTGTGATTGTGTAAGACAATAATTATAGTTCTGCATGTATTTATTGAACATCATTTACTGATTAAAAAATGTAAATGAAAAAATCACTACGTATAGCTAGTCGCTTTTCTTTGCTGTTTCCCAATACACATCCATATCTTCTAAGTTCATGTCTGACATTATTTTGTTGTCTGTTTTCATCAACTTTTCCATTATTTGGAAACGTTTGATGAACTTTTGATTGGTTTTTTCGAGGGCATTTTCGGGATTAACGCCAATAAATCTGCCGTAGTTAATCAATGAGAAAAGTAAATCGCCATATTCCATTTCTATTAGTGTTTTATTGTCTGGCTTTTTTACTTCTACATCCAATTCTTCTAGTTCTTCAAGGACTTTGGCGTAGACTTGTTCTGTATTATCCCAGTCAAAACCAACACCGCTTACTTTTTCTTGGATGCGGTACGCTTTAACTACCGCAGGAAGCGAATTTGGAACGCCTTCAAGCACCGATTCTTTGCCTTCTTTTAGCTTTAGTTTTTCCCAATTCTGGCGCACTTCCTTTTCATCTTTTACAACTGTGTCGCTGTAAATGTGTGGATGCCGATGGATTAGCTTATCGCAGATTCCGTTAAGCACATCGGTGATGTTGAAAGCGTTTTTCTCCTCTCCTATTTTGGCATAGAACACCAAGTGAAGCATTAAGTCGCCCAATTCTTTTTTAATCTCGTCTAAATTTTCGACTAGTAAAGCATCGGTAAGCTCGTACAATTCTTCGATGGTTAATGGGCGAAGCGTGTCGAATGTTTGTTTTTTATCCCACGGGCATTCTGCACGTAGCGTATCCATTATATCTAATAAGCGTTTAAAAGCCGCTTGTTCTTCTGTTTTTTGATTTTCCATAACTATGATTTTGCTGTAAAATTACGATGATTGGTTGTAAACGAAAGAATGCCGGATAAACCGGCATTCCAATTTTATTTAATAAACATTAACTCTCGGTATTTTGCTAAGGGCCAAAGCTTATCGTCAACTATTAACTCCAATTTATCGACATGAAGTCTGATTTTATCAAAGTAATTTCCTTTCACATCGCTGCTGTAGGCTACTGCTTTTTCTTTTACATCATCGATTAGGTTTGCTTTTTTACGCGCATTTACCATGGCATCTACATTGGTAAGTACATCGGAAAGATGGTTAGCGATTTTCTCTATCAACGCTATTTGAGGTTGCAAAACGGCTTTCGAAATTCCGATTTCTTTTTGTCCGTTTACGGTTTTAACCAACAAGTTTTGGTAGTTCAACACGGTAGGTACAATTTGGTTTAGCGCCAAATCTTCCATCAACCGGCTTTCAATTTGAATTTTCTTGGTAAAGATTTCCAATTGTATTTCGTGGCGGGCATGAAGCTCTCTTTCTGTATAAATTTTTGTGGTTTCGAAAAGTTTTAATGCTTTTTCTGTTACCATACCATCTAAGGCATCGGGCGTATTTTTGATGTTATTTAAGCCTCTTTGCTTTGCCAGTTCCACCCACTCATCGCCATATCCGTTACCTTCGAAAATAATGTTTTTGCTTTCGGAGATATACCGTGCAAGAATAGATAGTACAGCTACATCGCGCGATTCTCCGTTGCCCATGCGCTCGTCCATTTCTGCTTTAAAAGCAATTAACTGTTCGGCAACCGCTGCATTTAAAGTAGCCATTGGCGCTGCAGGGTTTGCACTGGAACCTACGGCACGAAACTCGAACTTATTGCCCGTAAATGCGAATGGTGAGGTGCGGTTACGGTCGGTATTGTCGAGCAATATCTCGGGTATTTTAGGGATACCGATTTTTGATAGGTTTATCTCTTTGCCTTCAGCTACATCTACTTTGCTGTGCTCGATGGCATCTAACACCTCTGAAAGTTGCTTGCCGATGAAGGCAGACATGATTGCGGGTGGTGCTTCGTTAGCGCCTAAGCGGTAATCGTTTCCGGCAGAGGCGATGGTTGCTCGCATCAAATCAGCGTGGTTATGATAGGCTTTTATCACATTCACGAAAAACGTTAAGAACATGAGGTTGTTCTTAGGTGTTTTACCTGGCGATAATAAATTTTTTCCTGTGTTGGTGCTTAAACTCCAGTTGTTGTGCTTTCCCGAACCGTTGATGCCTGAAAAAGGTTTTTCGTGGAAGAGCACACGGAACTTGTGGCGCTTCGATACCCGCTCCATCACATCCATCAACAGCAAGTTATGATCTACGGCTAGGTTCATTTCTTCGAACAATGGCGCACATTCGAACTGGCCTGGAGCCACCTCGTTGTGGCGGGTTTTTAACGGTATGCCTAATTTGTGCGACTCTTGCTCAAAATCAATCATATATGCTTGCACTCGTTCTGGAATTGATCCAAAGTAATGATCATCTAACTGCTGACCGCGGGCTGGCGAAGAACCGTACACCGAACGTCCACACATCATTAAATCGGGGCGGGCGTTGAAGATGGCATCATCCACCAAAAAGTATTCTTGCTCGATGCCTAAGGTTGGATATACTTTAGTTATGGATTTATCGAAGTAATTGCATACATCCACTGCTGCTTTTTCGACAGCAATTAAAGATTTTAACAAAGGCGATTTGTAATCTAACGACTCTCCGGTGTAACTGATGAAAATGGTTGGAATACATAAGGTATTTCCGGCTGGACTTTCGTAAATAAACGCAGGCGAAGAGGTATCCCATGCGGTATATCCACGCGCTTCGAATGTATTTCTAATACCTCCGCTTGGAAACGAAGAAGCATCGGGTTCTTGTTGCACCAACGATGAGCCGCTGAAGGTTTCAAGCGCTTGCCCATCGGGAGAAAGGTGAAAAAATGAGTCGTGTTTTTCGGCAGTGCTGCCCGTTAACGGCTGAAACCAATGCGTATAATGGGTAGCATTTTTAGATAGCGCCCAATTTTTCATTCCCGCAGCTACGTGTTGCGCTATGGAATAATCAATGGCCTCTCCTTTTTCGATAGAATTTATTAAACTATTAAAAATTTCTTCGGGTAGATATTCGCGCATCTTCTGTTTGTTGAAAACATTAGAAGCAAAAAACTCGTTTATAGGCATTGTAGGGTAAGGTACGGTAACCTTTTGCCTCGAACTTGCTATTTTAAGTGATTCTTTTCGTGTCATATCTATATTTATTTAATTTTATTAAATTGGTAAATCAATACACAAAAGTAGGTTTTAATTTAAAAAAGTACACTACTTTATTTTAATTAATACATATCGAAAAACACTATACATTCTAATTAATTTTAAACAAGGAACACTTTATGTGTATAAATTGTAGTTCAAATAGTTTGTTATTAAAGTATTATTAAAATACTTTCACGTTTTAATGTTTAGATAGATAGATATATGAAAACAAAAGCTACTTTAATTTTTGCTTTATCGCTCTTTATTTATAAAGCCTTTTTGTATCATCCAGATACAAAACGTCCAACAGTAAAAAGATTAGAGAGTACTCCCAATCTTTTTGTTCAAGACCGATTGGATTACGAGTTTGACATGCTGAAAGACCCCAGTACGGGCAAAATTCCGGAAGGAATCAGATCAGCAGAGCTTGCATTTGCCGAAAATGCCCCAGTTTTTTTAGGGAGATCTGCACAGACTTTTACCTCGTTAGGACCCGATAATTTTGGGGGAAGAACACGCGCCATTGCGTATGACCTTCGTGCCAACGGGGTAGTTATTGCAGGCGGAGTAAGTTCAGGATTGTTTAGAAGTACTACCAACGGCAACACGTGGGTTCGCGTAACGCCACCGAATGAAATCCATAACATTACCTGTATTGCTCAAGACCCGCGTGCAGGCTTTCAAGATACCTGGTATTACGCTACTGGCGAGGCATTGGGGAACAGTGCTTCGGCAACGGGCGCATTTTACTTTGGAAATGGGGTGTATAAATCTACCGATAACGGGATTAATTGGACTCGGCTTGCCAATTCGAACCCAAGTGTTTGGGAAAACTTTGATCATCAAGCCGATTTAATATCCAATATTGCTATAAACCCATCGAATGGGCATGTTTTCGCTGCTGCTTTGCAAGCCATAATGCGCACGACCGATGGTGGTACTACATGGACTACCGTTTTGGGTGGTGGAGTTAGCAATTCGAGCCAGATGACTGATATCCTTGCTGCTGCAAACGACACTTTATATGCCGGATTTTCTGGAACTAGCACTTCAGGCGTAGATGGCGTATATATTTCTACCACAGGTGGTGGAACGGGAACTTGGACCCGCATTGCGAGCAGTACTTTGGTTACCGGTTGGCATGCAAATGCAGCCTATAGAAGGGTTGTGTTGGGGAAAGTACCCGGAAATGCGGGGCAGGTTTATGCTTTGTACGCAAAAACTACAAATCCTGCGTGTACGATTGAAGGTGGTTTCTTTAAGTATTATCAAAACACCAACTCGTGGGTTAATTTGAGCGCTAATTTACCCGATGAACCCGGGTGTTTAGCAGGAAACGACCCCTTTGCCGTTCAAACGGGGTATGATTTGGTTGTATCGGTAAAACCAAACGACACCAATACTGTTTTTGTGGGCGGAACTAATATATATATGAATAGCGATGGGTTTAAAACTACCACATCTACCAAAAGGATTGGCGGTTATGTATCTGCAAGTAGTTATGGTTTGTATCTGAATCATCATCCCGATATACATGCGCTGATATTTAAGCCGGGGTTTCCCGATTCGCTGGTATCGGGTTCGGATGGAGGAATACATATCACCAATTCTACTCAGCCGACCATCTCGTGGCGTAGTTTGAACAACGGATACATTACCTATCAATACTATCATGCCGTAATGAATCAAAATACGGGCAATAATGAAGTTTTAGGCGGATTACAAGATAACGGTACCAAATATGCGAATGGAGGCATGTCGCATACGGATTATTTAAGTGGCGATGGGTGCTATGCAGGTATATCTCGAACCGCGAATCGGTATTATGCCTCTTCGCAAAGCGGAACGGTTGCCTTTTTAAATGGTGCTTATAGTGGTTATTATATCTCACAAACGATTCGAAGCAACAAAAGTTTATTTGTTACGCTGTTTCATCTCATGCCAGACTCTACGGAACATATGTATTTGGCCAATGGGAACGAGTTATTTCGCACCACTTCTGCCTCAACCGTGGTTGGGAGTACTTGGACGTATATGAGTGGTATTAGTGGACAAATAAATACTGCCAACACCATCCGTTCGTTTGCTACCACGCGTGGTACGTATAATCCATTAACCACATCTTTATATATAGGTGCTAGTAATGGCAAGGTTTGGCGCGTACCAGACCCTGCAAACGTAACCGCTGCAAGTACATCTGCTATTGATATTACCCCAACGGGTATGACTACTGCTGGCAGAGTGGTATCTGCCATTGCGGTGAACCCACGAAACGATGATACCTTATTGGTGGTTTACTCTAACTACGGTTTGATTAATATTTGGTGGACCGGGAATGCTAAAAGTGAAACTCCGACTTGGGTAAATGTGGAAGGGAATTTAACTATTCCCTCGATACGTTCGGCAAGGATATTGGTGAAACCCACAGGCGTTGAATATTATGTGGGAACCTCTATTGGTTTGTTTTCAACTACAAGTCCTATACCCTCTTCTACCGTTTGGACACGTGAAGGAGCCGAAAGTATAGCCTATGCCATTGTAACGACTTTGGATAGCCGCACTACGGACAATACCATGTTGGTAGCGACTCATGGAAATGGGTTATTTTCGTTAATTCAGCCGCCACTGCCTGTTACTTGGGTAAATTTTTGGGGGAAACGCGAGGGTACATCTGCCAAATTGCAATGGACTACCACCGATGAGCGCAACAATAAAGGCTTTGTGCTGGAGCGGAAAGATGGAGACTTTAAACCGTTTGTTGAAATCGGCTTTGTATCGCCTCAAATCTCTTCATCATCCACCAAAAACTATATGTATTTGGATGAAAATGCTCCGGAAGGATTGCTGTATTACCGCTTAAAACAGGTGGATTTGGATGGGAAGTTCGATTATTCACGGACCATTTTGATAAACGGAACCAAACCTTCGAAGATTGAAGTGAAAACGTTTCCGAATCCTGCCAACAGCTATATCAACATACAAATCAAACATAAACTGCTGGAAGCCAGCTACACGCTTGAAGTGTACGACCTAACGGGTAAACTGCACTTGCGTGAAAGCCAACTTACAGAAAGCCAAACGCTTTCGATAGAACGCTTGCAAACCGGAATATATATGGTACAAATTAAGCAAAACAACGAAGCTGTATTTACTCAAAAGCTTTTTGTGAGTCGCTAAGACTTCATCGCAACTAAATTAAAAGAATCCCTTAGCTGTATTTATGATATACGGCTAAGGGATTTTTAGTTCTTCCTATTACCTTCGCTCCTTAACAACTCATTAAAAGGTATGAAGGTTACTTTGTTTACCCTGGCTTTTGCAAGCTTGCTTTCGGTAGCGGAAGCGCAAGACAATGTGCAATATAAAACGCCATCGAAAGAAATTATGGCGCTTGCCGACTTTGAGCGCGCCCCGGGTGTGCTTATGGATTCGAAGAAAGCGTATATGGTTTTAACGTATCGCAACACGTATAAGTCGTTGGCTGAGTTGAACCAAGAAGAAATGCGCTTGGGCGGTTTGCGCATCAACCCCGTAACCAATATATCGAGCTCGGTAAACTACATCAATAACTTAAAGGTTAAAAAAATTGGCGCAGCTACCGAAACGGCTGTTAAAGGAATGCCAACTTCGCCACAAATCACCAATTTATCGTGGGCGCCAAACGAAAAGGTGTTTGCATTTACCAACACTACAGCAACAGGCGTTGAATTATGGGTTTTAGATGTAGAAACCTCAAGCGCAAAACGCCTAACTGGTGCAACATTAAACGCAAACCTAGGTTCGCCTTACTCGTGGTTTAGCAATAGTCAAGAGTTGTTGGTAAAAAGTTTGCCGCAAAACAGACCCGCTTTGCTTAATCCGAAATCGGATTTGCCTACCGGGCCGATTGTTTCGAACTCGGATGGAGCAAAATCGAGCAACCGCACATTCCAAGACCTGCTAAAGAACCCGATGGATGAAACCAATTTCGAGATTGTGGTTAGTTCAGAATTGCATATCGTTAACCTTCAAGGCGAAACGCAATTATTTAAAAGCAAGGGCATGTATATAGGCGAAAGTATATCGCCCGATGGGAACTTTGTGATGGTTACAACGGTAGAGAAGCCATTCTCATACATGGTACCGTATAGCCGCTTTCCGATGACGAGTGTGGTTTACAGCCAAGCCGGAAAAGAAGTAAGGGTGGTGAATAAAGTTCCGTTGACCGAGGTAATGCCTAAAGGTTTTATGGCTGTGCGCAAAGGCATACGCAATATGGCGTGGAGAAGCGACCTTCCTGCGGCTTTATACTACGTTGAAGCGTTAGACGGTGGCAACCCCGATACCAAAGTAGCATTCAGAGATGCGGTATATACTTGGACAGCTCCGTTTATGTATGCTCCTACCCTGCTGATGCAAACTCCAAACCGCTTTTCGGGCGTGATGTGGGGCAATACAACGGCTGCAGTGGTGTCGGATTCGTGGTATGATACGCGGAATACGCGTTCTTATTTAATTAATCCAACGGATAATACCGCTAAACCTAAGGTTATTGAGGATAGGAATTCGCAGGATATTTATTCGGATCCGGGAAATATCGAAACGGTGAAGAATATGTTTGGACGGAATGTGATGTTGATAGAAAACAACGAGGTTTTTTTAATTGGGGATGGCTTTACGAAGGAAGGACAGTTTCCGTTTATCGATAAGTTTAACTTATCTACCTTAAAGAAAACTCGTTTGTATCAGTCGAGTTATACCGACAAGAAAGAGTCGCTTTTTTCTATCATAGATCTTAAGAAAAAGGAAGTATTGGTGCAGCTACAATCGAAAAATGAATACCCGAATTACTATGCGCGTACGCTAAATGCGAAAAATGGTTTAACACAGCTTACTCGTTTTGTGAATCCGTTTGAGAGTATTGCCAACGTACATAAAGAGGTGATTAAGTACAAGCGTAAAGATGGTGTTGAGCTATCGGGAACGTTGTATTTGCCTGTGGGTTACGATAAAACTAAGAAAGAGAAACTGCCTTTGTTGATATGGGCGTATCCGCAAGAGTTTAAGGATAAGAATACGGCCGGACAAAGTGCCTCGAACCCCAATGAGTTTACGTTTCCTACCTACGGGTCGTTTATATATTGGGTAACGAAAGGCTATGTGGTGTTGGATAATACTGCTTTCCCGATTATTGGCGAAGGAAAGCAAGAGCCGAACGATAATTTTATTACGCAATTGGTAGATAATGCCGAAGCGGCTATTGATGCCGTGGATGCGTTAGGGTATATCAATCGCAAGAAGGTGGCAGTGGGCGGACATTCGTACGGTGCGTTTATGACGGCTAACTTATTGACGCATTCGAAGTTGTTTGCCTGCGGCATTGCCCGCAGTGGTGCTTATAATAGAACGTTAACGCCCTTTGGTTTCCAGAGTGAGCAGCGCAACTACTGGGAAGTACGGGAGGTGTATAACGGAATGTCGGCATTTATGCATGCCGATAAGATGAAGACTCCGCTTTTGCTGGTACATGGCGAGGCAGATAACAACCCGGGTACGTTTACGTTGCAGTCTGAGCGTTATTTTCAGGCATTGAAAGGCTTGGGCGCCCCTGCACGACTAGTTATTTTGCCGAAAGAGAGCCATAGTTACGCTGCGAAAGAGAATATTATGCATTTGCTATGGGAACAGGAAGTTTTCCTTGACAAATATTTGAAGTAGGAAGATCGAAGTATACATGCAGAAGGCTCAACGTTTACCGTTGAGCCTTCTTTGTTTGTGCAGGTTTGTTATATGCTGCGTAAGGTTGCTTATCTGTTAAGTACGATTGCGTTTCTGTTTGAGCAGGTTGCTATTCTGTTGAACACGACTGCATTTCTGCTTACTATGATTGCTATTCTGTTTGCTGTACTTGAATTTACCTTTAATGCGAAAGCATCTAGCGTTATACATGTTGCCTTTCTCTTCAAAAATATTACTATTCTACTCGATGGTTTAACTAATTGTTTTAACATTTCAGCTTGTTGTGCTTTGCAGTAGGTTCGAGGTAATTTATGTGTATGCTGATGTTTTAGTATGCTTGCTTTTGGTATCGAATAGTGTTTGTATAGCATCTTACTTTGGGGGATTTGCAGCTCCTACCCTTTTGCATTTAAGCCTGCATTGGTTTATCATTTATCGGCAATGGTGAATTTTATTTTGCTGATTTGCTTGTATTGCGGGCTACTTGGTCCGTACAACGATTTTACATAGGATTTTATAGCTAAGGCTATATCGTGCAAGCCTGTTTTTGGGGTGTATAATACTTTGTTACGATTTAAACGCGCATTGCTAATGGCTACATTTGTTGTTTGCACTGCTGTATTTGTAGTGCGTAGGGATGCTAAAATTGCTGTAAGACTTACAATAGTTAAGTCGGTCTCGTTGGGTGCATAGGTTGGTACACCTTTTAGGAGTTGTATTAATTTATCGAAGTTTTCGATGCGCTGATCGAAGCTCATTTGCGATGCCGAATGGGTTCGAGGTGGCAATACTTCTGTACCTCCCGGAACTTGGGTTGTGCTTACGTTTTTAGGTTTTAGTCTGCGTCCGGTAAGTTTACGCATAATGCTTTTAATATCGTCTTTGGTATTTTTAGATATATCGCACGCATAGGCTGCATTTGCCACTTTAATAATGAGTTTGCCCACGCTTTTAAAGGCTAAATCGCGGTTGTTAATGGCAACCGAATTGGGCGATAACGCAATGTTTACATTGGCTACTGCAGCTAGCGAATTTGTGTAGAGTGTGTTGAGCGCAGTAATTTTGAGGCCAGCCCTAGATGGGTTGTAGGTGGTGCCGTAGGCCGTGCAAAATGTGATTAGGCTTTCGAAGTTAGCTACATTTTTAGCATGTCCGGTTTCAGATTGTTTTGGCATTTTGATTGTGTTTAAATTGTTTAACATGAATTTATATTTTAGTTATGCTAAAGTAAAATATGTAATTCAAGTTTAAACGGGTAGAAATACCTGATTTTTAACGGATTAGATTAGGCTAAAATGCCATAATTTATTTGTTTAGCGATAAAAGTATGTGGATTTGGGACCACCCCGCCTTTTAGGCACCCCTCCAGAGGAGGGGAATTGCTGGAGTTGGAGTTTGGAGTTGGGAAGGTTTTTGTAACTACTATTTCGGTGTTGTTGCTTGGAAATATTGAAAACGCTGACTACACAAAACAGCCAATATTTTCATCAGGGACTTATGTAAACAATCAACTGGCTGGCCAAGAGCATTATGAAGATTATATTGTGGCTTGGTTTGCAGATTCAGAAGGTAACTTCAGCGAAATATTGTTGAATGAAGAAACAACATTGACAACTACCCACCCAATTTTTATAATTGACAATGCAGAAGTAGAAATCACACATAGACCTAAGTCAAGAGTAAAGGTGGAACAACCAAAACAGTTAGAAAACATGGCAACTTCTTGGTATTCATCAAATGAGTATCAAATCAACCATCGTTATGAAAATTCCACCCATTCTGAATTTTGCATAACTAGTGCTCAAATTGACGAGAAGGGTCTCACATATTTAATCTTTAGAGACTTTAATGGCAATGATACTGAATGGCGTACTTTAGCTGATGTGCACAAAAACGATATCAATAAACTCCTATATAGATGGTTTAGCTTTTGTCGCAACGATGTTTTACCCTTTAACCAAAACTTTATTTTCTGGAACACCTACGAAAGAGATTGGGCTAAATCACCAAAAAACTTAGGGTATGCAACAAAAAATGGAGCTACAATATACTTGTATGGCAGAAGACAATACACAAGTGAATGGTATGCTTATAATCCTGCTCAATTAGCAAACAATCCTGTTGATTTGAACACGATATATAATTCATGGGCTAAATGGCACGACAACAGCAATGGTAGACTAAAAATTTGGAGAATTCAACCTTAATTTTAGCCTAAATAAGGTTGGGAGTCTACTCCTAACCTTATAATTTTACTATTTCCTAAGAAAAAAGATGAAATATATATATATATTTAGTGTTGCAATTGGCTTTTACATAAATACTATTGCTCAAACCCAAATAAACACAGGGTTTAATTCTACAATGGCAGGTAGAAACATTACAATAGGGTTATCTAAAACCATTAACAACAAACATGAGTTTGGTGGTGGTTTGCGATACAATATTAATAAATTAGCCCATAATGACGACCAAAATAAAGTTTTTTACAAAAGATTATACGCAACAAAACCTTTGCATTATATTGGTGTTGTAGGGTTTTATCACAGAAATATATTTAGACAATGGGAGCATATAAAACCTTTTGTGTTTTATGATTTGCAAGCCACGTATTCAACAACAAGAAATAGCATGTTTCTGCCGTATTCTTATGATACAAATGGAGATGTTTTATATAAGAATTGTATAGAAAATTTTGGTCCGTTTACATGGGTTGAACAAAATGTTGGAATTGGTTTTAAAGTAGATTTATTTGGCAATTGGTTTTTTCAACAAAAAGTTGGTGTTGGAACTACATTTATACTTGGCTACGATAAACAATTATTAGGGAAGTATTTTAACTGGTTTGACTGGGAGTTTGGGGCATTGTTAAATGTTAGTATAGGATATCGTATTGATAAAAAATGACAAGAAATAACTGCTCATAACAGCGGTAACTGTTGCGCAACTACCACAAAAACTTAAAAAGTGAAAGTTTAGATTTTAAATCGACTTGTTTAGAGGCGATTTAATGCCCTAAATTTTTATGATTACGATTTTATATACTAAAAAGCGGATGGCTTAAAATTGAAATATATGCTTTTGATAGGTTTGATTAAAAAAAGCAAAAGGTCCCCTACTTTTAATGCTACTTTTTGCAGGGCTTTTGATCATATTTCTAGTTTTGGACGATTAAATTTCATGAGTTTTTTGAGGTTTTGGCTGGTGGTTTTGGCTGGTGGTTTTGGCTTGTGGTTTCGGCTCCTGGAGGTAGTGTGGTTTCGGCACGTGGTTTCGGCACGTGGTTTCGGCTCCGCTCAACCAGCGCGGGTTGGTTAAATGCACGATGCATGAGTGGTGCAACCAATGACTGGGATTGCACCCGATGCCTGAGCGGAGTCGAAGGCGGAGAATTATTTTTTTTTGCCAAACCGCTTGTTGTATTCATAGGATTTTATACATTGCAGTATATTATATATTGCAAAGGATTAGTATACGTGTTTTTTTTGGATTTTGGGATTTGGGATTTGGGAGAGTTGTATTTATTAGTTGAATCTAAGAATTGTTATGAGCAATTATATAAAAACTCCAGCGGTTCAAATGACGGGCTGAACACCCAATGTGACAATGAAAAAAGTGGGAATATGCTGAAAAGACACTTTAAACAGAAGTAGGCGTGACTAAAAATTAAATTAAAATGAAAAAAATGTTTTTATTTATTGCAATTATTGCAATGGCATGGTCTTGTAAAAAACTGAGACCTTGTCAGAATTAACAAATCCATCAAATGGGAAGTATGATGTTTTGAAATATGAGACTGAAGACCCAACATCTGTACTTGACTTAGAGGTTAAAATTGATGAAGCTACAATACAAAAGATTGTTAAAAATAAATCGTTAGGGCCTATAGCTACCCTTTGGCGAAAAAATTCGGGTTGTAAAAAACTAGGTATCTGTAAATGGTTCCCGAATGTGCATAACGACATTCTTTTAATAGGCAGAGAGGTTGTTTTGCCTATTATGTATAATGTAGACTCAAAATCATTTGAACCAATAACACTGGCATTTACTTCATCTGCTAAATTTCTTTCAGAAGAAGATATTCAATTCTATGTAGATGAAGACTTTGAAATAGAGGTGATAAATGAAATGAATTTGCCATATAAAACAGTAAGGATTCCCAAAGGTGTGATTAAATTCAATTCTTCAATTGGGTCTTATGGTGGATACGTTATTAATATTGTTGGAATTAACAATTAGCATGCATTAGTAAGTGATTGCCAACTATTATTGACTTCTTTTGTTGATTTTCATGTTAAACAAAGTGTATTTCAAATACGAATGTTCTAATGTGTTGAATAAAATTGGAGTCAGCTAAGATGTTGTCACTTTTTGCTTCCTAAGGCACAAATACTACTTTAATGCTTTATGATGATCTGTTTATATCATCATAAAGCATTATTAAATGAAAATGATGATTAACAAAAATATTGAGCAAAATGAAATGGACTAATTCATTTATTAATTTTACAATTGGAATTGGAATTGGAATTTTTTTATCTTCATGTTCAATTATTGAACCTTATTATTTGGATTTACCTGATAAGAAAAAAGCCAAATATGCCGTTTTAGCAATCGATGTAAATAATCATAAAAATCAAAACAACCCAAATGTATATTCAATTAATGGTAATGAATTAAATCTTTTACTAGAGAAAAACAAATCAAACAAAACTTTAATAATATTTTTTACTTATTGGTGTCCAAATAGCAATACTTTTTTGCCAACATTTCTTGAAAAAATTGCCAATATAGAAAATTTAGATACATATTTGGTCTCTCCAGATGACTGGAAGTATGCCACAAGCTATAAAAGATACTACACGAAAAATAATATAAAACATAATATATATCTATTAGACGTATTTAAGTATGGAAAAAAAAGAAATCCACACAAAAGAATGGGAAAATTTATGTCAGAAATATGTACAGATTGTTATACTATTGAAGGGTTTCCAAGTGTGATATTATTTGACAAAGACAATAGTATAATATATAAACAATCAGTGAAAATAGAAAATGACTCAATTTTGAAATACTTAAACAAATAATAAAAGCTCATAACAGGCGGTTGCTGTCAGTGGCGTGGCAGTGCTTCGTATGACAGTGACGTACATATTAAAACCTTTGTTCTTCGTAAAAAACTAAGTGGTAAAATCGCCACCGAACAGCAACCGCCAAAACGTTATGTGTGATTTTAAAATAAACCAATAAATACCAACAATATGAAAAAAACAATTCTGACAATTTTGACAACATTGTTTATCTCTTACAATAATTTTGCACAAGAAGTTGACAGTACCCAACTACGGATTAATGAAATTGAGCAATCATTAATTTACAAAACAGGAATTATTGAGCTTGAATCTGGAAATGCGACACTAACAGTGCCGAAAGGTTTTCGCTATCTAGACAAGACACAAAGCATTTATGTATTAACCGATTTGTGGGGCAATCCTGCTGACAGTTCTATTTTGGGAATGCTAGTACCTGAGAATAGAGGTGTACTAGAAACTAATAGTTGGGTTTTTACAATAAGTTTTGATGAAATGGGCTATGTTAAAGACGCTGACGCAGACGACATTGACTATGATGATTTATTAAAGGAGCAACAAAATGATTTTAAGGAGGTGAATCCTGAAAGAATAAAGCAAGGGTATCAACCTATTGAATTTATTGGGTGGGCATCGTCCCCATATTACGACAAAAACAAAAAAATACTTCATTGGGCTAAAGAACTAAAATTCGGACAGGACAGCCTGAATACCTTAAATTATAATTTGAGAGTATTGGGACGTAAAGGAATATTTATGCTAAACGCAGTAGCTTCTATGAGTGAATTACCTGAAGTGAAATCTAATATTGACAAAGTAATTGGAAGTGTTGAATTTAAAGACGGACATAAATATTCGGATTTCCTGCCGGATGTGGATAATGTTGCAGCATGGACAATTGGCGGTTTAGTTGCTGGGAAAATTTTAGCTAAAGTTGGGTTCTTTGTCTTGATAGCTAAGTTTTGGAAATTAATTGCATTGGCAATTGCAGGAGCAGGTGGTAGTATATGGAAGTATTTTAAAAAACAAAAAAAGGATGATGAAATTCAAACAACCAACAACGACACAGAATAAAAAACCACACATAACAGCAGTAACTGTTGCGTAACTACCACAAAAACTTAAAAAAGTGAAAGTTTAGGTTTTAAATCGACTTGTTTAGAGGCGATTTAAGGCACCCAATTTTTATGATTACTTTTTTATTTACTAAAAAGCGGATGGCTTAAAATTGAAATATATGCTTTTGATAGGTGCGATTAAAAAAAGCAAAAGGTCCCCTACTTTTAATGCTACTTTTTGCAGGGCTTTTGATCCTATTTATAGTTTTGGACGATTATATTTCATGAGTTTTTTGAGGTTTTGGCTTGTGGTTTTGGCTTGTGGTTTCGGCACCTGGAGGTAGTGTGGTTTCGGCACGTGGTTTCGGCTCCTGGTTTCGGCTCCGCTCAACCAGCGCGGGTTGGTTAAATGCACGATGCATGAGTGGTGCAACCAATGACTGGGATTGCACCCGATGCCTGAGCGGAGTTGAAGGCTGAGAATTATTTTTTTTTTTTTGCCAAACCGCTTGTTGTATTCATAGTATTTTATACATTGCAGTATATTATATATTGCAAAGGATTAGTATGCGTGTTTTTTTGGATTTTGGTTTTTGGAATTTGGGAGAGTTGCGTAAATATAATTGTTGGTGGTCATTGTATGGCAACATAAACAGACAGAAAATAATAACAACTAAAAACAATGGAAACATCTTACAAAAATTGCCAGTCCTGCGGAATGCCTTTGAAGCGGGATGAAAAAGGGGGAGGCACAAATGCTGACGGTAGTAAAAGCAAAAAGTATTGCTCCTACTGTTATGAGAAAGGTGAATTTATTTATAAAGGTGGGAATGTGGTTGAATTTCAAGAGTTTTGCAAAAAGAAAATGATGGAAGGTGGTCATTCCCAATTCACATCTTGGTTATTTACTAGAGGAATGAAGCGTTTGGATAGGTGGAATAACAAATAAAAAAAAACTATGGCATCAGACAGTTTCAACTCTACAACTTTTTTTCGTGGAAAGTTGCCTAGTTGGACCGCGGTCAATAACGAAAGACAAAACAACGAACCGCTAACAAGGGGTTTGCAATAGCGGGGGTTCCGTGCTTCGCAGACACTTTAGTGCAAGGAGGAAGTTCAGTTCACCGAATGAAGTTTAGGGCGAATAAACCCCGCCATCGCAAATCTGCCAAACGTTTTAGCTCATTTTAAGACGACAAGAAAACAGAAAATAAAAAGGTAAAATATGAAACTAAAATTCTTCACATTGTCATTTCTTTTGCTGTTTGCAAGAGGTTGTGACTTCTATTCAACGAGCCTTTGGTTTTTTGACAATCCAGCAGGTGAACAAAACCCTTTATACAGATTTTTTGGTGTTGGCTGGACTGGTTTAATAATTTCCAACGTAATTATTGTTGGTCTAATCATTTATGCTTTTTACTTCTATTCATTTAAGTATAAAACAACAAGGCAGACATCATCGAAAAATCTAACTGATTTTGTTTCAGAATTATACTATAATGAGCAGGGTCGTTTTTTTCAAATTTTCTATAAAACGCCAAAAAACAAATCGACATTTTTAGCACACACAGGATATGTATTGGTAAGAGTAGTTATTGTTGCGAGTTTTTTAACGACATTTCATAATATTTGCCAATACTATAACGTGACTTTTTATAATACATTCAGAGAACTTGTAGGCAGACCATTGTTTGTAATTTATGGTCTGATACTGTTCACGTTTATGTGTTTTTCATATCGACTTTGGAGGAAAGAATATAGACTGACAATTGACAGCAATATCAATGAGATGTAAAAAAAACACCCTAAAACAGCAGTAACTGTTGCGCAACTACCCCAAAAACTTAAAAAGTGAAAGTTTAGATTTTAAACCGACTTGTTTAGAGGCGATTTAAGGCACCCAATTTTTATGAATCCATTTTTATTTACTAAAAAGCGGATGGCTTAAAATTGAAATATATGCTTTTGATAAGTGCGATTAAAAAAAGCAAAAGAACTGCACCCGATGCCTGAGCGGAGTCGAAGGCGGAGAATTATTTTTTTTTGCCAAACCGCTTGTTGTATTCATAGGATTTTATACATTGCAGTATATTATATATTGCAAAGGAATAGTATGCGTGTTTTTTTGGATTTTGGTTTTTGGAAGTTGAGGAAGTTGCGTGTATATAATTGTTACAAGCCATATTAACAGACAACCTATAAAATGGACAAAGAATCAATAATCAAAGAGATAATAGAAGGTATTGCAGCCTTTAAAATAATTCCTTTTATAGGTGCTGGCATGAGTAAACCATGCAAGGCACTTGACTGGAAGGAAATTATAACCGAGCTAAAAAAAGAGCTAAACACAACCACAGAAAATTACCTGTCCGTTGCTCAGGAATATGAAACCACATTTGGCAGAGAAAAATTGATTTCCCGATTAAAAGAGATGTGTAACCTAGAAATAGTAGATTCTGTTTCCCTAGATAATCACATGAAAATATTGGCGATGAATCCACCAATAATTTACACAACAAATTATGACAATGCAATTGAAGAAGCGGCAAAACAGATTTTAAGAGATTACAAGAAAATTGTAGGGCTAAAAGACATTGTAGATTCAAAGCATGGTGAAAGACTGATAATAAAATTTCATGGAGACTTTAGTGATGATGTTAGTATTGTTTTTACACGGAATGACTATGACAGACGTCTTAAAGCAGACGAAAATTCACTAGACATTCTTTTTAGAAGTCATATTCTTGGTAAAAGTGTTTTGTTTTTAGGATATGGATTTGGAGACGAAAATATCGATTATATTTTCAAAAAACATATTGAATTATATGGCGCAGATAACTTGCCAAAATCATATATCATATCGTTTGAACATGATGAAGAAAAAGAGTTTAAGTTAAAAGAGAAAAATATTGTGACATTGGTTTTAGAATCTGTTGAAGAATTATCTAGTTTAATAAACCAATTCAGCTTACAGGTTTTTAGTCAAAATATTGATGCTCAATTTGAGGAAATGTTCAAGCCGCTTCCAAGTGTTCTGTTGACCCGATTTGAACTTGAGAATCTAAAAATATATTTGGAATCGCCAGATTATTCAGATGACAAGAAGCATGATAAAATAAGAGAAACTCTTGAAGGAAAAACAATACCTCAAGACATTGAAGAACCACTGCATGAGTTATTCGAGAGAATAATTAAAGAAGAATATAACTTAAAAATTAAAGAAGCCATACTCATTTCTTTCCAACATACAAACTTTAGGAAAACTGAATATATTTTTAAGTTATGCATAGAATTTATGAGGCTGACGGAAATGCCTGAATTTATCCTAGATTTTGAAAACAATAATTGGGGATCAGACGTCCTTATGGTGATTGAACATAAGCTAAGCAATACATTAAATGACAGTGTTGCATGTCGGAAATGGGGAAGTCTAATCATACTTGCTTATTTAGAGGGTATGATTGCAGAGAACAAAAGTTTGTCTTTTAACCAAGTTGACAGACTCTTAGACGGCTTAAAAAATTACGGTTATGAAGAGTTCGGTGACTTAGGTGTTGGCTTCAATACGGAAAACATTAATAGAACTATTGAACACTATCTTTCCAAACACAATTCGACACTTCGAGCAAGATTCAACAGCAAAAGTTTTCTTGGGAAAAGACGACAAACGACTTTAGAAATAATGAATGAAATGATGAAAAGTTTACCGAAAAATTTGAATAAATGAGAAATACAGCAGGTAACAGCAGTAACTGTTGCGCAACTACCACAAAAACTTAAAAAGTGAAAGTTTAGGTTTTAAATCGACTTGTTTAGAGGCGATTTAAGGCACTCAATTTTTATGAAACCATTTTTATTTACTAAAAAGCGGATGGCTTAAAATTGAAATATATGCTTTTGATAGGTGCGATTAAAAAAAGCAAAAGGTCCCCTACTTTTAATGCTACTTTTTGCAGGGCTTTTGATCCTATTTCTAGTTTTGGACGATTAAATTTAATGAGTTTTTTTAGGTTTTGGCTTGGATTTTTGGCACCTGGTTTCGGCTGGTTTCGACTCCGCTTAACCAGCGGGTTGGTTAAATGCACGATGCCTGAGTGGTGCAACCAATGACTGAGCAGTGCACCCGATGCCTGAGCGGAGTCGAAGGCGGAGGATTATTTTTTTTCAATTCTGTTTGTTTATTCATAGGATTTTATCCTTTGCAGTATATTATATATTGCAAAGGATTAGTATACGTGTTTTATGGGATTTTGATTTTTGGGATTTGGGATTTGGGAAGGGTTGCGTGTATGGAGTTGTTGTGCCCAATTGTAGAGACATGAAATTAGCAAATAGAATTAGACAAATAAGAGAATCCTACAAAATGACACAAGAAGATGTTGCATCAAAATGTGACATTTCAACATCCGCATATGGACAAATAGAGAGAAGAGCTAGCAATTCAACTTATGACACGTTATTAAAAATTGCTAAAGCAATTGGTGTTTCGTTGCCGTTCTTAATAGACATAGATAATCAAAATTATTTGGAGGATAAAAACAAGTTATAACTTGTTTTTAATTCAATTGGTATTAAAGTACTTTGTAAACACAATAAATAATATTTTAACATCATGAAAAAACAACATTTAAAAACATTTGCACTAATTCTAACTTCTTCCATTGTCATTTATGCCTGCAAGAAAAATGATTTAGCTATATTAGAAAACAGTAATGTACAATTGAGTTCGACCAACACAACTAATCCTCAAACAAATTTATCTTTAGGAAAGCCAACTTTAGCCGAATTTGCTAGCGAAGCTGAAACGGAGGAAGAAGTTGAGTTCTTTGTAAATACGGTAATAACTGATAATAGCTCAATTGTAATACAAGCGTTAAATTCAAACAAAGACCTTCAAGCAAAGCCAAAGGTAGGTTTCAAGTGGCACGGCAAAGGCGGAAAAGAGGGCTGTAAAAAACCAATTGGTCTTTGTATTATTATACCTTTAGTGACTGCTTCGGAAGCAAATGTGAATCTTATGATATATCAAAATAAATACATTCTTCTGTTTGACAAAGGTCAAACTGATAATGGTCTGACAAGCGATGGATACCTACCCATTTTAAAAGACATTCATGTTAGTGCTGAAATAACAATACCATCAGGCATCTATAAAGCCAACTTTGATATTAATAGAAATGAATACTCCGCTGTTGGACTAAACATACAATAGTTTATGAAGCGGAGCACTTTTAACCTAGCATCAAGCAAATTATTAATAATTTGCTTGATGCTATATATGCAAAGTTGTTCTTCCATACTTTTGAAAAAGTATGGTTATCACGACCCAAAAGATTTTACTTTAAATTCCTATAATGAATTTATAAATTCTTTCGATACTTTAACAGCAATAAAGATAATTAGCGATACATCCCAGTTTAAAAAGATTATCAATCTTGTACCAGATAGTATTATAAAAAATCATTTAGGACAACCAGTGCAAATTTTAAATTTCACAGATTTCAACTTGGTTTCATTTCATGCTAATTGCTTTGCACGTGGTAGTTTTTCTGGTTTAGATTGGAATTTCAATAATGATTTTAATTCATTTCCTCCAACATCTGCAATAAATATTGACGTATTTAAATTGACATTAAACGAATACAGTAACATTTACAATGAATTAAATGTGGCTAAGAAAAAATATACGGTAATAGTTTTTTGGTCTTGGATGTTTGAGAATGTATCTAAAGACGCTATAAAAATCGCATATAATAATTTTAATGTAGCTAATAAGTCTGACTCTACAAACTTTGTGTTAATCAACATTGACAAATATTGGGCTAAGTAATTGCAATTTCAATTAGACAAAATTATATTTTTCATTGACACGCTAGAAACAACTGGTACTAACACCACCTACAAGAAATTGGCGGTTCAGTGCTTAAATGAGGCTTTGTGCTTCGTATCAAATGCAGTGCTGGTAGACAGTTTAGTGGCTAAAGAAATTGCTATTCTTTTGGTGTCTTGTTTTTGGCTTGTAGTTTCGACTCCTGGTTTCGGCTCCGCTCAACCAGCGGGTTGGTTAAATGCACGATGCCTGAGTGGTGCAACCAATGACTGGGATTGCACCCGATGCCTGAGCGGAGTCGAAGGCGGAGGATTATTTTTTTTTCAATTCCGCTTGTTGTATTCATAGGATTTTATACATTGCGGTATATTATATATTGCAAAGGATTAGTATACGTGTTTTTTTAGATTTTGGGAAGAGTTGCGTGTATATAATTGGTAGCTGTAATGTGCTTGACAATTTCTTCAAGACTAAACTATAATCGAAAATTAGTTTTAAGTTATTCTATTCAGTCCTTTTGACATATACATCAGACTTGACTGTTGAAAAACAATCGTAATATTACATCAATAAATTAATGTAAATGGCCTCACTTCTTTTAAATACTGGAACAGCTTCATATAACGACTTAATTTCAAATGGTCGAACTTTTACTGTACCTCCCTATCAAAGAGATTATTCTTGGGAAAAAGAATATTGGGAAGACTTGTGGATGGATATACTTGACTTACCAAAGGAAAAATACCATTATATGGGGTATTTAGTTTTCCAAGAAGATAGCACAAAAACAAAAACTTCATTTATCATTGATGGACAACAACGATTTACCACATTAAGTATATTGTGCCTTTCGGCAATTAAACTTTTAAAAGAGTGGGCCGACAGTGGAATTGATAAAGAAAATAATGAAATCCGAATTGTGAAACTTACAGAAAAATTTCTAGGAAATTTTTCTACATCAAAACTTACAATCACACCTAAATTGGTACTTAATAAAAACAATGATGACTTTTATAAAAGTTATTTATTAAACCATAGGAAACCTCCAGCAGTTGGCAAACTTAAACCTAGTCAAAAAAGATTATGGGGTGCTTATGAGTATTTTTATCAAACTCTAAAAACTAAAATATCTTCAAAATCCGGAACAGAACTAGCCACATTAATTGATGATGAAATTTCTAATGCACTAATTTTTACCACAATTAATGTCAGTGACGACCTTAATGCTTACAAAGTTTTTGAAACATTAAATGCAAGAGGGGTTAAATTATCACCTTCTGATTTATTAAAGAACTATTTGTTTTCTAAAGCTTTTGAATCAAGTAGTTCTGAATTGGAAGAAACTGAAAGAAGATGGCAAAGCATAAACGATTTTTTAGGGAAATCGGACCTACCAACTTTTTTACGTCATTATTGGAATTCAAGATTTGAACTCGTAAGGATTTCAAATTTATACAGAGCAATTAAAAGTACAATTCAAACTCCAAAGAACGTTTTTGATTTACTTCATGAATTGGAACAGCTGGCCCCTGTTTACTCAGCCTTTGAAAACCCCGCTGACCCAATGTGGAATAAAGATCAGAGATCATTTATTCGTTCAATGAATCTTTTTGGTGTTTCAACTTGGTATTCTTTAATGCTTGTTGCTAAGCAAAAATTCCCTGAAGAGGAGTTTACAAAACTTTTACATGAGTTAAACGTGATAACATTCCGATATAATGTCATTTCAGGTTTACATACCAATGAAATCGAAGTTGTATTTAACAAATTATCAATCAAAATCTTTTCAGGTGAGGTTTCAAAAGCTTCACAAGCGTTTGAATTTTTAAAATCGATTTATGTCCCAGATGAAAGTTTTGCTCAAGCATTTTCAACGAAGCTTCTAAGCACCAAAAGAAACAAAAACCTTGTTAAGTACATTTTAGTAGAACTTGAAAATACAATTTCGGGGACAGCCAATCAATTCGAAGATGCATCATCTACAATTGAGCATATTCTTCCTGAAAATCCTTCATCTGAATGGGAAACATCATTTTCAGCTGACGAACAAGAAGATTATATTTATTTAATAGGAAATTATACATTACTTGAGGATACCTTAAATAAGAAGGCAAGAGATAGACTCTTCAATGAAAAATTTCTACTTTATAAATCATCAAACTATAAGATGAGCAAGGATGAATTGAATTATACAGAATGGACACCAATTATTCTTCGTAAACATCAGGACAAGATGAGTAAATGGGCATGTAGTGCTTGGAAAAGCAATTACTTTCAAAATAAATCTTGACAACATACACATTATAAAAACCATGTGTTGCACACTACAGCTAACAGCAGTAACTGTTGCGCAACTACCACAAAAACTTAAAAAGTGAAAGTTTAGATTTTAAATCGACTTGTTTAGAGGCGATTTAATGCCCTCAATTTTTATGATTACGATTTTATATACTAAAAAGCGGATGGCTT
>CAMTUB010000038.1:0-14647 GCA_947084835.1 uncultured Bacteroidota bacterium | reverse complement strand
TAATATGTTGTAATATGTTGATTTTAGATGCTTTTTATAAGTTTTTTAAGTATTAATAAAAAGTTTGGATTGGGAAGTTAGAAGGAAATTTAAGCATATTTTAATAAAATAGGGTTGAACGTTTGAAAAACCGCTTCAAAACAAACCAATTTAAAATGAACACAATTTAATATTGACAAAGGTATTCCAGATCAATAGGTTAATATAAAGGACTAGTTATTGTTAGCTTATAAATGAAAAAATTAAAATTAAATGACCTATTATCAAAAATGGAGTTCTACAAGTATCCCTCATCAATCAGAAAATATATAATTTGATTTAGCGTATTTTGAGTAGAATTAATGCTTAGGTTATGTATAAAATGATCTTTTTTGGTAATTAAAACTAGTTTTAATCCGTTTACTTTTCCTTCTGCAATTACTGTTTTATTAGGGAGATGGATTTTGTAAACCTCTGCATTTTCGAATTGAAATGCTGGGAGAGTTGATATACGGCCAATAAAAACGTTGCCTTGGATTATTGAATCGTTTTGGATAATGATTGATGCCTTTTTAGAACGCTTAAAAATATCATAATCGATATTTTGATTGTTAGTCATCAAGTTTTTAGATTGGATAACAATAGGATATTTTTTAGCAAACGAATTCATAAATAACTCTTTCGATATCGACAAAGAATCGTAGTTGTGATTCAACAATAATCGTACTACACCTAGCTTAATAGACGAGTTCGGAACCGAAACTTGAGCTTTTGCCGTATTATCGAATAAGAGTAAGCAATCTGATATTTTAGAACCTCCTTCGAAATACTTTGATAAGACCTTTACTTTGCATAAAAAACGTTGATCAGGGAGGTATAGGTCAAATTCGTACTTTGAAATTGATTTTTGCAGTAAGAAAATAGAGTTCTCAACGCAGATTTGGTTCTTTTTGAGAGAAATTTTTTGCGCTTTAACTGAAAATACTGCCCATAAAATAAATAATCCACTAAAAAATAAAGCCTTGATATAAAAAGGAGTTTTACGCATTTTTTACACTGAAAACCTAAATATCATGCTTAAAACGTAATTTTTGAAACAATTACAAATAATAATATTTTAAGTTCAGCAGATTTGCGGTTTATTTGTGCCCATTAATCATTTGCAACCCAATTTTATGTCGAAAAATCTAGTTATAGTTGAGTCCCCTGCAAAAGCCAAAACCATTGAAGGGATATTAGGGAAAGATTTTTTAGTAAAATCGAGTTACGGTCACGTACGCGACTTAGTAAAAGAACATAACGGTGTTGATATCGAAGCAGGTTTTAAGCCTGTTTATGAAGTTCAGCCAGATAAAAAGGCAGTAATTGCCGAACTGAAAAAATTATCAGCCAAAGCCGAAATGGTTTGGTTAGCATCCGATGAAGACCGTGAAGGAGAGGCCATTAGCTGGCATTTAAAAGAAGCTTTAAGTCTTCCAGAAAGCAAAATAAAACGTATCGTTTTTCACGAAATTACCCAAAAGGCAATTCTTCATTCGGTAGAGAATCCGAGAAGAATTGATATGAATTTGGTGGATGCGCAACAAGCCAGGCGTATTTTAGACCGTTTAGTAGGATTTGAAATATCGCCCATTTTATGGAAAAAAGTAAAGCCTTCGTTATCTGCAGGACGAGTTCAGAGTGTTGCCGTTCGATTAATTGTAGATAGAGAGCGAGAAATACAGCAGTTTAATTCTGAATCATATTATAAAGTTGTTGGCGAATTTGCTACTGGAACAAAAGGCGATGCTACCATAAAAGCAGAGCTAAATAAGCGGTTTAAAACCTACGAAGAGGCTTATGCCTATTTAACTCAATGCCTAAATGCTTCGTTTGCTATTCAGTCGTTAGAGAAAAAGCCAGTTAAAAAATCGCCTGCACCGCCATTTACTACTTCTACTTTGCAGCAAGAGGCATCGCGAAAATTGCGATTTAACGTAGCAAGAACGATGCGTTTAGCGCAAGGATTGTATGAGGCCGGTTTAATATCTTATATGCGTACCGACTCGGTTAACTTGTCGGATTTTGCATTGGATGCCGCAAAAAATGAAGTAGAAACGTATTACGGAAAAAGTTTTTCGAAAACGAGGAAGTATAAAACCAAAACATCGGGTGCACAAGAGGCACACGAAGCTATAAGACCAACGCATTTCGAGCGCCATACGATTACGGCTCAAAATGATGAAAGAGCGTTATATGAGCTAATTTGGAAAAGAGCCATCGCATCGCAAATGGAAGATGCGCAAATAGAAAGAACATCGTTGCAAATTTCTGCAAATGGCCTTAAAGAGCATTTTAATGCTACAGGTGATGTTATTAAATTTGAAGGGTTTTTGAAAGTGTACCTTGAAGACACTGACGATGAAGAAAAAGAGGATAGCTCGGATACGGTTTTGCCCAATGTAATTGAGGGGCAGAAGCTAAATTATACCGATATAAATGCAAAAGAGGGCTTTACACGCCCGCCTTACCGTTTTGCAGAAGCCAGTTTGATTCAGAAAATGGAAGAATTGGGAATTGGAAGACCATCGACCTATTCGCCAACAATAAGTACGATTCAAGAACGCGGTTATGTGGTTAAAGAGGATAAAGAAGGAGAATTGCGGAATGTTAAAATTATTAAAATCGTACAGAATCAGGTAACCGAAAAAGTGATTTCGGAGCGTTTTGGCTCTGAAAAGTCAAAATTGGTGCCTTCTGATATTGGCATTTTAGTGAATGATTTCTTAGTTATTCATTTCCCTGATATTATGGATTTCCAGTTTACCGCAAAAGTTGAAAGCGATTTCGATGAAATTGCTCATGGTAAATTAGAATACGACCAAATGTTGAAGAACTTCTATTTTAAGTTCCACGAAGAGGTTGTAAAAACAGAAGAGTCGGGAGAGCGTGTAAACGGAGAGCGAATTTTAGGCGTTCATCCAGAAACTGGATTTCAGGTAAGCGTGCGCATGGCAAAATACGGTCCAGTTGCACAAATAACCGATTTAAGTGACGAAGAAAGTAAGCCAACTTTTGCCAATTTGCGCCCAGGCCAACGTTTAGAGTCGATTACTTTCGATGAAACATTAGCCTTGTTCGAATTGCCGCGCACTTTAGGCGAACATAATGGAGAAGAGGTAGTAGTAAATGTTGGAAGATACGGTCCGTATTGCAAAATAGGAGAGAGAAATGCCAAACTAACCAAAGGCATGGATCCGTACGAAGTTAAGTTGGAAGACGTTTTAGAACTTTTTAAATTGCCAAGGGATTTAGGCGTTTGGGAAAATGAAATGATTTCGATTGGGGTAGGAAGATTTGGCCCATATGCAAAGCATAACGGGAAATTCTTTTCACTAAAAAAGGGGATGGATCCTATGGAGGTAACGCTAGAAGAAACCATTCAGTTGGTGATTGATGGTCTACAGAAAGAAAAGGAAAAGACCATTGCAAGTTTTGAAGGCGAAGATATTGTGGTAATGAAAGGCCGATTTGGCCCCTATATTAAACACAATAAAGCTATGTTTAACCTGCCAAAATCATTAAATTTAGATACAATAACTTTAGAAGAGTGCAAAGCGGTGATAGCTGCTAGTCCGGATAAAGCAAAAAAGTCTAAAGCTAAAACCACAAAAGCACCTAAAAAAACACCCGCAAAAGCTAAAACTAAATAACATCAAATCCTGTTCTATAGATATGGATATGAGTGAAATGAACTTACCAGGAGATAAACTTTTAACTGCCATGATTAGCCTACTTGATGATTCTGATCAAGAAGTTGTAGATCAAGTTTTTAGAGATTTTTTAAGTTTTGGACCCGATGTAATTCCATTGTTAGAAAAAGCATGGGGAACTACTAAAGATACATTTCATCAAGAAAGAATCGAATATTTGTTGCACAAAATTCAATATCACGCCTGCGAAGAAAACCTAGAGAAATGGGTTAAAAATGGTGGGCATGATTTACTTCAAGGCTTGTTAATAATTGCAAAATATCAATATCCGAATCTCAATGAAATTGAGGTTATAGCAAAAGTTGAAGAAATTAAAATTGCTGCTTGGGTAGAGCTGAGCTTTTCTTTTTCGCCTATTGAAAAGGTTAAGATATTGAATTTCATTTTCTTTAAAAAGTTTGGATTTAAAGGCGATGTTGAAGATTATGCTAATCCATCCAACTCATTTATTAATAAAGTACTGGAAACAAATAAGGGAAACCCGATATTATTATGTTCAGTATATTTAATAGTTGCTCAAAAATTAGATATCCCAATTTACGGTGTTAATCTCCCCCAGCACTTTGTATTAGCCTATTTATCGGATTTTATTTTAACCGATAATTATTTAGAGGTTGAACCCGAAGTTTTGTTTTATATAAATGCATTTAGCAAGGGAATTACATTTTCAAAAGATGAAATTGATAAATTCATTAGCCTGATAGATGTGGAACCCAATAAATCATTTTACGGTCCTTGTAACAATTTTCAAATTATTGCAAGAGTACTAAATAATTTAGAACACTCGTATAAGCAATTGAATTTAGAAAAGAAGCGTGCAGAAATTGAGAATTTAAAAAAGATTGTTTTGTAGCTTTTTTTTTCTAAATTTAGTAGATGCAACTTCGTTATGGACATGATCAATTAATACAGGCAGGTGTTGACGAAGCAGGAAGAGGATGTTTAGCCGGTCCAGTAGTTGCAGCAGCCGTTATATTACCCGATGATTTTGACATCAGGGGGCTAAGAGATTCTAAAAAATTAAGCTTTAAAAAAAGACTAGAGTTGAGAGAGCGCATTATTGATAATGCAATTGCTTGGTCTGTTGCATCGTGTTGCAACGAAATTGTAGATGCCATAAACGTTCTGAACGCGTCATTCGAAGCAATGCATAGAGCCATTCAAAATTTAGCGATAACGCCTGAACTTTTATTGATAGATGGAAACCGATTTAAACCCCATCCATTTATTGAACATCAGACAATTATAAAAGGAGATGATTTGTATGCCCATATTGCAGCGGCATCCATATTAGCCAAAACGTATAGAGATGAGCTTATGCTCGATTATCATTCTCGTTATCCTAATTATTCACTTGATAAAAACAAAGGGTATCCCACTTTTGAACACCGGCAATGTATTTCAGAATATGGTTTATCCCCAATTCATCGCAAAACATTTATGATAAAAACGGTTCAATTAAGCATGTTTTAAGCTTTTTTTAATTCTTTAGCATTACAGTTTCTCATTTCTTTTCTTTTCCATCAATATACTCACCTAATTAGTGTATTTTCGCACCTGTTTTATTTTCAAAATATGGATACAATCTCTCTTCATCAAAATCATATTGATAACGGTGCTAAAATGGTGCCTTTTGCTGGTTTTATTATGCCAGTAAGTTATAAAGGCATAAAAGCAGAACATTTAGCTGTTAGAAATGCTGTAGGGATGTTTGACGTATCACATATGGGCGAAGTATTGATTGATGGACCCGAGGCATTAAAATTGGTTCAGTACATCACTTCAAACGATGCATCTGTTTTAACAATTGGTAAAATTCAATACTCATGTTTCCCGACTGATAAGGGTGGTATTGTTGATGATTTGCTGGTGTATATGTTTGCCGAAGATCAATATATGTTGGTTATCAACGCATCCAACATCGAAAAAGATATTGATTGGATTAATCAGCACAACACTTTTGACGCTACTGTCACGGATATTTCTGATGATACAGCGCTATTAGCCATTCAAGGACCAAAAGCTATTGAAGCACTGCAAAGTTTAACCGATGCAAACCTATCAGATATTCCATATTATTCATTTGTTGTTGACACATTTGCAGGAGTTCCGGGATGTATAATTTCTGCTACGGGTTATACTGGTGCTGGTGGTTTTGAAATTTATATTCCAGACGATAATGTAGAAGAAGTTTTTAATGCGATTTTAGAAGCAGGTAAACCTTTTGGATTAGAATTATGTGGACTTGGAGCGAGAGACACTTTACGCCTAGAAATGGGTTATTGCCTGTATGGAAACGATATTAACGATACTACATCTTCGTTAGAGGCAGGACTTGGCTGGATTACTAAATTGAGCAAAGATTTTGTAGGAAAGGATTTTTTGGTAAATCAAAAAGCAGCAGGGATTACCCGTAAACTGGTTGGTTTCGAAATGATTGATAAAGGAATTCCACGCCACGATTACGAGATATTAAATGAAAATGGAGATAATATTGGAATTGTAACTTCAGGGAGCGAATCTATTTCAACTGGTAAATTTATTGGATTAGGATATGTTGCAAAAGCATACATGAAAGAAGGTAATTCTGTTTTTATTGATATCCGGGGTAAAAAAGTGGAAGCTAAAGTGGTAAAACTTCCATTTTATAGTAAATAAACATGGCATTGATAAAACCAAAAATAAGTGTTTGTTTATCGCCAAGTTTAATTCATCTCTTTGATATACAAAATGCAATAGTTGTAGTAACTGATGTTTTACGTGCTACTACTGCTATGATTGTGGGATTAGATGCTGGCTTAGATCATATTGTACCAGTATTAACTGTAGAAGAAAGCAAAAGTCTACAAGATCAAGGATACATTGTTGCTGCAGAAAGAAACGGGTTGATTGCAGATGGATTTGAGTATGGGAATTCGCCTGTGAAATTATTAAAGGCCAATTTGTTAAACCAAAAATTAGCAATAACCACTACAAACGGCACAAAAGCTATAAAACTGGCTAACGATGCGCATAAGTTGATACTTGGAGCATTTGTAAATATTTCTGCATTGGCCGAATACTTAAAAAAAGAGCAGAAAGACGTGGTTATTTTATGTGCTGGCTGGAAAGACGATGTAAACTTGGAAGACAGTCTGTTTGCAGGTGCTGTAGTTTATCATTTGATGCCGAAATTTTCTGTTGGAAATGATGCTGCTTTTATGTCGAGTCGTTTATACGATACTGCAAAAGATGATTTATTTTTATATATCCAAAACTCATCCCACTATAACCGTTTAAATAAAATGGGTATAGAAGATGATATTCGTTTTTGTATGAAAGAAGATCAATCAAGGATGATTCCCATTTTAAAAGAGGATAAAATTTACCCCTTTAAAGGTTAAATTTCAAAAATAGAGCATTAAAAAAGGGCAATTTTGCCCTTTTTTAATGCTCTATTTTTCTTCATATCTTTTCCAAACATCTGTTCGTCCAAGCAGTCTTATTCCAATATAACCTCTAACATCAAGTGTATTCTTATCTGCTAATGTAATAATACATTGATACGTTTTGCCGTTTTCTGGATCATAAATAGTGCCATTTGACCAAGTGTTTTTCCCTTTATATGTAAAGTCTTTTAAGGTTCTAATTCCATTTAACTTTTGTGTTTTAAACTTATCGTCTGGGTTGTTTTTATCTACTTTGTCTAATCCCTGTTCGTCTTTTGGGGTTCTAAGCCAAACGATCCAACCCTGATATGTATTCCCGACCATTTTAACGTTAATGCGCGCTTTTTGTGAGCCTGTTGTCCAAATTCCAACAATTTTATTACCAGAATCTGCCTCTTGTGAGTATAATGGATTTGCAGCTAATAGCAATACAACACTCAATTGTAAAATTTTCTTTATCATAATTTAGGATTGTTTTTATGTCTGTTAAAATCTCTAGAATTTTTCTTTTCAAGATTTTTACTAAATGCCTCCGATAAATGTACACCCGTTTGGTTTGAAATGCAAGTAAGTACCCACAAAACATCTGCAATTTCATCAGCTATAGATTCGGAATTTTCACCTGCTTTGAAAGACTGTTCCCCGTATTTACGAGCCATAATTCGCGCCAATTCGCCCACTTCTTCCATTAAAATGGCGGTATTGGTAAGCTCATTGAAATACCTAACTCCCGTAGTTGTAATCCACAGATCTACTGTTTTTTGAAGTTCGTCTAAAGTCATTTTTTTGCAGGTTTTCCTTGCGGCATTAGCGGGCGAATTTCTAAATCTACCGGTAAAAGATTCGGGTCGGTTTCTAACAAGGTTAATATCAATTCGGATATATCGTTTGGCGACATCATGTTTTCGCTAGCTGTTACTGATTCAATCTCATCAAAAAAATGGGTATTAACAGATCCAGGATAGATACATGTTACTTTAACTCCAAACTCCCGCAGTTCTTTATAAATAGAATGGCTAAAACCTTTAACAGCAAACTTGGTTGCACAATATCCAGATGCATTTTTTATCCCTTCTAAACCTGCTATGGAAACAATGTTAATGATATGACCTGCAAACTCATTTTTCATGATTGGAGCTACTGCTTTGCAGCAATACATGGTACCATGAACATTGGTATCAAACATCAAATGCCAATTTTCATTGGTTATTTCTTCTAGGCTAGCAAATTTCCCTAATCCGGCATTATTTATTAACCCAAAAATTGGCATCTTAAAATGGGAAATAGTTTCTTGCAATGCAGTTTTGATTTGGTCTTCAAACCGAACATCGCATTTAAAAAATTTATAGTTAGAGTGGGTAACGGTATTCGATCTACCCCAACCAGCGACAATTGCCCCACGATTTAATAGAGAATTAATTGTGGCTAGCCCAATTCCTTTGTTTGTGCCTGTTATTATGATTAGTTTTCCTTGAATAGATTGCATAACCAAAGATATTCAAATAAAAATGGCACTGCAAGGGTAGCCATTTTTATTTGAAAGCTAATTTATAGTCCAACTCCGTAGTAGGCTTTTTGTCCGTTTGGATAAAACCCTTCGATTAAAATACCGCCTTTTTTTGATTTCAATAACCCAATAACTTCTTTAGGTGTTTTAACCATAATATCAGCGATTTTTGTTATGATAAAGCCTTCTCGCATGCCTGCTTCTCGTAGTTTTCCAGCCATAATTTTTGAAACTTTTACCCCGTTTTGAATAGATAAACTCGAGAGTTCCTTTTTAGGTGCAACTTCAAAATTTGCTCCAAACATTTCAGTTACATCATCTTCTACATCAGCAGTGATATTAGTTCTGCCTTTGCCATCGCGAAGGGTAACTGCAAATGTTTTGATATCTCCTTTGCGATTTACTAAAAGGGTTACTTTATCTCCTGGTAAATGACGGCTTATTTGCTCTTGTAATTCAGGGATTGATTTAACGATTGTATTATCCACTTTGATAATTACATCGCCTTTTTTGATACCAGCCGCATCTCCCGCACTGTTTTCTGCAAAGCCTTGTACATAAACGCCTTCGCTTATTTTAAGACCTTCTTCTTCTGCCAACGGTCCGTCTAAATTACGAATAGATATTCCTAAATACCCTCTTTTTACTGAGCCGTATTTCATCAAGTCAGAGATAACTTTTTTAGCTAAATCTGATGGTACGGCAAAGGAGTACCCTGTATAACTTCCTGTGGCCGAAGCAATAGCTGTGTTTATTCCTATAAGTTCTCCTTTCACATTTACCAAGGCACCTCCGCTATTTCCCGGATTTACTGCTGCATCGGTTTGTAAAAAAGACTCTACGCTGTTTCTTTTTAAAATTTCTATGTCTCTAGCTTTTGCACTAATGATACCTGCAGTAACGGTTGATGTTAAGTTAAAAGGATTTCCAACAGCTAAAACCCATTCGCCTACTTGCACAGCATCTGAATTACCCCAGTTTAAAAAAGCAAGATTGGTAGCTTCAATTTTAAGTAAGGCTAAATCGGTTGATGGATCTGTGCCAATAACCGTTGCATTATATGTTTTTTTGTCATTTAATGTAACTTCAATTTTGTCAGCTCCTTCAATAACGTGGTTATTGGTGACTATATAGCCATTAGAAGAAAGAATTACCCCAGAGCCAAAACCAGTTTGCGGTCCCTGAGGCATTGGATGCAATTCAAAGAAATCTCTAAAAGGATCAAAGTTTGGTAATTCTTTTTGCATCTTTTCAGTATTTGTATTTCCAACCGTTTTAATATGCACCACAGCTGGTGTAACTAATGTGGATGTTGTGATAAAATCGGGATGCTCAATTAAGTGTTCAGGAAAGCTTGTAAGCTGCACCGGTGCAGGCTGAGCCGCTGGTTGTGGCGTTTCAGTTTTCATAAAATAGGAGATAGTACTCCCTCCAATTATACCGCCCATTAGGGCAGTAATAAATACCCAAATAAGTTTTTTGTTGTTCATGTTTTTAGTTATTCAAAGTGTGTGCCAATTGTGTTTTAACCTAATTTCTGTTATTTTGTCAGTAGACTTTTAGAGATTTAAAATAGTTGCATGAGTTTTAGTTTTTTTATAAAACCCATAATCTCTATTTATCTTTGAAAAGCGATGAAAGAGATTTTGTTTGATAAATACCAAGGTACTGGAAATGATTTTATAATTATTGATAATCGATTGGGGCATGAATTTCCATTTGCAGACCAAGAAATTATTGCCCAATGGTGCGATCGTAAGTTTGGTATCGGTGCGGATGGAGTAATTGTTTTACAGAATTCGAGTAACGGCATGTTTGAGATGGTTTACTATAACAGCGATGGAAATCTAGGCTCAATGTGTGGAAATGGAGGAAGGTGTTTTTCTGCTTTTGCGTTTCATAAGGGGTTGTTTTCTACAGAATTTTCTTTTTCAGCATTTGATGGTTTGCATCAAAGTGTTCGTCACGCATCAGGTTTGATAGATTTATCCATGTCTGATGTTTCTATAATAACTAAGGTTGAAGATGGATGGTTTTTAAACACCGGCTCGCCACATATCGTAGTTTTTACCCAAAATTTAGACGAGTTAGATGTGTTTAATGAAGGCAGAAAAATTAGATATTCGACAGAGTGGTTTGAAAACGGAGTAAATGTAAATTTTGTAGAGTTGAAAGATGGGAATTTACACGTTAGAACCTACGAAAGGGGAGTTGAAGAAGAAACATTATCCTGTGGAACAGGAGTTGTGGCAGTTTCAATAGCCTATCATCATGAATATATTAAAAACACAGGCCACCAAATGGTCGGAATTTCCACATCTGGTGGCGATTTAGCTGTTGGCTTTCAATATGAAAACGATGGGTATACCAACATCATTCTTTCAGGTCCTGCACAAAAAGTTTTTTCGGGAAGTATTTGTTTCTGATGCTTACAAGTCATAACATACGATTGCGTGCATTAGAGCCAACCGATTTGGATTTGTTATACGAATGGGAAAATGACATTTCGACATGGAAAATAACTTCAACAAAGGCTCCCTTATCGAAATATAAACTTTGGCAGTACTTAGAATCATCCAACGAACCCCTTGAAACGGGCTCCGTAAAGTTGATTATTGAGTTGTCGGATTCGTATACACCTATAGGAACAATCGAATTGTACGACTTAGATGTAATTAATAAAAGAGCGGCAATTGGAATTTTAATTGCTTCAGAAGCACATAAAAGGCATGGATATGCAACAGAAAGCATTGAGTTAATAGCAAAATATGCCCAAGATGTTTTCAATTTACATCAACTGTATGCTTTTATTAATGAAACTAACGAGCAAAGTTTTCAGCTTTTTAAGAAATGCGGTTTTTTACACACATCAACTCTTAAAGACTGGATTTGTGAGGGTGGAAAATATTCACAACAATTTGTAATGCAGCTAATTTTCTAAGTTGTAGATTTGATGCCCTAAATGAAAAGGGTTTTAGTTTTTTCGATTTACGAACATCAATATCTTGGTGTTTTGATTGGTTCTTATCTTATAGCCAAAGATTTTCGTGGACAATTAACCTTAGACTATCGGGGTGTTAGCAAGTCGAACATGCACGAATTTCCGAACGAAATTTATCCTGAAGATTTTAAAATAATTGAGTTATTAGATGATATTGAGCAACATGCTATCATTAAAAAATATCATAAGAAACCCATACAAGCATCAGAGTATTTTACAAAACACTATACAGAGAAGGTTCACGAAATAGTCCGAAATTATATTGAAAACAAACTAGTGAAGGCACTTTATTTGATGAAAAATTCTCACATTTTCATTATGGATAAAGACGGGTATCCGGGGGGAAAATTGATAAATTATCCTGAAGAACCTGCAAAAATTTTGTTTCAACTAAAAAGGTATCCTGTAGAAACGCGTTATTATCCAACAATAAGATATAAAGACACCATTGTTCGATTTAATAATCCGCAATCCGCAATATTGGTAAACTCTCCCTTGTGGTTATTAACGCAGGATGGGCTTTACAATTTCTCGTTACCGATTGAAGGCGTAAAACTCAAACCCTTTTTTACAAAGACGTTTATAAACGTCCCTAAAACCTCTGAGGAAGTTTTTTACAGAAAATTCTTTTTGCCATTGGCAGATAAGTTTCCGATTAGAACCGAAGGGGTAGAGCTCATCATTGAACGTCCTCAAGGAGCTGCAGTCTTAAAATATGCACCCACCTGGAATGAGGTTCCTTTTTTCACCTTGATTTTCAGGTATAACGATAAAGAGTTTTTAGCCAATAATACACGCTATGCTAACACCTTATTAGAAGGGGATGCTGAAAAAGGGTTTACTTTTATAAAAACAGAACGCAATAAACGTTGGGAAGAGGGAATCATTCAGAAAGTGCTCCCTTTGGGATTTGAAATGATTTCAGGAGCTACATATTCCCTAAAATCTATTTCCAACCTAGAACAAACCATACATTGGTTAGGCGACAATGCTGATTTTTTCGAAAAAAATAATATAACGATCGAGGCTGATGAAATCACTTCAAAATATGCTTTAGTAAGAGGCGTTTTAGATTGGGATATTAAAAACGAGATTGATTGGTTTGATGTTAAAGCAGTAATTCAGTTTGGTGAATTTAGCATTCCTTTTATCCGTTTAAAGCGATATATTTTAGATGGAAATAGAGAATTTAAACTTCCAGATGGTAAAATTGCCATCATTCCAGAAGAGTGGTTTTCTCGTTTACAAGGAATTTTCACCCACGGCAGAATTTCTGAAACTGATGATTCAATTCAGTTAAATAAGCATCATTTTTACCTTTTGGATGACGATGCAGCTGAAGATGGAATAAAATTGAATCTTGAGAATATTAACCCTTTTAAGGGCGAAATGCCAACAATTCAATTACCAGAAAACTTTATTGCAACACCTCGTCCATACCAACAAGCAGGATACGATTGGCTTTGGTTTTTGCGCTCTAATAAATTTGGTGGAGTGTTGGCAGACGACATGGGTTTAGGAAAAACCTTACAAACTTTGATGTTATTATTGAAGGATTTGCAAGAAAATAAGGTCCGTAAAACATCGCTTTTAGTAGTTCCAGCTTCACTTTTGCACAATTGGTTGGCAGAAGCTAAAAAGTTTACCCCCGATTTACGGGTAGTAATTTATGCTGGAAAAGATAGAGCTATTGTTAGGTCCGCTTTTAAAATTTATGATTTGGTGGTAACTTCCTATGCTACTGCTCGTATAGATTGCGCTCTACTTCAAAAAATAGACTTTAATTATTTGATATTTGACGAAGCACAAGCCTTGAAAAATCCGAATTCTGCAACTACTAAAGCACTGGCAAATTTACACTCAAGGCATCGATTAGCATTAACAGGAACGCCTGTTGAAAACTCATTGCAGGATTTATGGTCGATTTTTAATGTAGTAATGCCCGGTTTTCTTGGTTCTCAGAAGTATTTCAGCGAAAAATTTGTAAGCGAAATTGAACGTAAAGGGAATGAGCAGCAAGTGATTAAGCTAAAAGGCTTAATTAATCCCTTTATGTTGCGCAGAAAAAAAGAGCAAGTTGCCAAAGATTTGCCAGAAAAAGTGGAACAGATAATTTCCTGTACTATGACTGAAGAGCAAGAATCGTTGTATGAAAGCGTGAAATCGAGTTTCAGAAATGAAATCCTGCAAACTATTGAAGAACATGGTATGGCTAAAAGTTCGATGGTTCTTTTGCGTGGTTTAACTAAGTTAAGGCAAATTGCCAATCACCCCAAAATGATTGATCCAACATATGCTTTTTCATCTGGCAAGTTTGAGCAATTGATAGATATGATTGACACTTCGTTGGCAGAGGGGCATAAAATATTGGTTTTTTCCCAGTTTGTAAAACATTTAGCGATTGTTCAAGATTATTTGATCGAACAAAAGATTGAATACCATTATTTAGATGGAAGCACTCCTGCCGAAGAAAGACAAAGGAGAGTAACTCAATTTAATACGGAGGATAAAAAACAAATATTCTTGATTTCATTAAAAGCCGGAGGAGTTGGACTTAACTTGACTTCGGCCGATTATGTGATATTATTAGACCCGTGGTGGAACCCTGCAGTAGAACAACAAGCGATTGACCGATCTCATAGAATTGGTCAACTACGTACTGTTTTTGCCTACAAATTTGTAACCCAAAACACGATCGAAGAAAAAATCATTGCTTTGCAAAATGCAAAACGCAAAATTTCAGAATCGGTTATAACCGTTGATGCGTCTTTTGTAAAATCCCTAAACTTAGAAGATATTAAATCGCTACTCGATTAACCAAAAAAGAGGCTGCAATTTGGAGGGCACTGAAAAAGTGGCTGTTTATGAAAAGAGGTTGTTTTCGAATTGAAAACAACCTCTTTTTCTTTAAAGTATTCGGGTCCGCGGTGCATCACCACTTCCATACAGGCGATTCTCAGAGCCTTTGTTTTACTTAAAG
>CAMTUB010000037.1:0-7142 GCA_947084835.1 uncultured Bacteroidota bacterium | reverse complement strand
GCGATTCTGTCAACAAAAGCTTTACAATCAGTCCAACTACGGCATGCATTGGGCAATCAATACAACTTTCTGCTACCGATACCACCAATTCAAAGTACGCTTGGTACGCCAACGGTCAGCTCGTAGGCAACGGTCGCACCCCAAACACGAACTTTCTAACCTCAGGGGTTTACACCATAAAACTGGTAGCTTTTAAAAACGGCTGCACCGATAGCCTTTCCAAAACCAACGCACTCACTGTAAAAAATCCACCCAAAGCCTTGGTAGGTAAGTTTAGCAACCAATTTTGCCAGTGGGTAAATTTTACGCTCAAAGATTCGTGCCGATTTACCGATTCGGTAATCATCAACTGGGGCGATGGCACCACACAGCGCCTCAAAAGCATCTCTAACCAACTTATCAGCCACACGTTTACGCAAAGCGGCACGTTTGCAATTGTGCTGATAGCGCAAAGCGGGCAATGTTCCGATACGTTGCAACTTCCGCTGCCGCTCACCATTATTCCTGCTCCCAAACCCGGTTTTGCACTGTCCGATAGCATCGGCTGCAACCCTAAAACAATTACGCTCACCAACCAAAGCATCGGCTTGGTAGATTCTATGTTCATCGATTGGGGCAATGGCCCAGCCACTAAATTAGGAACACCCACTCAGAATCAGCAGTTTTTGCAAACTTATATCAACGTCAACAACTACACCGTAATCCAAACCCTGAAAGGCCCAACGGGCTGTATCACGACTGCTCAAAAAGCCGTGAATATCATTCCTAAAGCTGCAGCCGCATACCAATTAACGGATTCTGCCACTTGCGGCAAAGTGCATGTAACCCTGCAAAACCGCAGCCAATTTGCCGATTCTGTTTTAATCAACTGGGGCGATGGTTCGGCTACACAAGTTTATAAACACACCGCTAACGCCAAATACACCCAAACTTTTGCCCAAAACGGGATTTTTTCCATTACCCTAACCGCAAAAAATGCCTATTGCAGCTCCGACACGTTTACTGCAAAAACGATACAAATAATCGCCCCGCCAAGTTCAGATTTTACGCTATCCGACAGCACGGGCTGTGCTCCGAAAAACATAACGCTTACTGGCAATAATCAAGGATTGATAGATTCTGTATTTGTTTTTTGGGGCGATAATACGGCAGATACCGCAAAAACTGCAGCAATCAATGCGCAGTTTACGCATACGTATGCAACCGCAAATACCTATACCGTTACCCAAATCCTGAAAGGGATTACGGGTTGTATGGCTCAAAAAAGCAAAACACTAAATCTGGCATCGCCCATAGTATTGCAAACTTCGTGGAGCCGAATTTCGGGTTGCAAACCGCTGCAAACCGAAGTGAAAATACAGGCATCCACCGCACAAAAAGCAACCATAAATTGGGGTGATGGCACGCCCAATTTTTCCAGAAATATGGGAGGCGTTCCGCTGTTGCTGAGCCACAGCTACGCCACAGATGGCGTGTATTCTGCCATAATCGTAGCGCAAAACGCGTTTTGTTCCGACACTTCAACCCAAACGATAACGATATCGAGTTTCGATGCAAACACCCAAGTAGAAATTATCCGCACCACTGTCGAAGGCAAAACCTTAACCACCTACTGGAAAACAGAACCCAACGCACTGACCTACCAAATCGAGAAAAGTGCAGATAATACAGCATGGATGAACATTGGCTCGCAAGCACAATCGCCTTATACCGATGCGCAAGTGAGTCCGAGCAAGCGACAAACATTTTACCGTATTTCTGCTATCGACTCGTGCGGAAACACCTCGGGCAGCAGAAATATTGGCAGCAATATCGTGCTAAACAGCAGCAGATTAAGCAATTACGAACAGGTCATTTTAAACTGGACATCCTATACTTATTGGCCCAATACTACCGCTTTTTACGAGGTGCATCGCGCTCCGATGGAAAGCGAAAACGCATGGCAACTGCACTCCGTAACCAACCAAACGCAATTTGCAGACCAAGACTTTTTTGCACCCGAACATCAAGGTTGGTGCTATAAAATTACAGCCAAAGGCGCAAGTGCAGAGCAATTTTCGCAGTCGAATACGGTTTGCGAAGCGTTTAAAACGCAGGTTTTTGTGCCAACAGCGTTCACGCCAAACCGCGATAACCTCAACGACAAATTGGAAGTAAAAAGCATCGGCATCAAAGCCATTTCTTACAAAATCTACGACAGATGGGGAGAGCTGGTTTTTGAAAGCAGCGCAACAACTCGGCAATGGGATGGAACTCACGCCAAAACTAACGAGGTAGTTAAAGCGGGAATGTATGTGTTGGTATTAGAAGCAACCCCGTTTAGTGGATCTGCTATTGTGCAGCGGCAGTCGTTGGCGGTGGTGAGGTAGAGTTAAGGCTGCCCAAGGGCAGCCTTATAAAAAATCAGAACAATAATTACAAGTTAAAATTAATGCCTTGTGCAAGCGGCAAATCTCTTCCGTAATTAATAGTATTTGTTTGTCTGCGCATATACACTTTCCAAGCATCAGAACCAGACTCGCGGCCGCCACCGGTTTCTTTTTCGCCACCAAATGCACCGCCAATTTCGGCACCGCTAGTGCCAATATTTACGTTTGCAATGCCGCAATCAGAGCCAGTCTGACTTAAAAATTGCTCTGCTTCTAATAAATTTTGAGTGAAAATAGCAGACGATAAACCTTGAGGCACATTGTTTTGCATGGCAATGGCTTCGTCTAAGGTTTTATATTTCATTATGTATAGAATCGGAGCAAAGGTTTCTTCCTGTACAATGTCGAAGTGGTTTTCAGCTTCAATTATGCACGGTTTTACATAGCAACCGCTTTCGTATCCGATACCAGCTAAAATTCCGCCTTCAACGATAACTTTACCGCCTTCTTGCTTCGCTTTTTCGATAGAAGATAAGTATTGGTTTACAGCATCAGTATCGATTAGTGGACCCACATGAATTTCAGAATTTAAAGGATCGCCAATACGAAGTTGTGCATATGCGTTCTTCAAAACATCTACGGTTTTTGAGTATACCGACTCGTGTACTATCAATCTACGGGTTGAGGTACAACGCTGACCTGCGGTTCCAACAGCTCCAAAAACAACGCCTGTTAGCACCAATTTTAAATCGGCATGTTCAGAAACAATTATGGCATTATTGCCACCAAGTTCTAACAGAGAACGACCTAAACGCTCGCCCACCACTTTGCCAACTTGTTTGCCCATGCGGGTAGAGCCGGTAGCAGAAATTAAAGGAACACGCTGGTCTGTAGTCATTTTTTCTCCAATTCCAGATCCTATCAATAAGCAGTTTACGCCTTCAGGTACATTGTTGCGTTTTAAAACCGTTGCAGCAATATTTTGACAAGCTACAGCCGAAAGAGGAGTTTTGTGCGATGGTTTCCAAATGCAAACATTGCCACAAACCCACGCCAACATTGCGTTCCAGCTCCAAACAGCAACCGGGAAATTAAATGCACTGATTATTCCTACCACGCCTAACGGGTGATATTGCTCATACATTCTGTGATTCGGGCGCTCAGAGTGCATAGTTAAACCGTATAACTGACGCGATAAGCCTACTGCAAAATCGCAAATGTCTATCATTTCTTGTACTTCGCCTAAACCTTCTTGAAGGCTTTTGCCCATTTCGTAAGAAACTAATTTGCCCAAAGGCTCTTTGAATTTACGAAGCTCATCGCCCATTTGACGCACAATTTCGCCACGCTTAGGTGCAGGAATTAAACGCCAATGTAAAAACGCCTCTTGCGATTTTTGAATAGTATATTCATAATCTTCTAAAGTAGCGCCATAAATTGAGCCTATTAACGAGCCATCAACCGGAGAAAACGATTGAATTAATTCTCCTGTTGTATTTTGATGCACTGTTCCAGTAGATGCACCGTAATTAAAATCTTTAATTCCAAGTTCTTCAAGAACTTGTTGTATTGATGAAGTTTCCGTGGTATTCATGTTTTAGAAAAAGCGTCTAGATTGTATAAGCTTAAATGGGTTTAATTCGTTTAAATTAAGCACAAAAGTAACACTTTCTAGGTAAGAGTTATAGATGGATTCTACTTGAAATTTCAGGTCCTTAGATTTGATAACTGGGAAGTTGATATAAAATATTTTAGGCACAATACTTAATTCAAATCCGCCAACGTAGGCAAACTTATCTTTGTAAAGGCCATCGTTTCCAGCGTTAGCCCAAGTTCCAAAATCAAAATAAGGCTTAATCGGGACTTTAAAAGGCAAACTTGAGGTTAAATTTATACTCGTTAGCCATTTGTTATTTTTGCCAAGAGGAGATGATAAATTGGGTAGAGCTATGCGTAAGCCGCCATCGTGAATCACGACTTGACTAGCCATATTCGTTTTTGCACCTGCTCTGTCGAAATATAAATCGTTAAATAAATAATTATCTGGACCTCTATAAGCGAAAAGTCTTAGGTCGTTAGCGCCAATACGGGTTCCAGAATTTAGAAATGCACCTGCAAATGTTCTAATCTCAAGTCCTTTGCCGGGTTTATCGTATGAAATGAAAAGTGTAAAATCGGCACTTGCTCTTACTTGACTTTTTGCAATTTGAATATCGGTATTAAGTTTCCACGGGGTAAAAGCATCTGCGTTTTTTACTTCATAAACTACTTGGAAATAATTTTGTTTAAAAGTTGTTGTGTTTACTAAAATAGAATCTGCATTTGAGCTAGGTATTTTCTGAGTTATAGCGTGGTAATTAAATGTAATAGAGCTTTCTTTTGTATCTCTTAAACTAGGCTTTTTAAAATGAAATTTAACGGTTGGAGTAAATTTATAGTAATTACCATAATGAGAGAATATCTGATAATTAGAAAATGAATTCAGCGTAATTCCAGCGCTAATTTTATCAAATACCGATGCATTTAATAAAAATGTTTTTTTAATAGAGGCTAAACCATTTAAATTTTTGGAGGCAAAACTATATAAAGGAGCAATTTCCCATTCTGTTTTTTTAACTGGTAAAAAATGATTGTAGAAACCAACACCAAGCATAAATTTATCGGTTGTGTTATAGGCCATTAAAGGCATGAAATAAACTTCTCGTTTTGATATAGACTCGAACCCGAAAATTGGCTTTAATTTAATGTTTTCCCACTTTTGTAGTAATAATCTATTTACAGCTTGGTTATTATTAATAGAAGTTTCAGGGATAAATTGTGGGCTATTAAGCGATATTTTTCGAATACCTTTTTCAAATAATGTGAAATTGTTTTTAGTGTCATCTAAATAAAAGAAAGCCTGTTTTGATTCGCTATTTTTATTTTCATAGGTAACTAAAATTGGAATATGTTTAAATGTTGTTTTTACATTAAACGTTGTTTTTTCTTCTCCGAATTTTACTTTTTTTACTTTAAAATCTATTGCTGTTTTTTGATTTAATAACGTATCGAAAAACCAACTTAATAAGAAATGTGAATTTTCTTGAAATACATCTTTTATGTTTTTAGGTTGAGGGTGTTTGAATTTCCATTGGTTATAATACTGCTGCATACAGGTATTAAAAACGTCTGTGCCCAAATACTCTTCTAAGTATTTAAAATACAAACCGGTTTTTTGGTATAAAACAATGCCGTAATTGTTGTTTGTAAATTCATAAGCCGGTAAGGTTAAAGCCTGATCTGTAGCGGTTGCCATACCCAATTGGTTGCCCAAAAAACCCATTAACGAAACGTGTTTAGCTAAGCCGCTAGGCAGGTTGGATTTTCTTTTAGGTTCAGGTTCTTTTGCAAAAGTATATCTGTTCTCATAAAATGTATTTAAACCCTCATCCATCCACCCGTTGTCGCGCTCATTTGAGCCTAATATGCCGTAAAACCAATTGTGGCCAACTTCATGAACAATAACGGTTTCGAGTTCAGATGCAGAACTGGTTTCGCCAATTACGGTAATCATTGGATACTCCATTCCGCCACCCGCTTTTAGTGCCGATAAAACTGCAGTACATTGCTTGTACGGATAATTGCCAACATTTGCAGAATAAAAGTAAATAGCCGAATCAATGTATTGGGTGGCTTTTTTCCACTTCTTATTATCTTCAGGAGCGAATGAGTATGTATTTACTGTATTTTTATTAGGTAATTCAACTTGACTGCAATTAATTACAAAATTAGTGTCGGCAAACCATGCAAAATCATGCACTTTTTTAGCAGAAAATGCGACTGTTTTTTCTGCATTTGGAAATGTATTTTTAAGTAATTGTTGCGTCTCTATTTTATTTAATCCACACGCTTCTTTTAAAAATACTGAATCTTGTTTTTGAATTAAATCTCCAGATCCTGCAATTAAATAATTTGATGGAAGTGTTATGTTAACATTAAAATTTCCGTATTCAGAATAAAATTCGCCTTGATCTAAGTAAGGCATATAATGCCAGCCAGTTGCATCGTAAACGGCAGGTTTTGGGTACCATTGTGTAGCTTGAAAGCTGCCTTTTTCGGTTCCTAACCTCGAAAACGAAGCAGGAAATTGTAAAACAAATGGGGTAAAAATCTTGATGCTTTCACTTGTATTTAATGGTTTGCGAAATTTCAAGTAAGCAATATCAATCGAGTCTTTTAATAATTGCCATTCCAATACTCCGTTTTCATCAGAAAAATTAATAGAATCAATAAATCCTTTTTCCTCATCTTTTGAATAAAAAAAACTAAAATTATTATTTCCGATTTGATGTTTTGCAAACGCAGTGTTCACATTTTTATAGGCATTTGGCCATAAATGAATATAAATACCATTTAATTTATCGGGAGAATTGTTTTTATATTCAATAGTTTCTTCGCCAATTAATTTTTTTTCTGAAGGAATTAATTTTGCATTAATTGTATAGTTAACTTCTTGTTGCCAATAGTCTTGCGCATGTATTACTTGAGTCGAAATTAAAATAATTAATAATAAAAACGTGATTTTATGGAAACAAAACCTAGAATGCATTGAATTAAATATTAATTAGCAAATTAAATGAATTTTAAGTCAAAAAATCATTGTTGTCCGATAAAAGTAACTAAAAAAGAAGCCATAAAAATGGCTTCTCAATTAAAATCGTAATTTGGTTTTGTAAAAGACAAAAAACGATGGGTAAAAGTAATTATTTTTCTAGTAAATCTGTTTTCGGACAG
>CAMTUB010000036.1:0-38737 GCA_947084835.1 uncultured Bacteroidota bacterium | reverse complement strand
GCTGTCCGAAAACAGATTTACTAGAAAAATAATTACTTTTACCCATCGTTTTTTGTCTTTTACAAAACCAAATTACGATTTTAATTGAGAAGCCATTTTTATGGCTTCTTTTTTAGTTACTTTTATCGGACAACAATGATACTAAATATTAAAACAGGAGTAACTCCATATTGTAAATCAACTTCTGGAGATATAATCCTACGCACAACATCACCAGAGGCTGCAATTCCTGGTGTTTTACATAAAGCATCGTTAAACCATAAAGCACCTGTACCATCAACAGCTCCACCAGGTTTTGTACCTGTTGCTTGAACAGTATTCGTGTTATAATACGGAGCACGGGTAACTCTCCAAGTTGTACCAGAGACAAATGTTGCTCTATCCCAATCTCTTGGGCCAGTGGTTGCAAGTGTTGTACTTGCAGTATGGGTTGTAGGTACGTTTGTGTTGTTGCCCATTCTAACCTGTGTCCAACCTGCAAATGTTGTTGGTATAGGTGGGTCATTAGTCATAGCAGATTCAAAACTTTCAGTAAAGTAAGTTTGTGCGTTAGTGTGCATTGTCACTAAACAAAATAACATCAGTATTACTGAAAATGTTTTTGTTCCTACTTGTGAGAAAAAATTACTCATTTGATTTTTTTTTAATGAATTATGATACAATGATAAACACATAATTCATTAAGTTCCAAAACCTCATTTTGTTAGTTTTAGGTATTTATTTACAAATTCAAGTATGTTTACACATGTTTTAAACACCGTTAGTTATGTAGAGGAAAGTATATTTTAAAGACTAATTATGCACTAATTACAATAAAGCAATAATTTATTATTTATAAAGGTTTACTATTCTCAATTTATTGTCAATTTTCAATTGAATTATTACTCCTAAAAAAAGTTAATATTTTTAAAAAAAATTTTTAATTGTCCATTGTAATAATCTGACAATTCATAATAAATGGTTTTTGAATTGATTTGAGTAAATCCATTACTTTTGTTGCAATGAATTTATTTAACGCTTTCGGTTGGTTTTTAGCAATAGGAATACCTATCCTAATTCATCTATTTTATTTTAGAAAAACTCAAACAATTTATTTTTCAGACATCCGATTTTTAAAAAAGTTGGACATCTCAACCAATAAATCAAAAAAAATAAAAAATGTATTAATACTACTTTCCAGAGTTTTAGCCTTTTTGTTTTTAATAACAGCCTTTATATTAACAGATATGAGTTGGTTTAATAAAATCAATAAAAAATCTAATAAGGTTATATCTATATATATAGATAATTCACTGAGTATGCTAAGTCAAGGAAAAACCGGCACTCTGCTCGATGAGGCAAAAACTGCTGCAATTTCAATGGCTAAGTCATCCGACAATTCAGATAGACTCCAACTACTCACAAACGATTTAACAGGAATTCAGCAACGCTTAATTAACAAATCTCAACTATTAGATCTTATTTCAAACATTAAACCATCGTTAAATCCAGTTAATATTGAAAAAGTGTATAAAATACAGAGTCAAATTTTCCAAAATAACACAAGCCAAGCTTTTCGGTATTGGTTTACTGATTTTCAAAAATCGCACTTTAAGTCCCCAAAAATTAATCCAACAGATAATAGTAAATCTATTCTGTTTGCCCTAAATGCCTTACCACAATCAAATTTATATTTTGATAGTGTTTGGTTCGAAAACCCAGTAATAATTGCAGGTGAATCTGCTTCGTTAATTTATAAAGTAAAGAATATTGGTGATGTAAGTTCTGAGGGTGTTAGGGTGTCTTTGCAATTAAATGGCAGCCAAAAGGGGGTAAGTACCCTTGAGTTAAAATCCAATGAGGTTAGAATAGATACTTTTAAATTTACTGTAAACGATACTAAATGGCAAAAAGGCATTTTAACCTTGGATGATAATCCAATAAATTTTGACGATACGTATAATTTTACATTTAAAGCAACTAGCGCAATTCCTGTAATGGTATTGTTTGAAAAGGAAGTTTCGCCCTATTTAAAAGCTTTTTTTGAAAACGAAAAAATATTGAAGCCCAGTTATTTCGAAGCAAAATCATTTTCGATACAATCCTTAAGCAATTATAAGGTGGTAATTATTGATGGTTTAACTGAAATAAGTTCAGGACTTTCAGAGTTAATTCAAAAGTCAAATCAAATTGGAAACCAACTTATTCTTTTTCCATCTTCTCAAATTAATTTAAACTCTTGGAGCACATTCTTGCAGCAACTAGGAATTGGCACTTTAGGCAACGAGCTTGCAATTAACGCATTAGCAGACAATTGGAATACTGACAATTCTTTTTTAATGCCTTTATTCCTCAACAAACCTAAGGAAATAGAATCGCCATTTATCAAAAGGTGCTTTCCAATTACGGTTAATCCACAAAAATCAAGAAACGATGTGTTAACGGCTGAAAATAAGTCGCTTTTGTCCATTTTTAAAAATGGAACTGGGAGTATTTTTTGGTTTGGAGTTCCTTTAAACGATACGTATAGCAATTTTCACAAAGGCGGGATGTTTGCGCCTATATTATATAAGGCTTGTTTTAATGCTTCTAATAAAGAATTATTAGCATATAGACTTGGCGAAGCAAATGTGTTGAGCTTTCCGATAAGTTCTGGAAAAGAGGTTGTTTATAAATTTTTTAACGAAAATGGCCAATACATACCATCATCCCGAAAAACTTTGGATGAACGTCTTATTTATATTCCAACTGATTTAAGCACAAATGGCTTTTATACCTTAAAACAAGAAAATTTTCAAGATTCTACCATTGCAGAAATTGCCATGAACATGAATAAAAGCGAATCAGAAATGGATTTTATGGATGAAAGTTCGATAAAAGAGTTTGCAGAACGAAACAGTTTTGAGTTTTCAAATGTCGACCATCCAAAAGCCTTGGGAGCAAAAATAGCCCAATCAGAGAATACTGCATTTTGGAAAATCATGTTAGCACTATCGCTGCTCTTTTTTGCATTTGAAACCTTATTGATTCGGATAAAGGCGTAGTTCAATTAATTTTAAAAGGAAATTGACTTTAAAATAGTAGGATTAGTACCTTTGCGTAGAATTACTTTTTGGACATGATTACAAAAGAAATAATTGGAGGAATCAACGGCCTTCTGTATGGCATATCACAAATAAATACTGGCTTATCTGACGAATTAGTTTCTGAAGCAAAGGAAAGTATCAATAGTTTGATTGATATGGATAGCACTCCGGATGAAAAAACAGAGTGGTTATCCAAGTTATGTAATAACTATGAATTCCTAAGTCCATTAAAAGAAGTGCTTTTCGATTTGATAATGATTAATCATTTATCATCGTTAAACCCAGATACACAAGAAGACTATTTAGAAAGCAAAGCTTGGGATGATATTTTAGACAATACTGCAGATTTTGGATCAGAAGCACTTAATATTTTCCTATATCTCCAAGAAGCAAAAGATACAGAGGCAATACCTTCATTAGATGACTTTTTAGAAGAATACCTTTTTGTTTTTGATGAAGATAATCAAGAAGAATTTGAGGTATACGAGCCTTTAGTAGCCAATAGCGATTTAATTGAAGAAGCTTTAGGTTCAATAATTACAGATGGTACTCCATTGTTTGAAAATACAGATTTAGAAGGGATTGCAATTCCAATGCTATGCTTTTTTAAAGACATCGATAATAAAGAACGTGTTTTTGAAAAAATAGCTGCATACGCACCCAATGATCCAGTTTTGTTTCCGTTAACAGCTTGTTTTTATGGATATTACCAAGCCTAATTTAAAAAGCATTATATTTCAAAAAGTAATTATTCCAACCAGTTTGCAGTCTGTAATTGCATTGGCTTTAGGTTGGTTGATTCTCTATTTTTTAGGATATACTCCCTTTGGCCGATTTAGTGTTTTTACCTCGTGGATAAGTCCTGTCTTTGTAATATTAGCAGTGCGTAGGGTTAAGATAAATATATATTCCAAGAAAATATATTTTGGTCAGGGGTTCAGCGTTGCATTTTTCACAGCCGGCATTGTTGCAATTTCATCTGCAGCAGTTATGGGAATATGGTTTTCGATAAATCCAGAAATATTAAGTGTTACTGTAAACGATTTGGTGTCGGTTTTTGAAAAACAAAAAGAGTTTGTTGTAAAAGATATGTCTGCTGAACATTACGAGCTTATATTGAAAAATTTAAAGCTAACTTCTGCTTTTAATCTTGTTGTAGACCATTTGTTAAAAAACTTTTTATGGCAAATGATTGTAGGACTATTAGCCGCTGCCTATTTTCGTACCTAATTCTAATTATAAAATGAAAAATCCATCTATTAAGTGGGGCAGTTACTTAGCTGCAACATCAATAATCATGATGTTAATTATCTATATTATTGATTATAAATTATTAGTATCCATGTGGACCGTTTTGGTTTCATTTATATTGATGATTCTTTTCCCGGTTTTGGCTGCCAAAGAAAAAAGAGCTGAACTTGGTTATTTAGAATATGGTCAGGCTGTAATGACTTGCTTTATTGTATTGTTAATTTCGACCGTTGTTAGCATGGGTTTTCAAAATCTACTTTATAATGTAATTGACACTGATTTAGCAGTAAAAATTAAAGAAACAATTATTGAACAAAACCGTGGTAGATTAGAAGGTTCAGGATTAGGTGAAGATAAAATTGATGAAATTTTAGAAAGTATTGAATCAAAATCGTACGATCAAGACTTTAGGGCTTTTTTAACCGGCTTGTTTGCTGGGTCGGCATTTTCTTTAATTATTTCATTAATAATTGCAATTTTTGTTAAAAAGCAGCGCCCTGTTTTTTTCAATAATGATACCAATGATATTGAAAAAGAATTGATTTCTGATTCAAATGAGTAACCATCAGAATTATTTTCTCGATATTTCAGTAGTAATTCCTCTTTTAAACGAAGAAGAATCGCTTCCAGAACTTGTTGATTGGATTGCTCGGGTAATGATAGGAAATTCATTTTCCTATGAAATCCTATTAATTGACGATGGATCCACAGATTCATCATGGTCGGTAATTGAGAAATTAGCAGAAACCAACACAAATTTAAAAGGCATTCGTTTCAGACGGAATTTTGGGAAATCAGCAGCCCTAAATACTGGATTTGCAGAAACAACGGGTAGGGTAGTAATCACTATGGATGCTGATTTGCAAGATAGCCCCGATGAAATTCCGATTTTATACCATCGCGTAGTAAATGAAAATTTGGATATAATTTCAGGTTGGAAAAAGAAGCGTTACGATCCGCTTTCAAAAACAATTCCAACACGCCTTTTTAATTGGGCAACACGCAAACTATCAGGCATTTATTTGCACGATTTTAATTGTGGATTAAAAGCGTATAATTGGGAGGTAGTCAAAAACATTGAGGTATACGGAGAAATGCACCGTTATATACCTGTAATTGCAAAATGGGCTGGATTCAAAAAAATAGTTGAACAAGAAGTTTTGCATCGCCCGAGAAAATACGGAGTTACAAAATTTGGGTTAGAACGCTTTGTGAATGGTTTTTTAGACCTTTTAAGTATAACCTTTGTTGGGAAATTTGCTAAAAAACCAATGCACTTCTTTGGACTTTTGGGCACAATTGCATTTACAATTGGGTTTCTAATAACCTCTTATTTAACCTATCAAAAAATCAGTAACATCACTCAAGGAATTGCTGGACGAGAAATTTCGGCTCAGCCTCTTTTCTATGTTAGCTTAACCCTAATTATTATAGGTGTTCAGTTGTTTTTAACAGGCTTTATTGCAGAATTAATTGCTCGAAACAATCCTGAACGTAATTTTTACCATATCCGCGATAAAATTGGCTTAGATTAACTTGCCAATATCTTTTCAACGTAGTTTTTCCACGACATATTTTGGCCTATTTCTTTGATTTTTTCTTTAGAAATAGGCTTTTCTATGCTATTTATCATAGCTTCAGCCATGGATTTGATATTGCCAGGTTCAGCAGTATATCCGTTATAACCATCTATTATAGCGTCTGTAAAATGACCTACTTGAGTTGCTAATAAGGTGTTTCCAAAATTATATGCAATAGATTCTACGCCTGAAGGTGTTGCGTATTCATAAAATAATAAAATAGAATTGCTGACTTCGAAATATGCAGCTACTTGTTCGTTTGGTATAAATTGATTAACCATAACAACATTATTCTTCAAATTGAGTTTGTCAATCAATGCTAATGGATTGTATTTGCTTTCATCATCTGATTTTTTCAAAAGCAGATTTTTAGCCCCTTTAAAAAGAGCTTTTTTTATTCTTGTGGTAATTTTTGTGTTATCGAGGGTGTTCCAAAAAGACTCGCCAACGATTAATAAAGTAACATCATCTCTCGATTTAGAAACTTCGTTAAAAGCTTCAATTGCCCAATGAAGTCCTTTATATTTTCTGATAAATCCAAAAAACAAGAAAACGTTTTTATTTAAACCGAGTTTACTTTTAAAATCAGTCTCGTTAAAATTTGAATCGGGTTTAAATAAATCATATACGGGATGAAAAAGTTTAATAATGTTCTGTTCCTCTTTCCAATTCCTGATTCCATCCTCAGAAATTATTACCTTTTTATCAGGAAAAAATGTTTTAAACTCGCGTATAGTAATATCTCCATGTACCAAAAAGGTATCGGCATATTTTAATCCTATGCGCGTAAAAAAAGCATCAATTGAGCTGTTTTCTTTTTGAATCACATTATGGCAATCGAAAATCAACTCAAAACCATTTCCTTTTAATTTCTTCGATATATAGTTTAAGGGGAATCCTTGTATACTAATTGCCCATTGAAAAATAACCTTTGATGGGTTAATGGCTTTAATTACATCAACCGTTTTTTGCCATGAAATAGGATTATTATAATTGGTTAGATATTCAACTTGAATATTTCTTCCCTCAAAAAAATCAACATTACTGGAATGATCTATGAAATCTCTAGGGATAATAGCTGGATATTGTTGCGACCATGAAATCAATGTTACCTCGCATCCAGCATCGTGTAAAGCAATGGCTAAAGAGGTGGTGTAATTGGCAATACCGCCTTTAAATTTTGGACCAGGACCGAAAACGACTACTTTCAAAATGCTATTTACGTGCAAACTTAACTTCAGATTGGATAAAATTTGCCATTATTGGTTCTAATTTTTTAAATTAATGGATAAATCGTTCAAATCATTTCAGTATCCACGATGTAAATGATATTTTTACGCAAATTTCAATCATCTAATGAATATTCACGAATACCAAGCCAAAGGTTTACTTAAACAATTTGGTGTAGGGATACAAGAAGGTATAGTTGCTGATACCCCTGAGCAAGCAGTTTTAGCTGCTGAAGAATTAACCAAACAAACTGGTACAAGTTGGTGGGTTGTTAAAGCACAAATCCATGCAGGTGGAAGAGGAAAAGGCAGCGTGATTGGCTCTGATCAACGCGGAGTGGCTTTAGCAAAAAATTTAGAAAGTGTAAAAACTATAGCTAAAAACTTGCTAGGAAATACATTAGTTACCATTCAAACTGGGCCTCAAGGCAAGGTTGTTAATAAAATTTTAGTTGCTCAGGATGTGTATTACCCTGGCGAAACTGAAACAAGCGAGTTTTATATGAGTGTTTTGTTAGATAGAACTTCTAGCAAAAATATCATTATGTATTCTACCGAAGGTGGAATGGACATCGAAGATGTAGCTCATAATACGCCACATTTGATTTTTAAAGAAATTGTTGAGCCAAGTGTTGGGCTTCAAGATTTCCAATGCAGAAAAATTGCATTTAACTTGGGTTTATCGGGTGTCGCTTTTAAAAACATGTTAGTTTTTATAAAGGCATTGTATAAAGCATATGAGAGCACAGATTCTGCTATGTTCGAAATTAACCCAGTGTTAAAAACTTCGGACAATAAAATTATTGCAGTTGATGCAAAAGTTGGAATTGATGAGAATGCATTGTATCGCCAAAAAGCGATTGCGGAGATGCGCGATTTTCAGGAAGAAGATCCTACAGAAGTTGAAGCTGGAAAATTCAATCTAAATTATGTAAAATTAGACGGCAATGTAGGTTGCATGGTTAATGGTGCTGGTTTAGCAATGGCAACAATGGATATTATTAAGCTTTCAGGCGGAGACCCAGCGAACTTTTTAGATGTTGGAGGTACTGCAAGTGCTGAAACTGTTGCAAATGCATTCAAAATTATTTTGAAAGACGAAAATGTAAAAGCTATTTTGATTAACATTTTTGGAGGAATTGTTCGTTGCGATAGAGTTGCAAACGGAATTGTTGATGCATATAAGATTATTGGAAACATTCCAGTTCCTTTGATTGTGCGTTTGCAAGGAACAAATGCAGTTGAAGCAAAAGAAATTTTAGATAAATCTGGATTAAAAATAACTGGAGCAGTTGGTTTTCAAGAAGCTGCTGACTTGGTTAAATTAGCTATAGCTTAATTCAAAGAGAGAGGCTTTAAAAAAGCCTCTCTCTTTTTTCAAACCTATGTTCATACGATTATACGAAGAAAATCCAAATACAAAACACCTACAGCAAATTGTAGATTGTTTGAAAAGGGGTGGGGTGATAATTTATCCAACCGACACCGTGTATGCGTTTGGATGCGACTTGTATAATTCAGATGCTGTTGAAAAATTAAGTGCATTAAAGCGGATTCCAAAAGAAAATGCTCAGTTTTCTGTAATTTGTTACGATTTAAGTAATTTGTCAGAGTATTGCTTTCAGTTAAACAATAGTGTTTTCAAGTTGTTAAAAGCATCATTGCCTGGCCCTTATACGTTTATATTAAAAGCAAGCGGACAGGTGCCAAAGATGTTTCGTAACAACAAAAAGAAAACGATTGGTATTCGTGTTCCAGACAATAACATCGCTAGGGAAATTGTTAAAATGCTTGGTAATCCAATTATTACAACTTCATTAGTAACTAACGATGAAATTAACGAGTATATAACCGATCCTGATTTAATTTACGACAATTATAAAGACCTAGTTGATATAATTGTAGATGGTGGAATTGCGGATCCCAGCCCATCTACAATTATTGACTGTACGGATGAAAATAATATTGAAGTAATTCGTGAAGGAAAGGGTTCTATTGACCTGTTTATCTAACAATTATAAAATTGTTACATCAGTTATGGATTTTATTGGAATTAAAACACCCCCTTTTAATGTTATACCCGCTGAATCTGATTGCCAAATGGTAGTTTCAACCATTCTTAAACCGTTAGATGTAGCAAAAGTTGTTTTAACCTTTACATGATTTTCACTATTACCTAAGATAACTGCCTTTTCTAGCTCATTTAAAATACTAATTATTTTAGATGACTCAATGGAAGCCTCTGGTTTTGTGAAGTTTACAACCAAAATATCTTCTTTTTCAATTAATACCGGTTTCATAGTTTGAATCATAATTAAGGGTTTACTTATTAGAAGCAATTTATGCAAACTTTTTTAACAAATATATTTTTTTCACTTTAGTATCTTACACAGCAATGATTAATATAAAAGACCTTTCATTTTCACTAGGAACGAAAGTGCTATTCGAAAATACATCTTTTGAAATTAACCCTTCAGAACATATCGGCTTAATTGGAAGAAATGGTTGTGGAAAATCTTCCATGTTGAAGATTTTTTCAGAAGAGTATCAAGCACCAACTGGCACCTACAACAAAATGAGAGGATTGAAAATTTCGTTCTTCAATCAAGATCTACTCAGTTTGCAAACTGGTAAAAATCTTCAAGATGTTGTAGAAGAGGCATTTGAAGAGGTAAATGCTTGGTTATTAGAAATCGAAGAAATAGCTGTTGCTTTAGAAACCGATCATTCTGATAAAATACTAAACCGTTTAGCTGAGTTGCAGAATAATGTTTTAGCTCACGATGGCTACGATATTTCGTTTAAAACGGCTCGTGTTTTGACAGGTTTAGGTTTTACAAACGATGATTTATCCAAAGATTTTGACCAGTTTTCAGGTGGATGGCGTATGCGTGCGCTATTAGCCAAATGTATACTTTCAACACCTGATTTATTATTGCTCGATGAGCCAACCAACCACCTTGACTTGCCAACCATTAAATGGCTAGAAGGGTATTTAGCAACTTATCCAGGAACTTTTATTGTAGTATCTCACGATAGGCACTTTTTAGATAAAGTTTGTAATAAAATTTTATGCGTAGATAATCGTAAAGTATCAACCTGGAAAGGAAATTACACCGATTACCAAGATCAATTCACGGAGCAATTAGAATTGATTCAACGTGCATATTCAAATCAACAAAAGGAATTAAAAGATCAAGAAAAATTTATTGAACGTTTCCGTTCAAAAGCGAGTAAAGCGGCTTCTGTGCAATCAAGAATTAAATTGTTAGATAAAATTGAACGTATAGAATTGCCTGATATGGACAAACGTGCTATGCGTTTAAAATTAAAGCCAAACAAACAGCCAGGACGATTCATTTTTAATATCAATGAGGTTTCAAAAGCATATGCTGATAAAGAAATCTTTAAAAATGCATCAGCTGCAATTGAAAAAGGGGGGAAAGTAGCGTTAATTGGACCAAACGGAAAAGGGAAATCTACCCTTTTGAGGATTTTAGCAGGTCAAGAATCGCATTTAGGAAGCGTAAGTTTAGGTCATAATGTAGAAGTTGCTCACTATGCGCAACATCAACTTGAATCATTAAACCCACAATTTACTATTTGGGATGAAATGCAAAGCCACTGTAAAGGGTTTACCGATCAAGAAATACGCAATGTATTAGGTTCATTTATGTTTTCGGGCGATGACGTAGATAAATACATTCGTGTTTTATCTGGTGGTGAAAAAGCACGTGTGGCTTTAGCAAAAATTGTAACCTCTGGTGCCAATGTATTGTTATTGGATGAGCCAACAAATCACCTTGATATGCAATCTGTAGAGTTATTAGCAGGTGCATTAATTGACTATGATGGTTCTTTTGTATTGGTTTCTCACGATCAGCACTTTATATCTTTAGTAGCCAATACAGTTTGGGTGATAAATGATGGCAATATTTTCGAATATCCGGGCGATTATGAAGAATTTTCGAATAGCAAATACGTGGATAAATTAGAGAATGTTCCTGTAAAAAGAGATTCTACTACCAAGCCTTTAGAAAAAAAGCCGGAAAGTGCCCAAAACACTACCCAACAACGCGAACATCAGAAGAATTTAAGTAGAGTTAAAGATAAAATTGAAAAAATTGAAGAAGAATTAGAGAATTTAGATTCTAAGATTTCTGAAAAAATGGAAATTTTAGCAGATGTTAAAACCTATGAAACAGCTGGTTTACATGAGAAACTTACTGTCGAATTAGATACTTTACATACTTCAAAAAATGAATTAACAGAGAAATGGGAACTGCTTTATTTAGAATTAGAAGAAATAGAAAAAAAATAGTCTTTATTTTTCTGATAGGGTCAGTATCTAGTTTTGGCGCTTTTGCTCAAAAAAATAAAGTAAAGCCTGGAAAAGATTATTTTGAGGCAGAATCCAGTTCAGTTTTAGCTGATCATGTAAATGATTCTACGCTAAAAACTGTATTAGCATTTAAAACTGGATCAGAACTTAATTCAGCAGCAATCCGATTAAATTCGCAAGAAACTATTGATATACGGTTCGATGATTTAAAAGCCGGTTTTGCCCGATTTCAATTTAGTATTGTGCATTGCAATGCAGATTGGACGGCATCTGAACTGTTTACAACCGATTATTTGGACGGAATGCCAACTGATAATTTCCAAAATCAATTGAATTCTTTTAATACACTTTTAAAATATACGCATTACTATTTGCAATTACCTAATTCATCGGTTCGTTTTAAGCGCTCTGGGAATTATGCCATAAAGGTATTTAAAGCAGATTCTCCTGATAATATTCTATTTATCAAGCGATTTATGGTTTATGAGGATTTAGCTTTTACAGATGTAATTATTCGTCAGCCAACCCGTGTAGAATTTAGACCATTTAAACAAGAAGTTGATTTTAACATTCAAACCAATATTCCAATTGCCGATGCCTATAGAGAACTTACCGTTGTGGTTCGCCAGAATGAGCGATGGGACAATTCTATAACGCATCTTAAACCATTATTTATTAACGGAAACACACTAACCTACGACTATGATTTAGACAATCTTTTTGATGGGGGAAATGAATTTAGGCAAATGGATATAAGAAGCTCAAGGCTGCATGGAATAGGAGTAAGGCATATAGAACAAGGAAAAAGTATAAATATTACCCTAAACGATGATGAAATTACTGCGCATAAACGCTATCAGTTTTTTAGAGATGCTAATGGAAAATTTGTACACCAAACTGTAGATGGAAGGATTTCGTTTAATGAACTTGACTATGTTTCTGTGAAGTTTTCTTTGACCAAATCTGAACCATTTGAAAAAGACAACTTGTATGTTTTTGGTCAACTTACTAATTGGGAAGTTCTTCCAGAGTTTAAAATGAAATGGAATGTAGAAAATCGTAAATACGAATGTTCTGCAATCATAAAACAAGGGTTTTACAATTATGCCTATGTTACTTCAAATGGAAAATTAAATGATTTTACATTTACTGAAGGGCAACACGTTGAAACCGAAAACATTTACGAATTACTAGTCTACTTCAAACCTCTAGGGCAGTTAGCAGATCGACTAATTCTCTATAAAAAAATAAACTCTTTAGATATTACACGATAGGCATGCCTATCGTGTAATTCAAATTATATATAAAGTTATTTAACTAAAACACCATCAATGATATGAACAATACCATTTGATGCTGGGACTGATGCAATAACAGTGTGGCCGTCAATTGTTGGTTTTCCATCTTTCAAGCCAATTTCACATTGACCGCCAGCAAACATGGTTAACTTACTGCCTTCTTTAAAATTATTAACTGTTCCTACAATTACGTGGTGATACAGAATATCCTCCAGTTTAGATTTATTTTCAGGTTTTAATAAATCTGCAAGGGCTTCTTTAGGCAATTTATCAAAAGCCTCATTTGTAGGAGCAAAAACTGTAAAAGGTCCATTGTTAGAAAGTGCATCAACAAGATTTGCAGCAACTACTGCTTTTACAAGTGTTGTATGATCTGGAGATCCGATAGCAATTTTAACTACATTTTTTTGAGATTCATCATCAACTACTCCAGATTGCCCTGAAAGTGCTTGTGATTCTTCTGATTTAACTGATGTTTCTGAGTTGCTTTCGTCTTGCTGGCTACAAGCAAGGAAACTTGAAATACTAATTAGAGTTATTAAAATCTTTGTTTTCATAAAGTTTGAAATTTTTATAAAAGTGATACTATAAAACAAAGAAAAAAATGATTGAAATCAAATAATATAAAAACTAGTCACAATTAAAAATAATGCTTCTACCATATGAAGATGTAATCTTTATCATAATTCTCAAACTTTGACAAGCATCATGTCTTAATCATTTAGGGTTACATAGTTTTGAAGAAAATAATCTATTAAACCTTTAATTATTAATTAATGAAAATCAAATTCAATTTAACGTTCCTGTTTTTTATTATTCTAGGATTATCATCTTGCTCCAATTCAGATGATAGTAAAACATCAGATTTAGATGAAAATACAAAATCAGAAGAAAGTGTAAATGATGATGGCAAGGGTATCGGGCCAATAAAAGATGTACACATAACAGAATTAGACCCTACTCTAGCATTAAAAGGACAAGAAGTATTTAAAGATAATTGTTCAGCTTGCCATAAGTTGGATTCAAGATACGTAGGACCAGCTCTAAAGGATGTTACTAAAAGGAGAAAGCCTGAGTGGATTATGAACATGATATTAAATCCAACAGAAATGACCCAAAAAGACCCTGTTGCCATGGAGTTGTTGGCTGAATTCTTAGCACCAATGGCACAACAAAATATAAGTCAAGATGATGCTCGTGCATTACTTGAGTATTTTAGACAAAATGATAATTAATTTTTTTAATAAAATGAAAATAATAAACTTTTTTAAATTAATAGTTAAACCTTACTTTCTAGTTATAGGTTTACTAATGGTTATGTTTACCTCTTGCAAACCAAGTTCAGAAAAGGGAGGAAACAAATCTTTGTCATCAGATGCTGCATCTAAGGTTTACGTTGCGCCAGGAAGTTATGATGAATTCTATAGTTTTATTTCAGGTGGTTTTAGTGGACAATTAGCCGTTTATGGTTTGCCTTCGGGTAGGCTGTTTAAGGTTTTACCAGTGTTTTCACAAAATCCAGAAAATGGATATGGCTATACTGAAGAAACAAAACCTATGCTTATGACATCTCATGGATTTGTCCCTTGGGATGATGCACATCACCCTGTTTTATCTCAAACAGATGGGGAAGTGGATGGGAAATATGTTTTTATAAACGGGAATAACACACCTCGAATAGCAAAAATAGATTTGAAAAGCTTTAGGACAACTGAAATTATTGAGTTGCCAAACACAGGGGGAAATCATGCAAGTCCATTTTGTACTGAAAACACAGAATATGTAATTGCAGCAACACGATTTAGTGTTCCTAAAGATGGAATGGATGTACCAATTAAATCATATAAAGAAACTTTCAGGGGAAGGGTTTCATATATTTCTATGGAAAAAGCAACAGGTGATTTAAACTTGAATTTTCAAATTGATTTACCAGGATTCGATTATGATCTAAGTCGAAGTGGTAAAGGGCCTTCACATGATTGGTCTTTCTTCTCATGCTATAATACCGAGCAAGGAAATACCATGTTAGAAGCAAATGCAAGCCAAAATGATAAAGATTTTATTATGGCTATCAATTGGAAAAAAGCTGAAGAGTATGTAAAACAAGGTAAAGCAAAAACAGAAGCTGCAAATTATTGTCATAACAAATACTCTGAAACAACACATTCTGCAACTTCAACCAAAAAAACTTCAGTGTTGGTCTTAAATCCAAAAGATTGTCCTGATATGATTTATTATATGCCATGTCCAAAATCTCCACATGGGGTTGATATTGATCCTTCTGGTGAGTACATTGTTGGAGGTGGAAAACTTGCAACCGTAATTCCTGTTTTTTCATTTAAGAAAATGATTGATGCCATTGCTTCAAAGAAATTTGAAGGCGATTTCGAAGGAATTCCAGTTCTAAAGTATGATGCAGTTATTGCTGGTGAGGTTCAAAAACCTGGTTTAGGACCATTACACACTGAATTCGATGGAAAAGGATATGCCTACACTAGTATGTTTGTATCTTCAGAAGTAGTAAAATGGAAATTAGGAACTTGGGAAGTAGTAGATAGAATTCCTACTTATTACTCTATAGGTCACTTGATGATTCCTGGTGGTGACAGCAAAAAACCTTGGGGGAAATATTTAGTAGCTTTAAATAAAATAACAAAAGACCGTTATTTGCCAACTGGGCCAGAATTAACTCAGTCAGCTCAATTAATTGATATTTCTGGTGATAAAATGAAGTTACTTCTAGATTTTCCAACAATCGGTGAGCCACATTATGCACAGGGATGTGCTGCAGATTTAATTAGCAAAAATCAAACAAGAGTATATAAGTTGGATGAAAACAAACACGCCTTTGCTTGTAAAAATGAAAAAGATGCAAGAGTTGAAAGAAAAGGCAATGAAATCCACATATATATGACGACAATTCGCTCTCACTTTGCTCCTGATAATATAGAAGGAGTTAAACTAGGAGATGTTGTTTACTGGCATGTTACTAATTTAGAACAAGACTGGGATGTTCCTCATGGATTTGCGGTAAAAGGAGGAGATAATGCAGAATTGCTTATCATGCCTGGCGAAACATGCACCTATAAATGGACTCCAAAGTCGATAGGGGTATACCCTTTTTATTGCACAGACTTCTGTTCTGCGCTGCATCAAGAAATGCAAGGTTACATAAGAGTTTCAGGAGCCGGTTCAAAGGTGGCTTTAAGTTCTTCATTAGGAGAATAAATTAAATAAGGGGAGATTTTTCAATCTCCCCTTATAAATTATAAACATGAATAAACTTAGTAGAAAAATAATTTTTTTTGGAAGTTTAATCCTAATATCAGTTTTCTTTTTTCCATTATGGGATATTGACCTAGAAGCTCCCCAATACCCAGAAGGCTTAAGTATGTCTATCTGGTATAATCGAATTTCTGGTGATTTAAACATCATAAATGGTTTAAACCATTATATAGGGATGAAACAAATTAATCCAAAAAGTATCCCTGAATTGAAATATATGGCTTTTATAATTTCATTTCTAATTGTATTTGGTTTTATCGTTTCATATGTTGGTAAAAAATGGCTTTTAGGTATTTTTGTTTCAATATTCTTGGCAATATGCTTTATAGGCGCTTATGATTTTTACTTATGGGGGTATGATTATGGTCACAATTTAGACCCTACAGCGGCAATAAAAGTCCCTGGAATGACCTATCAGCCACCTCTTTGGGGGTCTAAGCAACTGCTAAACTTCATAGCACATTCTTATCCTTCAATTGGAGGGTGGATATTAATTATAATTGCAACTGTGTTTGTATTTGTTTTCTTATTCACATTTATCAAAAAAGATAAATTCTCTTTTTTGTTCCTTTTTGCTTGTTTGTTTTTAGCTCTGCAATCTTGTGAAAAGCCAACTCCAAAGTCAATAACAGTTGGAGAAACCAGTTGTGAACATTGCCAAATGTTAATAATGGAAAAGAAGTTTGTGGTTCAAGCTTTAAATGAACACGGTAAAATAAGTATTTATGATGATTTGATATGTTTTATAAACGTTCAGGCTTATGATAAAAACCCAAAAAAACCAAAGCTGTTTGTAGCAAATTTTTTTGAACCTGATGAGTTTTTTGAAGTTGAAGAATCCGTGATATGGGAAAGTCCTATGTTAAATTCTCCAATGGGCGGTAATATGGCTTTTTTAAAAAACAAAACTTATATTGATTCTATTGTGAATGTTTTCCCTGGAAAATTAGTAGATGAAGATTTTAAAAAAACAATTTTTAATCCTAAACAAATTAAATGAGATTATTTTTTGTAATCATTTTAATATTTAATTTAAATTTATTGATTGCTAAAGAAATTATTGTAAAACCAGAAAATAGTAAAAACTTACAAAATATTCTTAATTCGATGTCAAAAGGAGATGTTTTGATATTTAAAAAAGGGATTTATCCTATCTCTAATTTGACGTTGAGCAATAGTTTTACAGAATTAAAAGGAGAAAAAGGAGCAATTTTAGATGGGCAAAACAAAGCCCAATTATTGACAATAAAATCAAACAGTATTAAAGTTAATGGAATAACTTTTGTTAATACTGGTAGTAGTTCAATGCATGATTATTCAGCGATTAAAATAGATAGAAGTGATTTTATCGAAATAAAAAATAATATTTTCGAAAATAATTATTTTTCTATTTACTTGTCAGGAAGTAAAAATTGCAAAATCATTAACAATAAAATAGTTGGAAATAATTCGAAAGAAACAAAATCTGGGAATGGGATACATTTATGGAAGTGTGATTCTGTACAGATAGTCCAAAATTTTATTTCAGGATGTAGAGATGGAATTTATTTTGAATTTGTAAAAAATTCAAGTATAAAATCAAACTACAGTACAAAAAACATTCGGTATGGTTTGCATTTCATGTTTTCAGATGGCAACGAATACAATAATAACGTATTTAAAAACAATGGCTCAGGTGTTGCTGTTATGTATACAAAAAACATAAAGATGCAAAATAACAAGTTTGTTGATAACTGGGGTTCTGCTTCTTATGGCTTATTGTTGAAGGATATAAACCAAAGTGTAATTGTGGGCAATTATTTTTCTAACAATACATCTGGAATATTTATGGAAGGAAGTAATAACCTACATATTCATAATAATAAGTTTCATGAAAATGGTATCGCAATCAAAATTCTTGGAAACTGTTACAATGATTCAATTCTAACAAATAATTTCTCTGGAAACACATTTGATGTTTTCACAAACAGCAGTGGAAATATGAATTATTTTAACCAAAACTATTGGGATAAATATAAAGGATATGATTTAGATGAAAATAAAATTGGTGACATTCCATATAGACCTGTAAGTATGTTTTCAATGCTAGTTGCAGAATTACCTATTAGTATTATTTTACTTCATAGTTTCTTAGTTGATTTATTTGATTCATTAGAGAAAACTATCCCTTCTGTAATACCTGAAACTTTAATTGACACACAACCTTTAATGAAACCTGTAAATGATAGAGATATTAAATCTTAAAAAAACATATGGAAAGAGAGTTATTCTCCCAGATGTTTCAATAAAATTTCAGCCAGGTTATGTTTATGCAATTATGGGTCCAAATGGCTCTGGTAAAACAACTATCTTAAAATCCCTATTGGGTTTAGTATTACCTGAATACGGCATAATTAAAGTGAATAGTATTGATATTAAAAAAGATTTTAAGTACAGAGAATGTATAGGGTATATGCCTCAAATTGCAAAATATCCGGAAAATTTAAAAGTTTATGAGATATTTAATTTAATAAAAGAATTAAGAAATGTTAATGAAGATGTTGATAATGAACTTTATATAAAGTTTAACATAGAAAAGTTTAAAAATGAACAAATGGGGAATTTAAGTGGAGGACAAAAACAAAAAATAGGAGCTTGCTTAGCCTTTATGTTCAATCAAAGTATATTAATTTTAGATGAACCAACAGCAGGTTTAGACCCAATTTCTACAGAGATTTTAAAAGAAAAAATTAGAAAAGAAAAAGCTTCTGGTAAACTAATAATTATTACCTCTCACATTGCGAGTGAAGTTGAAGAGATTTCCGACAAAATCATTTTTTTATTAGACGGAAAAGTTTTTGTTAACGAATTTTTAGAAAAATTTAAAACTCAACAACAAGAAATAAATTTAAGTAAAGCTCTAGCTAAATTAATGGTATCGAATAATGAATCGTAATAAGATATTTAAATACGTTTTTTATAATCAACTTAGGAGCAAACTTGTAATTGGATATGGTTTATTGTTTGTAGTTATTTGTTTTGGATTATTTTATCTTAATCAGGATAATTCTAAGGCTCTTTTAAGTATACTAAACATTTGCCTGTTAATTGTTCCGTTAGTTTCCATTATTCTTTCAACTATAAACTATTATAATTCAAGAGAGTTTATTGAGCTTTTAGTTTCACAACCAATTAATCGAAATACCATATTTAGGGGAATTTATCTCGGACAAAGTTTGGCATTAGGATTAACTTTTTTGATAGGTATTAGTATCCCTATAATTATATGGCAATCTATAGAACAAGCTATATTCTTACTATTAAGTGGTTTTTTACTAACTTTTATTTTTTCTTCAATCGGACTGCTAATAGGGGTTGTTGTTCAAGATAAAGCTAAAGGTATTGGATTAGCAGTACTTCATTGGTTTTACTTTTCTGTTGTTTTTGATGGATTTATACTTGGCATTCTTTATTTATTTCAAGACTATCCGATAGATAAAGCGATAATTGCTTTAACATGGCTTAATCCTATTGATACAGCTAGAGTAATAAACTTATTGCAGTTTGATATATCCGCTTTGATGGGCTTTACAGGAGCACTTTTGAAAAATTATTTAGGGTCTTCATTCGGGTTAATAATTTCAAATATTATTATGACCCTATGGGCAATAATACCATTCTTAATTGGCGAGTATTTGTTCAAGAAAAAGAATTTTTAGTATTTTAAGTGGCTATCAGTTAAAACTTTAGATAGAATATAAATAAGAAAAGACACAATTGTGTCTTTTCTTATTTATATTTAATTAATATTATTTTTTGATAATCTTTTCGGAATGTGACCAAGTTGGGGTTTTCATTCTTAGTAAATATAATCCGGTTGACTCTGGAAGTGAAACTTCAATAGTCCCTGAGTTTAGTTTTGAGTATCTTTTAGAAGATATTATACTTCCTTTTACATCCATCACTTCAATTACCAAATCATAAGTTTCAGTGTTTAAATTCAACCTAACTATATCTGATGTAGGATTTGGATAAATTGTCAATTCTCCATTAGGAATCGAAATTACACCAACATTAAAGGTGAAACTATTCGACCAATCCGAAGTACAGTTGTTTTCTGTTACACGAACATTGTATGCACCCGATTGAGTTGGGGTATACGTTGTTCCAACAGCTCCTGAAATGCCTACATTATTAAAATACCATTGATTTCCTGTAGCAGCAGAACTTTGTAAAAATCCTGAAACATAGGATAATGTTGGAGTAGCTGGAGTTGCATACACATTTATGGTTGCTGGATTAGAAGTTTTTGATGCGCAAGCATTCGAAATTTCGCAAGTATATACCCCAGTTTGGTTTGGAAGGCCATTTATAATTGTATAGTTTGAACCCGTTGCATTTGGTATAGGATTTCCGTTTAACATCCACTGATAAGCTAATAAAAGCGATGAAGATGCTGATACAGAAACACTTGCAAAACCACTCTGACAAATATTTGAATTGTTAGGATTCGCAGAAATAGTAATTGGACTAACCCCAATGCAAGATTTTGTGCAAAGCACTAAATTCCAACTATTTAACTGACCACCGTTTAGGGATGTTAAGTCGCTGATGGTTAATTTCCACTCACCATTTGGGTTACCACCAGTTAATGTGCTGAAGGTTGCACTAGGTTTAACAAATAAATTATCTGTTGGTGGGCAATTAATTGCAAGGTTTCCATCATCAGAAAAACTCAACAACATGTCCGCTGAATTATTGCAATTTCTGCTATATATCTTAATAGTTTTACCTTCAGGCGAGGTCAAAAACATTTCAAGATCACCAATATTAGTATGTGAAATATTCATGTTTTCAATGCGTGCATACTGAACAAAACCAGTTAATCCACTAACTAATATAGATTGTGTGTAAACATTTGAAGAGGTTGAAGAAATTGGCAAAGCAGTTGCTTTGTTAAACTCGTTACAAGTTACTTCCTCTGTTGTAAATGTATTACCCATGCCAACGGTTCCTGTTCCACATGCTCCAATAGTTTGCATTCTCCACCAATGTTGTATATTTCCTTGCAAATAAATTGGCACTTTTAACGTATTTATTGCGCCTAAAGTGGTTGTATAAACTATCGTATTAAACGAAGAGTCGGTTGATATTTCTAATAAATAATTCTTAGCTCCAGGAATTCCAGCCCAAACTAATTGAGGACGAAGCCCTATTAAAGTGGCATTATTCATTGGAGTAGTTAAAGTTGGAGCATTTGGAGAATTACTTACAATACCTATTGTTAAAGTAAGGTCTTTAATAATAGTGTTACCTGTGGCATATACTGTAAAAATTTGATTGCCAAATACAACACTTGTATCAATGATAAATTGCATAGTAACTGTATCGCTTTTAAACATTACATATTTTGATGCAAGTGGCGTAATTCCTGGATTCAAATTACCAAATGTTAAGTAAATAGAATCTCCAAAATTTGAAATAGGAGAGGTTATAAACTTATAAGAAACTGTATCTCCTAAACAAGCGCTTGTTATTGGATTATTTACTTGAAAAGTAAAGCTAGGCTGTGCTGGCTGTACAACTGTAACCCAACTATCGTTCACATCAAAATAAATGCTGTTGGCAGCCTCTACCATGATTCTTCCACGAGTGGAAGGAAATGCGTTTGAAGGAAGGGTAATGGTATATGAACCTGTATTTGGAACGCTGGTTGCTAAATAAATTGGAAAAGTTTTAGCAGTATCTAACGACAAACGGATATTAACATTTTGAGTATTACAAGGCGCTAAGTTGGTGTTAGCCACATTCCATGTAATGGTATAATTCTGTCCAATTGTCCAAGTGGATGCAGAACCCTGACTGGTCATGATAAACGGCCCCGCTTGATCTGTAGTAAAAATTTTAGTTGTATCGTATTCTACTCCGCCACCTCCAACTTTGTTGTCGCGTGCTGTAACCCTGAAGTTTAATGTACGGGCAGTAGTTTGCATTACTTCACCAACTGTTGTTGAATTAGCTAAAATATTTGCCCATTTAGGGAAAACACGCTCTGGGTTTGTGGTAGGTTTGAAAGATCTAAATAATGGTGCAGTTCCAGTTGGCGTTTTAGGGTCACCTGCAGCGCCTAAATCCATTTGTTCCCAGCAATAAAAAACTTGATCCCCATTTGGGTCTGAGCCAGAAGCAACCATTCTGAATGGCGTTGATTTTGGAATCATATATCCTCCTGGTCCAGCATCTACTACAGGAGGTAAATTACCTGTTTGCGTTTTAACAGGGCAATTTGCTATTGCAGCACGCGCTAAATTGTTTGTTATTTCAATATAACTGATGTTATGAAAATATGCATCTGAATTGGTTTGAAGGTCGTGAGATCCACAGATACCGGCATATGCCATGATGGTTGAACCACTTCCAGGCTCGTATGCAGTTGATGCATTTCTATTTCCACCTGAGCAACTTCCTGATGAACCATTGAATGTGTGATTTCCACCGTATTGATGACCAATTTCATGCGCAACATAATCGATATCGTACGGGTCACCAACAGGCTGCGATGAGCCAGTTTGCCCTTGAGCTTTTGAAGTTGAAGAACAGATAGATGCTAATGATGCTAATCCACCGCCACCTGTATTCATTACATGGCCAATATCGTAATTAGCAGAACCAATTACAGAGGTTAAATTAGTTTGGTTTTGAGTTAGTAATGCACTTGCATTATTATTAGAATATGGACCAGGATTTGACGTGGTATAAATAATTAGGTTGTTGTTAGCAACCAAATTCATACGCGCAGCTAATTCTTTTTCGTAAACACCATTAACGCGGTTCATACTTGTAACAACTGCGGCTAAACCTGCAGTTACTGTACCACCATGGAAGTTTGTAAATTCTTTAGTTGCAGCTACCGCAATACGATATGTTCTTAGTTCGGTTCCAATTCCTTCAGTTTTAGGGTTAGAATATGACTTTAAATTTATCTTTTTATCATTACTGATTACATTGTTTCGTAGTTCAACATTATCACTTGTTAAACCACACTTAAACTCAGCTCCTTTTTGCAATGGGTCTCCATATTCATTTTTAAAATAAACTGAATAATATTCTGTGTTATTTTTTAAATGTGGATCAATGAAAACTGTTGAAGGTTCTGAACCTAAAATCATGGCATGAAAACCAGCAGGAGTACAGTCTAATTTAATAGATACACTTGAATTGCTTTGATCATAACCCATATAGGTACGAATTTCAGGGAATTTGGCCTGAAGTTCTTTCGCCATGGTAGAAGATTCCCAAATCAAAAACGTATGCATTGAACCATCGGGGAATGGAATCGATACTGCCGTTTTTGGAGTTGATAAAATTGGTGTAGTTTCAAGCGATGTTTTTGCTAAAACTTGCTTTAAAGCTGAAAGCTCTAATTGGTAGGTCAAAGATTTCTGAGGAGAAATCCAACGTTGGCTCATGGGTGCATTCAACTCGGCAGTTTTATGCCAATAATTTGAATTTTGTGCTCCCGAAATCAAAGCCATTGAGGCCAAGATTGAGGTAAAAAACAATTTCATTGCTTAGGGTTATAAAGGTTCTAAAAGTAGATAAAATATTGAATTAATTAATAATACGTTGAATTACCATGGCTGATGCTCCTCCGCCACCGTTGCAAATTCCTGCTGCACCATAATTTCCTTTGTTTTGATTTAAAACACTTATTAAGGTTACTATAATTCTTGCACCAGAACATCCCAATGGATGACCTAATGAAACAGCCCCTCCATTTACATTAACTTTTGATGAATCGAGTTTCATTTTTTGTGTGTTAACAATCCCTACAACCGAAAAAGCTTCGTTTAATTCGAAAAAATCAATATCATTCATTTGTAAACCGGCTTTTGCTACTGCTTTAGGTACTGCTAATGAAGGAGTAGTAGTAAACCATTCAGGCGCTTGTTCTGCATCTGCATAAGACACAATTTTTGCCAATGGGTTTAATCCCAACGATTCCATTTTTTCTTTACTCATCAAAACAACTGCAGCAGCACCATCGTTCATGGTTGAAGCGTTTGCTGCGGTTACTGTTCCTTCTTTAGAAAAAGCGGGTTTTAATCCTGGGATTTTATCAAATTTTACGCTTTTATATTCTTCATCTTCTGAGAATAGAATTGGATCGCCTTTACGAGACGGAATTTCTACGGGTACAATTTCATCTGAAAACTTTCCCGCTTTCCATGCTTCAGCAGAGCGGGTATACGATTCAATAGCATATGCGTCTTGGTCTTCTCTTGAAATATTGCATTCTTTTGCACAAAAATCTGCTGCATTTCCCATTGGGTAATTGTGATATACATCGGTTAATCCATCTTTAGAAAGTCCATCAACCATAGTTACATTTCCATACTTATTTCCCCAACGCATGTTTGGGCTATAAAATGGAACCTGAGACATATTTTCCATACCACCAGCAACCACTACTTCAGCATCTCCCAACATAATACTTTGAGCGCCTTGCATAATAGCTTTCATGCCTGAAGCACAAACTTTATTTACAGTAGTGCACTGAACAGTAGGGGGTAGGCCTGCAAAAATAGCTGCCTGACGAGCTGGTGCTTGACCTAAATTCGCTTGCAAAACGCTTCCCATCAAAACTTCTTGAACTTCTAGGGGATCTAGATTAATTTTTGCTAATGCACCTCTAATTGCAACAGCACCTAATTGGGTAGCTGAAACTGAGGCTAATGTTCCACCAAAACTTCCCATTGGTGTTCGAACTGCAGATACTATATATACTTCTTTCATTGTGTTAATTTTAAAAAGCGAAGTTAAGGTTTTACCTCTCAGAGATGAAATGTTTACTTTGTGATAAATTATGAAATCAACGTTTAGGTTAATCACCCAAAAATATAAATATGCTACTGGCAGAAAATATTGGAAAAAACTCATTCCATTTACAATTTTCGTGCTTTTAGTGCTGATTTTATTACCTAGGGATCTTAGATTTACTTACAAATTTGAACAAAATAAGCCTTGGGTTTATGAAGATTTAATAGCTCCATTTGATTTTCCTGTTCTAAAAACGCCTACAGTATTAAAAGCTGACCAAGCTTTAGCAGCTTTTCAACTATCACCCATCTACGATTATGACTCAAATGCGGTTCAAAAAGCATTTGAGACCATTGAAAATGAAATAGCGAATGAAAAACTTAGTTTGTTTAGTGGAGCAGAAATTCAAGCAGTTGAGTCTGAGTTGGAAATAATATTACACGAAATTTACACAAAAGGCCTCATTGGATTAGAAGGTAATTTAAACCTCAATACTGAATTTGTGTTAATCAAAAATGAATATGGCAAAGTAAAAAAAGTAAGATTAAGTGACTTATATACCTTTCAAAAAGCGAATTCATTTGCTAAAAAAGCATTCTCTCAGCTAATTGAAGAAGGAAAACAAAGTGCAGTACTAAAAATATTTCAAAATAGTTTGATCGAAAACTTGAAGTATGATTCGACCTTAACCAATATAGTATTAAAGCATTATGTAGATCGAATTCCAGTTTATTCAGGAATGATTCAAAAAGGTGAATTAATCATTACCAAAGGTTCGATTGTTAACAACGAGAAGTTATTGGTCTTAAAATCGCTACAAAAAGAGTTTGAAGCATCGTTGGTTGGTCCATATCAGCACCTTCTTATTCTTTTAGGTCAACTAATTTTAACATTATTATTTACTGGTGTTATTTATCACTTATTTAAAAAGTTTAAGCCAGATATTTTCGATAAAACCCAATCGTTAACTGTTATTTTATTTAGTATTTATCTCACCGTTTTGATGGCTTATTTTGCCAATTCAAGCCTAAAAGTTAACATATATATTATTCCTATAGTAATTATTCCGATTGTATTGCGCGTATTTTTTGATTCATGGGTTTCTATTACCGTACTATTATTTCAAATAATATTTAGCTCGTTTTTTGCTTCAGAAACGGACGAATTTATCGTAATTACCTTTATAGTTGGTGTTCTAGCAATTTTAAGTCTACAAAATTTCAGAAAAAGATCTCAGTTTTACTTAACTGCAGGGATTTGTTTTATCGGGTATCTGATTGTTTATCTTGGATTTACACTCTATAAATCTGGAAGTATCAATGAGTTTAACTCAACCAATTTATTTTGGTTTGCCATTAATTCTTTGTTGATTTTATTGTCATCTCCACTTATTTATGGTTTTGAAAAACTTTTAGGGCAGGTTTCTGAGGTTTCTTTGTTAGAAATTTCGGATACAAATTCGCCACTGCTTCGTGAGCTTTCGATGAAAGCACCCGGTACATTTCAGCATTCAATGCAAGTGGCTAACCTTGCTGAAGCTGCAGCCTACAAATTAAATGCAAATACACTCTTGGTAAGGGTTGGAGCTTTGTATCATGATATTGGCAAAATGGCAAACCCTATGTATTTTATTGAAAATCAGATGAATCACATCAATCCTCATACTGATTTAAACGATGAAGAAAGCGCTGAAATAATTATAAATCATGTACTTGATGGTATTCGGATGGCGCGAAAAAACAGAATCCCAGAAATTATTATCGATTTTATAAGAACACACCATGGCGATCAGCGGGTAGAGTTTTTCTATCAATCTTCTCTAAAAAATTCTCCAATCGAATTTATAAAAGAAAATAAGTTTAGATATCCTGGTCCACGCCCTTTTTCAAAAGAAACAGCAATTGTAATGATGGCAGATTCAGTGGAAGCAGCATCCCGCAGCTTGAAAAATGTATCTGAAGAAGCTTTGAGTAATCTGGTTGATACCATAATTGATTATAAAATAAATAACAAACAATTTGACAATTCTGGAATAACATTTAAAGACGTAAACGAAATTAAAATACTGTTTAAGAAAATGTTAGGCAGCATTTATCATGTCCGGGTTGAATATCCAAGTTCTATAACTTTACCTATTCCTTAAAATGAGATTCTTACTAATTTTTCTTTTTCTTACAACTTTTGTTTGCAAAGCCTTTTCTCAAAATCAAAATGAATCTGATTTAATTGAAATTGAAGCAGGTGTTTGGATTTATAAGCCAATTGCAAAAGAAGCCTATAACTCAATAGTTATTGTTGATTCTGCAAGTATAATTTTGTTTGATACCCAACTAAATGATGACGAAAATAAAAACATAATTAACCTACTAAGAATCAAATTTCCTGAAAAAAGTTTACAGTTTATTTTTACTACTTCGCCAGATTTAGGGCGTTTTATCGGAGTAAAATATTTCAAATCGGTTTGGCCAAAGGCTCAATTTGTAATGCCTAAATACGGTTCAGAATGGATGTTTGGTATTGCAACCTCACAGTGGAATCAATATCAAAGTAATAATAATAATGTATTGAAATTAAGCGATTTAATATTACCTGATTTGATAATTACTTCAGATACAATTTTTAAAATAGCTCCAACTTTTTTTAATATTTATTTAACTGAAAAAAGCAGCAATTATTCGTGCTTGAATATGCAAATTACAGAATCTGGAACCGGCTTTGGATTTGCACATTACTCAAATAAAATTAGGATTAATGAAAGTATTGGAAATTCACTTTTGATAAACAGCCGTGTTTTAGAGAGATTAACGAAAAACCATTTAACCCGCTTTATTGGAAACGATAATGCTCAAATTTATACTACGTACGAAATCGAAAGAAGATTAAAACTTTTAAAAAGATTAGTAAACAGCACGAATACTAAATTAGATAGAGGATTAACTTTAGAAGAGATGTACAAAACTGTTCGGCATAATTTCCGAGATTTATCCATTGAAAACTATGACGAATCTCTTGAGAAAATCTATAATGAACTGAAAGATGAACGAAAACCAAAACCCGTGGAAGACTCTAAAAAGCGAAATCGTTTACGAAAATCCTTGGATAAAAGTGATTCACAACGAAGTGAAGAACCCGAACAATAACGATGGAATTTACGGTGTTGTTCATTTTAAAAACTTAGCTATTGGCATTTTGCCAATTGATAACGAAGGAAATACGTGGCTTGTTGGCCAATACCGATTTCCACTAGAAAGATATAGTTGGGAATTGCCTGAAGGAGGAGGTAAGCTCGATGGTGATCCAATAGAATCTGCACAGCGAGAATTACTAGAAGAAACAGGCTTGGTTGCTAAAACTTGGAATCCTTTATTAGAAATGCATTTATCTAACTCGGTATCTGATGAGGCAGCAATTGTTTACTTAGCAACCGATTTAACCCAAGAAACAGCTTGCCCTGAAGATTCAGAAGAGTTAATAATAAAGAAACTTCCTTTTTCTGAAGCTTTAAATATGGTGCTAAATGGCGAAATTACTGACAGTATAAGTGTGGCTGCCATTTTAAAATATCACTATATAATTTCTAAAACATAAAATTCTGCAAACCTAAAAGATACTAATTGTGTCCAACCTTCCAGATTTTATCAGAGGCCTCTAAATATTCTGGTAAAGCGGCTGAGCCATACCAATAATAAAGCTCTGTCTTTAAATATTTTGCTTTTATAGCGGGATCTGTGTCAAGTAATGACTTTGCTTCTTCAAGCGATGGAACATTGAGAATAAATAAACCGCGCATAGATTCCTCATTTTTAAAAAATGGCCCAGCTACAATCAGTTTTTTAGCATCAACCAATCGGCCAATATTTTTCATATGTCTAGCAAAACAACTGTCTTTTACTGCCACGTTTTTAGATTTGTTTGATCCTGTTTTTAATATCACAAAAACATATTTTTTCATCCCATACTCATCGGCCCCAAGCTTTTGAGCCAATTCAATGTCAAATTTTGGATTAGAATCTTGAGCCTTGGTAGATATGCCGAACAAGAAAGCAACAAACAGCAGTAGAATTGACTTAATCATGGAATCAAAACTACACAAACGGATAAATTTTTGTGGGAGAATTTTGAAGTTATCCTTGAAAATATAATGATCCTAAAATTTAAAACAACCGAAGTTGCTCATCGCCCGGTAATAGCAAATCGGGAGTATCAAACTTAATTTTATTAATTTTTGTAGAGACAGGATAAATTTTAAGTAGTGTTTCTTTAAAAACAGCTAACTCAGATTTGAGGTGGTTAAAAGAAAAATAGAGGTTTAGCCAGTCATTTACCAGATTATTCGGTAGTATTGCCGGCATTCGATCATGTATTTCTGCTATTTTGCCATTTGCAGGCAATGTCATTATTACAAACTGCATTTGTGGAATTGTTGAAGAACCTACATTTCTCCAATATCCAGCGTAACTGAATAATTCTTTATCGGCAAGCGACACAAAATAAGGTTGCGCAAAATCGCTACTTTCCCACTCGTAAAACCCATTGGATGGGATAATACAGCGATTAGTATTTAACAACTCTTTGAAAGATGATTTTTCAGAAACCGTTTCCATTCGAGCATTTATTACCAGGCTTTTTAGCATAAATACCTAGTTTGCCCACTCAAAATTAGTGTTTTGCTGGGTTTTAATTACCGATTCTTGAACAGGAGCAATGTTAAAACGTTTATGATAATTTTCTGGTAATTTGCCTTTAAACCGCAATTCTATTTTTTCCTTCTCGCTTAAAACAACAAACCTGCCGCACATAAATGTTATTTTTTAACTAAAAAAACAGTTTTTATTTTAAAAAGCTAAGTTATTTTTTCAAAAAGCCAGTTATTTGCGGTATGAAAAGGAAATACTTAGCAATTGGATTGCTTTTAATCCAAGGCACAACCATTTTTTCGCCCATTACAGCCTTAGCCAAACCTAAAAGGCCACGAAATATTATTTTTATGGTAGGCGATGGTATGGGTTTAACACAGGTTTATGCCGGAATGGTAACCAACGGTATGCATTTAAATTTGGAGCAATGCAAACACATTGGGCTAAGTAAAACTTATTCTGCAGATAACCTAATAACAGATTCTGCTGCTGGAGCAACTGCTTTTTCCATTGGTAAAAAGACGTACAATGGTGCAATTGGAGTTGATAAAGATTCAGTTTCTCACGAAACCATTTTAGAAAGAGCATCTAAAGAAGGGTTGGCAACTGGAATGGTAGTTACTTGTCCAATTACCCATGCAACTCCTGCATCTTTCATAGCGCATCAACCTAGCCGTAGTTTAGATGAAGCAATTGCTGCCGATATGCTTAAAACTCCTGTAAATGTTTTAATAGGTGGTGGCCAAAAGTTTTTTGACCAAAGAAGCGACAAAAGAAACTTGTCTGCAGAATTTAGAGCTAAGGGATATACTGTTACGTCATCAATGGACTCTATTTTGAAATTTAATGGAGATAAACTTATTGGTTTTACAGCCTTAGAAGATCCTAAAAAAGTTAATGAAGGCAGAGGAAATCAGCTTGAAATAACTACCCAAAAAGCGGTAGACTTACTTTCAAGAAACAAAAAAGGTTTTTTCTTGATGGTTGAAGGCTCACAAATTGATTGGGGTGGACATAGTAACGAAACCGATTACATAACCTCTGAAATGGTTGACTTTGATTTAGCGATTGGTCGTGTTTTAGAGTTTGCGAAAAAAAACAAAAGAACGCTCGTAGTTATAACTGCAGATCATGAAACGGGGGGATTTGCAATAAATGGAGGTTCAATCAAAAATAGAACTATCGATGGCAAGTTTACAACAAAGAAGCACACTGGAGTTATGGTGCCGATTTTTGCTTACGGCCCAGGTGCTGAAAACTTTACAGGAATTCGAGAAAATACCTCGATATACACTGAAATGATGCGTTTGTTTCGTTTTAAATAATTAACGAATAGGTTTACCCGGAGTAAACCAAAATGTTATGCGCAACATCATGCGTATAATTTGATAGTTAAACCAATCAAATACCTGCAGTATAAGCAGGTATTTTTTTTGAAATTCAAGTGGACTTATGGTTTCAGTATTTCCAGCAAGTTTAGCATTAATCTTTTGAATTACATCTTTGCTAAATTGCTGATCTTCAACTGTAATATTTAGTTCTAAACTAGCATAATCGCTTAGCGCGTTAAAGTTGTATGATCCAATCATAAGTAATTTATGATCTACAATCATCAATTTGCCATGCATCACAGAGGGCTTCCACAGCACTATCTCAATTCGGTTACGCAACATCCAATTGTACAAATATCTGATTGCATATTGTACCAATTTAATATCAGAATATTTAGCCAAAACTACTCGAACTTTAACTCCTCTTAAACTAGCTTGGTGAATAAGTCTTCGCATTCTTAATCCTGGCAAAAAGTAGCTGTTAATAATCAATATATCACTTTTTGCATACTTAATGGCATTTCGGTAACTTTTGTAAATTTCTATCTTATTTCTAAACCAATCGTTTCTGTTTATCTTTAAGGAAATTAGATTCGTATTCCGAATTCTATTCTGATTTATATATTCGCTTGTCAAAATTATCCGAAAATCTTTTTCCCAAATTTGTGCACAATACTCATGCAATCGAAGTGCTGGAGTTTTTACAACCTCAATAGCAAAATCTAACCATGGCGGATTTTCCAAATTACCATAATGGTATTTATCTGCAATATTTAAACCACCAACTAGCGCATAAGAAGCATCTGATACAAATATTTTGTGATGTAGCCTTCTACCAATCTGAATTCTTTTAGAGGTAATAACTGGAGAAAACGATCTGAAAAGCAAATTTGGATGATTTGGAATTTCCTTGGCTAGTTTTGATGAAGCATAGGCATCAACTACTAAATAAACTTTTACTCCCCGATTTGCGGCTAAAAACAAATGGTCCAATATCAATTTACCGGTAGCATCCGTATCAAAAATATACGTTTGTAAATGGATTGTTGATTTAGAATTTCCTATTAATTGGATTAACCTATCAAAATATTCATTTCCACTAAACAAAAATTGCAAACCTTTACGTGGTACAGAAACTAATGTTCCACTGATTCCCTTCATGCGATGGAACTCAATGGGAAAATCTCATCAACCCTTGGGCCTTTTTCGGTTTGTTTTAAGGTGCAACATTCATTCTTGGCATCGTGCTCAAAAAATAAAATCCATTTTTCATCGCAGGCTTTTTGGAGCATTTGTTGCTTTTCGTTTAAAGTTTGAAGTGGGCGCATATCATACGCCATAATAAACGGCAAAGGCAAATGACTTACCGATGGCGTTAAATCAGCCATAAACAAAAGCGTATGATTCTTATACGATATTTTCGGTAAAATCATACCCTCAGTATGGCCATATACATATTCTGCAGCAATATTGGGTAATATAATTTCGGGCTTTTGTATTAATTGTAACTGGCCAGATTCTTGAATTGGCAGAATATTTTCTTTTAAGAAAGATGCTTTTTCACGAGCATTTGGGTTTACTGCCCAATGCCAATGTTCTTCGTTAATTATAAATGTTGCATTGGGGAAAGCAGACTCGTACCTCTCTTTTACTGTATTGTATACAATGCTTCCTCCACAATGATCAAAATGTAAGTGGGTTAATAATACGTGGGTAATATCTGACCGATGAAAACCTAAGGCATTTAACGAACTATCAAGCGTATCGTTTCCATGCAGGTAGTAATGCCCCATAAATTTAGCATCCTGTTTATCGCCAATGCCGTTGTCAATTAATATCAGCTGATTTCCTTGTTGTACCAATAAACAACGCATACTCCAAGTGCAAAGGTTATTTTCATCAGCTGACTCCAGCTTATTCCACAATGTTTTGGGAACAACCCCAAACATTGCACCGCCATCGAGTTTAAAAAGTCCAGTATTTATTGAATAAAGCTGCATGGTTTTGATTTATGCTTAAAAATAGCAGTAAAAGTAATGAGTATAAAAAAAGCCTTGAATTTTTCAAGGCTTTTTTTGCACAGAAATTGATTTTTAATCAAATGTTTCGTCTTTCAACTTGGTATTTACCTTTATGCTTATTGCAGAAAATGTAATTGTAGCGGGCCCAAAACTTTGGCTTATCTCGTATGGAAACTTTAAATTTCCAACTAATCTGTAATCTTTATAACGGGTAGTTTGGATTAACTTTTCGCCATCTTCATCGTTCTCACTAATTTCCTGAATTTTTAGTCCGGTTTTTTCATCATAAAACTCGGTAGACTTATTTCCTGATGGATAAAGAACTTCAACAACATAACAATAAGTGCCTTCCAGTTCTTCTAAACTGGTTAATTTAAGTTTACAACCTAACTTCTCGTATTGAGTTTCGTTAAAAATGGCTGATTGTATTTTTAAGTCTTGCAGTTGCTTTCCTACAATATCCTTTGCGCCTTGCATTCCACCTGAGAATCCTTTAACGCCATTGTATGCTATTTTTTGGAAAGTCATTCCGTTTGCACTAATGCTGGTAGAGAATTTGTTTGGCGCTTTACGTGACATTGTCATTTCTAATGTCATGCCTTGCATGCTGCCATTATAGGTACTAACAACATCTTTCACTTTTGCTATTTCAACCTTTCCACCAATCGCTTCAGCATATTTGTCCAAAACTTTGGTTGCAGTAATTCCTGCCGGAATAGGCTTACTTTCTTTCACAGCATCTCCCTTGAAATCATACATTTCTACATTACCAGAAGTTGCAAACCTTTTCATTTTTTCAAGCACTTCTTTACTTCCTACAATTACAATAAATGTATTTTTTGGATGCATATATTTGTTTGAAACTCCTAAAACATCTAAAGCGCTCACATTGTTTAGGTTTTTAAGGTAATTGTTATAATATCCTTCAGGTAAATTATAACGCTCTGAATTAATTGCAAAACGAGAAACACTTCCTGGGTCTTCGGTTGACAAAGCAAACGTTCCAGTCATGTACGTTAACATGTTTTTTAACTCTTCGTTCGAAACTTTTTCTTTATTTAAGGTAGTTATTTCACTTAAAATTTCAGAAACAGCACTATCTGTAACCGCGTTTCTTACCAATGCATACGCATTAAATTTAGCGCTTATCTGATCAGCATCTAGGCTTGAATACGCTCCATATGTCCAACCATGTCTTTCACGCAAGTTTAAAAATAAACGAGAAGAAGAACCGCCACCCAAAATATTATCTGCAACTGAGGCAGCAATTAAATCAGGGTTATTTTTCTTCATATTAACCGCGTGAACAACGCTAACAGATGATTGTACAGCGCCTTTTTTCTCTGCAAAAGCAACACGAATTCCGGGAACTGGGGCAGGCATTGGATAAGTAAATTTAGGCACTTCGCCTTTTTTCCAGGAACCCAAGTATTTTTCAACCATGGCTTTAGCATCGGCAGGAGTGATGTCGCCCACTATTGCTAAGTATCCTACATTTGGCTTGAAGAAAGTAGCGTAATACGATTTGCAATGCTGTATGGTTATTTTATTAACCGTTTCTTCAGTGTTAATTTCTCCATAGGGATGGTCATTACCATAAATCAATTTATTAGTAACGTTTGCAGAAATGGCATCTGGATCATCTTTCTGTTGTTGCAAACCAGAAACCAATTGCTTTTTCAATTTATCCAGTTCTTCTTGTTTGAAATTCGGATTCAAAACAACATCTGAAAATATCTCAAACATGTTCTCCTTATATTTGGATAAACAAGATGCACTAACAGATGTAGCAGAAGTAGAAAAATTAGCTCCTAATTTATCAATATCTAAATCAAGTTGATCTTTTGTACGCTTGGTTGTACCTGTTTTCATCAAATCACCAGTTAAACTAACGTATCCGGTAGCATCGCCTTCTAAAACAGGGTCTACATCTAATACCAACGAAAATGAAACTTTAGGAACTTTATGGTTCTCAACTACAAAAAGTTTCAATCCATTTTCTAAAACCATTTTAACAGGTTTTCCAAGCTTTAATTCAGGTGCTGGTCCACCACTCGGACGAATTGATCGGTCGATAGGAGGGGTTGGAACAGTAACCGTGGGTTTTACTGGTGCTTTTGGTTTTGTAGTTTGCGCATTAGTTGCAAATGAAAATGCAATTAAGCTATATGCTAAAATATATTTTTTCATTGTTATTTCTTTTCTGCTTTAGGTAACCAATACAATACTACACGGTTCGAATTGTTAAAATATTTGTTGGCAACTGCTTTAATATCATCGCGCGTTACTTTCATATATCGCTCTAATTCAGTGTTTACCAAGTTGGCATCGCCAAAATAAACCAAATAGTTTGCTAGATTTTCAGCTAAGCCAGCCATTTTTGTATTTTCTGAAACAAATTCGTTTTCAACCTGATTGCGGATTTTGTTAAACTCTTCATCCGAAATTAAATTCTTTTTAATCAGATCAATTTGCTCTTGCATTCCTGTTTCTAATTGTGCTGCATTCTTGCCCATGTTAGCAATGGAAAACATAAGTGTTAATCCTGGATGTTCTGTTGGAATAGGGAAAGCACCCGCTGCTACTGCCAATTGTTGCTTATCCACCAATTCTTTATTCATGCGTGAGCTTGCGCCATCCGACAAAACTTTAGTCAACATTTGCAATGCATAAAAATCTGCAGTGCCTTGCGCGGGTTGCTTGTATGCCATGATTACCGCTGGTAATTGCACGTTATCGTAAACCGTATCGCGAACTTCTTTAGTTTGTAAAGGCTCAGCATTGATGTTTGGACGGTTGATTGCGATGTTTCCTCTAGGAATAGTTTCGAAATATTTAGCAATCCATTTTTTGGTTTGCTCCACATTTATATCGCCAGCAATGGATAAAACTGCATTATTTGGCACATAAAATGTTTTGTAGAAGTTTACATAATCTGCCTCTTTAGCAGCATTTAAATGCTCCATTGAGCCAATAGTTGGCCATTTATAGGGATGTTCTTTAAAAGCTCTGCTATACGTTTCTTCTAATAACTTCCCGTAAGGGCGGTTATCCATACGTTGTCTGCGCTCTTCTTTTACAACTTCGCGTTGCGTTTCGATGCCTTTTTGGTCAACTTTGGCATGTAACATTCTTTCAGATTCTAACCACAATCCCAATTCAGTTTGGTTCGATGGTAAAACCTCAAAATAGTAGGTTCTATCAAAAGAAGTGTTTGCATTTAAAACACCGCCATTGCTTTGAACCAATTTCATGTATTCGCCACGCTCCATATTGTTTGAGCCTTCGAACATCAAATGTTCAAAAAAATGGGCAAAACCCGTCTTGTCTGGGTTTTCATTTTTCGAACCCACATGATAAAGTACCGAAACGGCAACTATGGGGGTCGAATGATCTTCGTGCAGTATTACGCGTAAACCGTTTTTTAGCTCATACTGGACGAAGTTGATTTTGCTGGATTGGCCAATTGCAGTTAAAGAACTGATTAGCGACAAACCCAAAACGAATCTTGTCAACTTCATACGTTTTTATAGAAATTAATAATTGAATCAACAAATATAGGGTTTGATGCTATAAATCTCTTTCCTTACATCTAGTTTTAATTCCTTTGGTGGATAAAAAATCCATTTAAAAGCATTTCAAAAAAAAGAACCAGATTATCTGGTTCTTTTTGGTTATTTCATTTTTTTGCAATTGGTATCGCATTTATGGCCTTTTTCTCCATGTTTATACATGTGTTTGCCGTCTTTGCATGCTTTACTGCATTCGTGCTTCATATCCATATCATGGGTATGGCCTTCGTGCATATCTTTTGCATGCATTTTCATACACGCTTCACTGCATTTATGCCCTTTTTCTCCATGTTTATATAGGTGTTTTCCATCTTTGCAATCTTTTGTACAAACATGGTCTTTCATTGGCATTTTTTCATTTGCCATTTCATATTCTTCTGTTTTTGTATTGGTTGTAACCTTTTCTTGTGCCAAGGTTGTAACAGAAAATCCGACAAACAAGGCTAATATTATTGATAGTTTTTTCATGATATTGATTGCTAATTATTTAGTTTAACAATTTAAGATAACTATTATTTGATAAAATTGCAAATTTGAATGCCTTTACCCGCTATTTATACAAACTGATAATGCTGTCTTTTTGAGGCAAATGATATATTAAACAGCTATGCCACAAGGGTATTGTAGCTCCTTCAATTTTGAAATGCTTTTGGGTTTCTATATTAAGTAGCGAATCTGAAAGTATAATTGTATCGGTAGACGTTAGTGAAAACTGTTCTTGATATAGGTTCTTTAAAACTGCCCTGCCACTAAAGGTTATAAATCGCAGTCTTTTATATTTTCCAATAACTTTTTTTTGGATCATTTCATCAGCTAATGAAGTACACGATACGCAATCTCTTGCATTGTATAAAAGGGTTACATCGTACACTAAATCATTTTCAATAAGTGTAAACGAAGTGCCTAAAATACTAATTAAGGTCAGAAGAATTAAAGTATAAATTTTCATTGTCTTTTGATAAAAAGTAAAACTTATGTAAAGGTTTATTATAAGCAGATTCAGCAATTAAGCTGATATTTGAACATTTAATAGTACGCATTTTATTAAATTTGCCTGTTAAGTTAAGCAATTTAATTTCTTTAAAATTTGTATTTCCTAGATCATAACAGCTTATATAAACTTTCTTTTTTATACTGAAGTATTGGGGTAAAACTGAATATTTGGTAAACGGCTTGCCCTTTTTGTACAGGTAAATACCATCAGAAAAATCATATTTACTCTTAAATTCTTTGGGTATAATATAGCCAGACCTATTCCAGCTAGTGGCTTTTTCAAAGTTCTCTTGTGGTATATTTAATTTAGGGAATTTAAAAGTAAGGGAATCTCCAATATTGGTAAGTTGGTTGTTATTGTAGTCATACATCCTAAAAAATGTATAGCTCAAATTACCATCGTACCATTTTTCGTTATAATTTTGGTAAGGCACCAAAAGTCTATTGCCTGAAATAAATGCAATATTTTTCCTGCTTAATACTTCAAGTTTTGAGGTTTTTAATTCTGAAAAGCAATCGATTATTTTAAAATATTCAGGTTCTAAATTTTCGTTTACTTTAGCCATTACCATTAAAGGGTATATACTGTACCTTTTTTTAATCGTATCAACCATTACTTGAACATCAAAATCGTAAATAATAAATTTTTGATTTTCATAAAAGTATAAATTTGAAATGGTTGCCGTTTTTTCGTCAACAATAACAGGCTTTTTGGTGCAATTCTGAAAATTAGTAGTAAGCTCAGTTAAATGCTTTTGGGTTAAGGTTAAAGAATTAGAAAGTAATAATTTACCCGTTGAAAGGTCATATTTATTTAATTTACCTTGAATAGGCAAATAACCATGACCATTAATTTCATCGATCCATAAATGCCGTAATTTGTTATCGTCAATTACCACTTTACTTTCATCAACGGCTATTTTTTGACAAAAAGCCCTATTTACTTGAAATAGGGCTAATAAAAGAATTAGTATTTTATATTTCATTAAAATGAAAAGTTTGTGGTAGAAGAAAACAAAATGAAATAATCTCAGAAATGTGAAAACCGTAATTGAGATTTTTATTTTTAGTTTTTAACATATTTAGAATCAAATATAATTGTAATTGTAATTGTATTTTAATCAAATTTTAATAATATGAAGATTTTAAAATTCATCCACGATATCAAAATAATCAAAAATAAGTTCATTTCAAATCATTGTTGTCCGGTAAAAGTAAATAAAAAAGAAAAAGAAGCCATAAAAATGGCTTCTCAATTTAAATCGTAATTTGGTTTTGCAAAAGACAAAAAACGATGAGTAAAAGTAATTATTTTTCTAGCAAATCTGTTTTCG
>CAMTUB010000035.1:0-8659 GCA_947084835.1 uncultured Bacteroidota bacterium | reverse complement strand
CTGTCCGAAAACAGATTTACTAGAAAAATAATTACTTTTACCCATCGTTTTTTGTCTTTTACAAAACCAAATTACGATTTTAATTGAGAAGCCATTTTTATGGCTTCTTTTTTAGTTACTTTTATCGGACAACAATGTTTTTTAATATAAAATGTTGCATAGTTTAAAAATTAAATTAAATTAGCATCATCAAATAACCAACAAGCGCCTATAGAAATACTTTTACGCCAAAATATTTAACTCTAACCAAGAATAAATTATGCGTGAAGTTATGTTCACCGATCAGCAACTGATTGGTACCTATTTGCAAGGCGATATGAGTTCTATTGAACAATTAATCCTTCGTCATAAAAAAAAGGTTTTTACAACCATTTATTTATTGGTAAAAGACCGAGATTTAGCAAATGATATTTTTCAGGATACATTTATTAAGGTTATTGATACCTTAAACACTGGAAAATATAACGAGGAAGGAAAGTTTTTACCTTGGGTTGTTCGTATTGCGCACAATTTGTGTATCGACCATTTTCGGAAAAATGCAAAATTCCCTAAAATGCATCAAACAGAAGAGGGTGGGGATATTTTCGACTATGTAAACATTTACGAAGAAAACGTTGAGGATAAAATTATCCGTAGGCAATCGCACCAAATTATCAGAAACTTGATAAACCAATTGCCTGAAGAACAAAGAGAAGTGCTTGTAATGCGTCATTATGGTGGCGTAAGCTTTAAAGAAATATCGGAAGCTACCAATGTGAGTATTAACACCGCTTTAGGAAGAATGAGGTATGCTCTAAATAATTTGAGAAGAATGATTAAAGAAAATCGTATTGCTTTATAATAAAGGTTTCTCCAAAAAGTATTTCTTTTAAAGTAAAATACTTTTTGGAGTTTCATTGCGTTTGTAAATTATATGGAAAAAACGTTTACAAACGATAGCTTACAGTATGTATATAACGAGTTAAGTAGCGAAAATGCTGTACTTTTTGAACAAAAGATACTCGGAAATATATCCATGTTAAATCAAGTTTTAACGGATAAAAGATTAATTCTAAAACTGAATCAGGCAGAAGTTGAACCTTCTGATATTTGTTTAGACGAATTATACGATAAAATTGGTTTAACGCATCACGACTGTTTTTAGCTAATTTTGCTTCCTGATGGAAGTAGAAGAAAGGTATGAATGCATAATTGCTCACTTCGAGCAAAATATGCCTATTGCAGAAACTGAATTAGTTTATACAAATCCCTATGAATTAATTGTTGCTGTATCCTTATCGGCACAATGCACCGATAAACGGGTAAATATGGTTACTCCGTTTTTGTTCGAAAAATATCCCGATGTTTATTCGCTTTTTCAAGCATCTCAAGAAGAAATTTATGAGTTGATTAAGTCAATATCATACCCTAATAACAAAGCAAAAAATTTAGTTGGTCTAGCAAAAGCAGTTGTAAATGACTTTAAAGGGGAGATACCTGCTGAAATTGATAATCTTGTGAAACTGCCGGGAGTTGGGCGAAAAACGGCCAATGTTATAGTTTCGGTTATTCACAACAAGCCAGCAATGGCGGTCGATACGCATGTTTTTAGAGTTTCGGCACGAATTGGACTTACTCATAACGCGAAGAATCCACTTCAAGCAGAAAAACAATTAGTTGCACACATTCCTGAGCAATTAATTCCAAAGGCACATCACTGGTTAATTTTACACGGTCGATATGTTTGTAAAGCTAGAAAGCCAATGTGCGAAAACTGTGGCTTACAAAAGTGTTGTAAGTATTTTAATGAAAATAATGCAGTTTGATAACTAGCATGATTTTTTGATTTTCAGCCAAGAATTTAACTTCGCTTATAATTATTTTATTTATCCGTAAATTGCATCTTTTTCAACTATACCTTTTTGCATTAGCATCATTTTCATGAAAAGAATTTTCGTTTTATTGCTGTTTATCAGTACATATGTTTCAGCAAGTCCTAAACGATTTAAAATTTGTTTAGCTTCGCCATATAACCTTTCGTCTGTCAAAATAGATAGCTTGTCCTCAAGTTATTTGGCTAAGGCCGACAATTTATTGCAGTTTCATGAGGGCTTTCTTTTAGGGCTTGAATCAATTACGAATTCAAATTTCGAATACGATTTAAGTGTAATTGACTTGTCTGAAGACTCATTAGCCCAACTAAAGTATGTAGAGTCGCCTCAAGGAAAATCGTTTGATTTGATTGTTTTTAATAATCAAATAAATCCAAAAGTATTTATTAAATCAGAATTGATGCAAGGCAATGGAACAGGTTGGGTGCAGGTATTATTTAATAACGGATTAAAAGCTCATGCAACTACCGTTGCAAATTTTATATCACAAAATTATTTCAGAAATAACTTTGTGATAATACGCTCAAATAATGCTACCGACATTTCAATTGCTAAAAACTATAAAACCGAATTAAAAAAAGCTTTTAACGATTCAATAGCTGAGTTTATTCCAACATCTTTTGATCCAAATTCATGGATTTCTAAATTTAAAAAAGACGAAGTCAATTTTGTACTAGTTACAAGTACTGAAGAGGTTTTTTCAACCAGCGTAATTAGGACATTACATAAAATCAGCAAAAACTATACGGTTGTAGTTTTGGGAATGCCCAATTGGGAAAGCTTTAAAACCATTGACCCAACTCTGTTTGAAGATTTGCATGTAATTATAAGCAACAATAACGCGGTAGATTTTATGGATGAGAAAACAAGCCAATTTCGTAAAGTTTTCATAGATAGGTTTTATAAAGAACCCCAAGTTTATGGGTTTAAAGGATTTGACTTTGCTAGTTTTTTAGGTATTTGTGCTGTTTCTGATAACCCATCAGAAGAGTTTATTAAGCCCTTTCAAGGTTTGCAAATCCTATTTAAATTAGGAAAGGATTGGAAAAGTAAAAATGTATATAACAATCAAGTGGTTAGCATTTTGCAGTTTTCAGATTTTTCGTTCAATAGATTAAAATACAAATGATATATATACGCTTAACACAGGTAAAAGAGGTTGTTAAATCTTTTAACCAAACCAAAACTTCTTTATCTGAACACTTAACCAAATATTACCGCGCCAATCCGAAGCTGGGTGGGAGAGATCGCAAGCAATTAGCCGATTTAGTTTACGCTTATTATCGTTCGTACTTTGCTTTATCCAGTTTAGAATTCGAAGTTCATATTGCATTAGCCTCATTTTTATCTGAACTTGACTCTAAAATAATCACTGAAATTTGCAATTTTGCTCAGATCGATAGCGATAAATTATCCGTTGCATATATTCTAGAAACCTGGAAAATTGATTTATTAAAAGCTTTTCCTCATTACGACCTATTGGGAGATATTGATAAGGATGCATTTGTTCTAGATTCATTTAAATCAAGAACCACCTGGATTCGTATTAGAAGAGGAAATGAAACTTCGGTATTAGATGAGTTTGCAAAAAACAATGTTTATGTAGAAAGAGATCTAGAACTCATCAATGCTTATAATGTAAAAGGGAAATTTAAAGCGGATACTATGAATTCGTACATCAATGGCATGTTCGAAATACAAGATAGAAGCTCCCAGGCTACCTTAAATTTCTTTCCAAATATTGCAGCTGATGATAAATGGTGGGATGTTTGCGCAGGCTCGGGCGGTAAAAGTTTGATGTTGCAAGATGCTTACCGCAATGTAAAGTTGTATGTTACCGATGTAAGAGAAACAATTTTGCAAAACTTGTCGAAACGATTTTCGAAAATTGGACTTACTAAGTATGCTAGGGCGGTAGTAGATGTATCGCAACCGAATCCATTATCGGATCAAGGGTCTTTCCCTAAAATGGTTGATGGTATTATATTGGATGTTCCCTGTTCGGGCAGCGGAACATGGTCTCGTACTCCTGAGTTATTGCAAACGGTTGATCGCAAACAAATTGAAGAGTATGCATTAACTCAATATAAAATTGCAAGAAACACCTTGCAATATTTAAAAACGAATGGAGTAGCCTTGTATATAACGTGCTCTGTTTATCAAATCGAGAATGAACTAATAGTGCAGAAATTAGCTGAAAGCAGCGAGTTGATAATTGATCAAATGAGCTATGTTACAGGTGTTGGACATAATGCAGATACCTTATTTATTGCTCGATTGATTAAAAAATAGGTTTATATAGTTGAAAAGAAAAAAAAAGAGGGGACACTGCAGTACATGCGAGGGCACTGAAAAAGTGGCTGTTTATGAAAAGAGGTTGTTTTCAATTCGAAAACAACCTCTTTTTCTTTAAAGTATTCGGGTCGCGTGCATCACCACTTCCATACAGGCGATTCTCAGAGCCTTTGTTTTACTTAAAGAAAGTCTTTAAATCCCTAAAGTACTTTTTTAGTGCCCTCGTACATGCCCCCTCTTTTTTTTGGAAAGGGATTCAAGATTTTGTCTTTTTTAAATTTGTGTATAAAACCTATTGTTTAAAGTATTTGATTCCTGAGTAAGGAATAGTCAATCTCTTTTTATTTTAAAAACATATTTTGTCTCAATAAATAAGAACTTACCGATTCTTGCATCTTCTACTTTTATTTTGATTGGATGGTTGGTGTATAAGTTCTTTTCAAACGTTCAACCCGATTTTATTAAAATATACTTAAAATTCTTACTATCTGACCTTTCCAAACTTTTTAAATTATTTAAAAAACTAATTAAAAAGCATGTAAAATCAACATATTACAACATATTACAACATATTACAACATATTACAACATATTACAACATATTATTTTCAATAATTAATTCAATCTCACTATTAATGGTGATAGGAACTTAACATTTGAATATTTACATTTACTTAATAAATATAAAGAAAGGAGGATAACCATAAAGAGGAATAATAAACAAAAAACAGCGTAAAGCCGTTTACAGAGATTTGAAATGTAAAAAAAGGGAGAGCGGCAAGCCTTCCTAAGAAAACTTCCCCACTCTGCCCTACTTGAAATTGAACCCCAAGTAACGCAAAGATAATCATTTTATGATTTGTTGGAGAAGTTCAGCTTGCTGAATAAACCTTAAAAATTAGAAATGATTAAAAAACTCAACTTAACACTTGCACTAATGACGATGTTTTTCGTAAATATTAGTACCCTAAAAGCGCAATGCGATTTTACTATAACCGCCAAAGGCTATGCCTGCAAGGGCAGTCCATTTGCTATAACTGTCCATGATACTTATAATAGCATACTTAGCTATCAATTGGTAATCTATGAAAATTCAGGACTCATTGATTTTGGTAATACAACTGGGGTTTTTGCTCCAACTTTGCAAGATTGCGGTACATTATCGTATTCTATTACAGCAGGTTGTAATGGAAGTTCTAAAACAAAATACTTTATTGTAAACGTAATTTGTATTAATGCAACCTTAACTCAAGGAGGAGATGAGTGCTACGGCTCTTCTACCCTTATATTGCATGTTACAGGTACAACTGGATCTCACAGTGTAATTTGGAAAGACCCCTACGGTGCAATTGTTGGGAATGCGAATGTTTTACCAATTACCAACCTACTTCCAATACAATACACCTATACTATTACCGATGTAAACAGCGGATGCAGCATTACAAAAACCTATACGCCTACTACCAACTGCTGTGCAAATACTATTTTTACTAAACCCGATTTACCAAAAAATAACGTAACCTGGTCTGGCAATTTAATGGTGAAAGAAGTAGTTCATATAAAAAACGGTGAGTCGTTAGCAATTCAAAACGCAAATATATATTTCGAACCCTGCGCAGGTATAATAGTTGAAAGAGGAGGCAGTTTAAACATTACCCATTCAAACCTAACCTCTTGTACAACTAAATGGCGAGGTATCGAAGTTTGGGGAAATGCAAATGTTGCCGACAGAACTTCTGCTCACGGCTATTTATCTATTGAAGAAGAAAGTACCATTGACAATGCACAAATAGGTATTTTGGTTGGCAAATTGAATTATTCGTTAGCAAACCATTACGATTTTGACTTTTCAGGAGGTATTATTAAGGTAAACCACTCGCTATTTCAAAAAAACAGAAGAGATATCGTTTTTATTAATTATCCCTATGAATATGAAAATGGCAGTAATAACCCAACTGTAGCAAATAGTAAATTTATTACATCAGATAATGTTGGTAATTGTACCGATTCAGAGGATAATTTTGATATTTTAAATCCAAATTATGATAAAAATATTATTATTAGTGGTATTAATCACCTCACGCTTTTATCAAATGAGTTCTTAGTAGTTACTGATATGACGGAACCACACGCCATCACCATAAGAGAAAACGCGTCAGGTTCGAAAAGTTGGCTAAACAATACCAGCGTTTCTACCAACATATCGTTAATAGAAAACAAATTCTCTAACCATGACATTGGCGTATTAATGGAACAAACCAATGAAAGTTTGGTAAAAGGCAACAAGTTTTTACACTCAAAATACGGTATGCTGTACCTTACAAAAAATGTTGCACCTGGAACTGTTTGGGTAGCTGATAATATTTTTAATGGTAACGTAGTCTCTGGCTTAACCATTGCCCCAGAAGAAAACCCTTTTACAGGTTTTAACAGTACTACGAACTACATAACCGACCTTAAAACCTGCTCAAATACCTTTAGCGATTGCTTTATTGGAATAGCAGGTTCTAATGCTATTGTGGATCAAGGGAATATCGATGTTATACCTAGTAATATTTTGTCAACTACAATTGCAGATATATTTTGGGATGAGAACTCAACAAATGGGTTGACCTATAATTATTCAGGTTTTGCTAGCCCAACAGGACATGGAAGTAGGAATTTGAGTTTTATTTTCAATACTATGTCCTTAGGGAGGCTAACATCTCAATTTAAATTTAATCGAATAACTGCAGCAAAAGATTGCAATTACTCCAATAACATTCAATACAAAAAAGCAAAAACAGCACCAGTTCAGCCCAAGTTAGTGTTATATCCGAACCCTGTTAGTGAATTTGTAAACGTAAACTTTTCAGAATCGGTAGAAAACGATGCCAACTTGGTTGTTACTGATATTCAAGGGAAAGTATGTTTTACAGAAAAAATTAGTACGGGTTCTCAAAACCATACTGTAAATACCAAAACACTTAACAGCGGTATGTACTTTATACAATTGAACTTGCAAAACGGCAAATCTTTAACTTCCAAGTTTATAAAAACGAATGAATAAAAAAACACCTTTTGTTTTTTTACAATTGCTAAAAGCATGTATGCTTTTAGCAATTGCTTTTTTAGGTATAAACAACGCTTCTGCACAAAATAAAATGGGCAATCGTTGGTATTTTTCAGCGGGGTTAGGGTTAAATTTCTCTTCTGGAGCTCCTGTATTAGACACAAATGGTATGGCTGGATTTTATTATAGTTCTGTTATGTGCGATATAAACGGCAATTTACAGTTTTACACTGATGGGTATTTTGTTCGCAATAAAAATCATGAGATAATGAAACAAATTGTGGGGACTATTTGCAATTTCAGATCTATACAGGGTGTTATAAGCATTCCGGGTAACCATAATAAATTTTATATTTTTAATATTTCCAATACAAATTGGACAAATTGTAATTTAGGCAATTATGTTTTAGGATTAAGTATAGTGGATATGAACCTTAATAACGGGTTAGGCGAAGTAACTTTAGTAGATTCATTAATCCATTTTCCAAAAACATTAGGCTCAAGACTTACTGGTTGCCGCCATCCCAACGGAAGGGATTTTTGGATCATTACCCAGTCGCTTTGCAATTCAACCAACGAGGTATATGCCTTACTAGTTACCCCCAATGGTCCTACAAATACTATTGTTTCCTCTATTTTACCTAATCCACCTTACCAGCAATATGGTATTGATTGCTCCTATAGCTTTAATTTAAAAGCATCAAACAACGGTAAAAAGCTAGTCAGTCACTTTTTATCCTACACCAGTTTAATGGATTTTGACCCAGCTACCGGCAAAGCCAGCAATCCCATTTGGCACGATATGCGCCCTCCAGGTGTAGATAATACCAACTGTATGGGTATAGCCTTTGCCCCAGGTGATAGTATTTTATATATTTCGTGTACCAGACCCTGGCAAGTTAGTAATCATCACGGCTTATACCAATTCAGGCTTAATAACCCCGATCCATTTGCAACCAAATACCTCATACCTAGTACCGATGCCTACCCATTGCCTATCATTTATGGAAAGACATATGGTGGTATTCAAATAGCCCCCGATGGTAAAATATATGTTGCTAAGCCAGCAGGTATATCTTTCGGGCAAAATGATTCTACTAAAATGGGGGTCATTCAAAACCCCAACGGCATTGGCTTAGCGTGTAACTATACCCCAAACGGCCCTGTATTTCCCAATAATTTAAAAACACATGTGGTTAATCCTAGATATTCATCTTACGCTCTCCCCCATTACTTAGATGCCTTGCTCATTGCGCCTAACTACAGCGGTTGTGGGCCACTTACCGTAAACTTTAAAAATCCATTGCCGGGGGCAACCTCGTATGCATGGGTTTTCCCTGATAACACTACCAGTACTTCGCCTACGCCCACTTATACCTTTACCCAAAGCGGGCAGCATGTGGTGCTGCTAAAAGTTGGCTTGCCTTCGGGCGGCTTCGAT
>CAMTUB010000034.1:0-31157 GCA_947084835.1 uncultured Bacteroidota bacterium | reverse complement strand
TGCTATAATTACCGTAGATCCAATTCCTACAACAGCAAATGCTGGTTCAAATATCGCAAGCTGTGAGGCTACTTCAGTTTCCATGGCAGCAAATGCACCTACGGTTGGCACAGGTTTATGGACTAAAGTAAGTGGACCTGCAGGAGGAATTATTACAACACCTACTAGCAATATTTCAACAATTACTGGGTTAACTTACGGCACCTATGTTTTTAAATGGACCATTTCTTCGGGAGTTTGTTCTGCAAGTTCAAGCGATGTAACGGTTAGAATATTCCAAAACCCAACAACAGCAAACGCTGGTCCTGACCAAAACTTATGTAATGTAACTGCAGCTACCCTTGCTGGAAATATACCAACGGTTGGAACTGGACTTTGGTCTCAAGTTTCTGGTCCAAATACTGCTGTTTTTGCAAATGTTGCTATAAATAATACTGGAATTTCTGGACTTTCAGTTGGTACATACAAATTCAAATGGACAATCACAAATGGGGTTTGTACTCCTTCATCAAGTGAGGTTACACTAATCATTCATCCGGGATCTGTTCCTGGAACATTAAGTTCGAATAAAACTATTTGCGAGGGTGAAAATAGCGGCATTTTAAGCTTAGTAGGAAATACAGGATCAATTAATAGATGGGAGAAATCTGAAGATCCTTTTTCTATTTGGACAAGTATTTCGGATACCTTAAAAACATTTACAAGTCCAAACCTTTTTATTTCAACAAAATATAGAGTAGTAGTACAAAGTGGTACATGTGGAGAAGCATTATCTAATGAGATTACGATTACGGTAATTCCTAAAATTTTAGGAAACAGTATAACTTCAGATCAAACCATTTGCCAATTTGAGGCACCCTTAACGTTACAAGGAATTCCAATGGGCGGATCCGGAAGTTTTACATATCAATGGCAATTAAGTTTAGATGGTACATCATTTACCAATATTACTGGTGCCACAAACCAAACCTTTTCCCCTGGAGCCCTTTCTATTACCACCTTTTACAAAAGAATAACATCTAGCATTCCATGTATTGAAAACAGTAACATTATTAAAATTACGGTAAATCCCAAACCAACTGCAAAATTTACAATAACACTTAATAAGGGATGTGCTCCATTAACAGCATTGGTAAGCAATACATCTACTTTAGCAGCAACTTATTTATGGAGTTTAGCTCCAAATTCAATAGGGAAAGCAATATCTATAAGCAATCCTACAGCTCAAAGTCCAACTTTCAGTTTTGTTGACAATTTGAGCGTTACCGATACTATTTATAGAATCAGGCTAATTGTTACAAGTAATGAAGGTTGTAAGGATACGGTTATCCAATCCATCGAAGTTTATAAAAGACCAAACGTTGATTTTAGTTTTACTGGGCAGAATTGTGGACCAATGAGTATTAATTTTACTAATAACACTACAATTTTAATAGATAATACTTGGAATTGGACGGTTAATCCTGCAATTGGAGTTACAATTATTAACAGTAACTCACAAGACCCAGAAATTAAAATTCCGGAGAATTTAACTAATTTAGCAATCACCTATACTATCAAACTAACTGCTTCAAACTTAAATAATTGTGTAAATTTTAAAGAAAAGCAGATTGTTGTTTATCCTAAACCAAAAGCAGATTTTACACTGAACAAAACAACAGGTTGTGGTCCGCTTTCTATAGCAATAACCAACACTTCAGACGCTAAAAATGGAGAAACAAAAGGCACTCTATCCTATAGTTGGAATTTCGGAAATGGACAAAAAAGTGCCCTTCAAATTCCAGGAACCATAATTTATACTAACACCGGAACTATTGATAGTATTTATACAATTACCTTAATTGTACAAAGTCAACACGGATGTAGAGATACGATTACAAAATCAATTACAGTACATACTGATGCTAAAGCAGTGTTTACATCAACAAATACGCTTGAATGTGCTCCATTCATTATAAAAATCATTACTACTCCTTTTCCAAATGCAAACAGCATTTATACATGGTTTGCGAATAATGTTCAAATAGCTACTGGACCAACCTTCCCTGGATATACAATATCAACTCCAAATACATCGGTAACTATAAAATTGATAACCACCGCTTTAAATGGGTGTAAATCGGATGAGATGAGCATGGTGTTTAACACCATACCAAATCCAATTGCCAATTTTGATTTATCTCCGACAAATGGATGTACCCCTTTAATAGTTTCATTTACAAACTTAAGTACTGCTGGAGTTAGTAGTTTTTGGAATTTTGGAAACGGAAATACATTAAATGGTACAATCCCAACTACACAAACTTATATTAATCCTGGCATTACAAATCTAGATTTTAAGGTTAAATTAGTTATAGTTGCAGGTTCTGGTTGTAAAGATTCTATTGAAAAAACAGTAACCGTATTTCCTAAACCTAAAGCAGCATTTAGTTACAGTCCTACAGCAGGTTGTGCGCCATTAACGGCTAACGTAAACAATACTTCAACATTAGCATCATCCTATTTATGGAGTTTGGCATCAACCTCATCCGGAAAAGGACTAACCATAAGTGATACCATAATTCAAAATCCAACTTTTAGCATTGTAGACAATTTGAGTCTTATAGATTCTGTTTACAGAGTTAGATTAATAGTTACTAGCACAGAAGGATGTAAGGATACTATTTCACCAACTATCACTGTTTATAAAAGGCCTAAAGTAGATTTCAGTTTTGTGGGTCAAAACTGTGGTCCAATGTCATTTACGGTAACCAATAACACAACTACAAGTAATATTTGGAATTGGAGTGTTTTACCCTCAACAGGTGTTTCTGTTACCAACAGTTCATCGCAAGATCCGGTTATTAGTTTACCGGAAAACTTTTCAAATAGTGCATTAACTTATTTGATAAAACTCACTGCCACTACCGATAAGTCTTGTGTAAACTTTATAGAAAAGTCAATTATTGTTTATCCTAAACCAAAAGCAGATTTCACCCTTAACAAAACAACAGGTTGTGGACCGCTTTCTGTTGCAATAACCAACACTTCAGACGCTAAAAATGGAGAAACAAAAGGCACTCTATCCTATAGTTGGAATTTCGGAAATGGACAAACAAGTATTCAGCAAAATCCTGGAACAATCATTTTCACTAATCTAGGAACAACCGATATTATCTATACCGTTACCTTAATTGTACAAAGTCAACACGGATGTAGAGATACGATTACAAAATCGATAACGGTTTATCCAAATTCTAAGGCATTATTTACATCGCCAAAAGTGCTTTCTTGCGCTCCATTTACGTTGGCTATTAATACGAATCTGTTTCCAAATGCAAACAATTCGTATAATTGGTATGCTAATAATATATGGATTGGTTCTGGCTCAACATTCCCAGGACATACTATTCTGAATGCAAATGACAGTATTAACATTAAACTTGTAACCACTGCTTTAAATGGTTGTTTATCCGACTCTTTAACAGTTAAGTTCAACACTATTCCAAATCCAGTACCCAACTTTAGTATAAATCCAAACAAAGGGTGTAATCCTTTAATAGCAAGTTTCACCAATCTAAGCTCGCCTGGAATAACCAGTTATTGGGATTTTAAAAATGGAAATACGTCTAATTTAAATAGCCCAAATCCTGAAACTTTTATCAATTTGGGAACTTCTAATTTGAATTATAAAGTTAAATTGATAATAACAGCGGGGTCTGGATGTAAAGACTCCATAGAAAAAACATTAACCGTTTATCCATTACCTAAAATTGCTTTAAAGGCATTAGATACTGTTTTATGTTATCCATATTACACAATTTTAACCAATATCTCAGGCAATTCTCCTGTAATTTCTAGTTACTTATGGAGAGTTTATGGAGTAGTTAATGATTCATTGTCTAACCCTACTTCTTCAACAACTACTACCCTATCGTTACCCGATAATCAAAGTGGAATTGATAGATATTTCAAAGTTACGCTTATAGGGTATTCCATTGAAACTTGCGAAGACTCAGCATCCATAACAATTAGGCAACCATCAAGGCCTGTTGCAAATTTTGGTTTAAGTCAAACTGCTTTATGCGGACCAAACTCCATTAACTTAATAGACTCATCGCTTTATTCAGTTTCTCTAAAATGGTTTTCAATACAAACTGGTGTAGCTTTTTCTAATCCATTGATTAAAAATCCAACCATTACATTTCCTGTAAATCTTAGTTTTAACGATTCTGTTTATACCATCGGGCAAATTGCTTTTTCAGCAGATGGCTGTACAGATACCGTTTATAAAAACTTTGTAGTGCATCCTAAACCAAAAGCTATTTTCAATGCTTCAACAATTAAGGGTTGTGGTCCACTTACAGTAAATTTCACCGACACTTCTATTTCTTCTACTACATTAAGTTATGAATGGAACTTCGGAGATGGTTCTGCTTTTAATTATCTTCAAAACCCAACTCATACTTTTAACGGTTCATCGTATCAAGATACCGTTTTTACAGTTCAACAAATTATAACTTCTGCTAACGGTTGTAACGACACAACCTATAAAAACATCACCATTGAACCAGGCCCAACAGCCAAAATTGGTGCAAACATAACTAGCATTTGTATTGGAGCGAAATACCCACCAGCTACAATTCAATTTACCAACAATTCATTCGGTCAAGCCGATAATTATATTTGGAATTTTGATGACGGAACTCCTTTAATTACCACGTTAAATAACAATTCAGTAAATCACACATTTTCTAAAGAAGGCATTTATTGGGTAAAACTTAAAGCAACTAACAACTGTAATTCGTCAACCGACTCCATTAAAATAACGGTTTATGAAAGTCCGATTTCAATATTTTCAACCACAACAAAAAAAGGATGTGGACCACTTTCTGTAACTTTTACCAATAATTCAAAAAGTATTGGCACCAATTTTTATTGGGATTTTAGAAATGGCATAACTTTTAACGGCTTTGAGCCAACGAATCCAATAATTTTTAAAGCAGACTCATCGTACAGAGATACTTTCTACACTGTAACTGTAACGGCAATAAATCCTTGCGATACATCTTCATATAGCGATACCATCTGGGTGAGGCCGTTACCAAAAGCATTATTTTCAGTTGACAAAACTATTGGTTGCTCACCGATGAAGGTAAATATTATCAACTTCTCGTTGGGTGGTCCAAATCTATATTTTTGGGATTATGGAAATGGAATAACAGATACAATTAGTACTAGAAATTCACAAATCGCCTACATAACCTCTGTCACAGATTCATTTAATTTAAAACTTGTTACACAAAACGAGTGCGGAATCGATTCGTTAACCTATTCCATTTTGGTTTACCCGAATACGGTTTACCCAGGTTTGATTGTGCAAAATTCATCCTTAGTTGGATGCGCGCCTCACACAGTTCGATTTGTAAATATTTCAGTTGGAGCTAGTCGCTTTAAATGGGATTTTAAAGATGGAAATGGCTTGTTGTACACATTAAAAAGCCCAGATACTATTTATAGAACCTTCAATAATCCAGGAACTTATTTAGTAGAATTAGAAGCTTCTAACGGTTGTTCAGATACAAGTGCAATGGTTGAAATTATCGTAAATCCTAAACCAAAAGCAGATTTCAGTACAAATCAACCCAATTATTGCTTTGGCGATACGCTTAAATTGATCAATAATTCTGTTGGATATTCTTCTTCTACTTGGATTATGGATGATGGCAAAACGTATACCACTACTTCGCCTAGCCACGTTTATGCTCAACCTGGAACTTATAAAATTAAACTAATAGTTAGCCAAGGATATTTTGCAAACGGAGGTATTTGCTACGATACCATTGAAAAAAACGTAATAATTGAGAAAATCCCAATTATCAATATGGCAATCGCATCTAAATTTGGTTGTGAGCCATTTGTTTTAAATATCAATGCAAACGGCACACTAAATGCTTCATTACCTGGCTCTACCTACTCTTGGTTGCTATTTGATAAAAATGGAACAATTCAAGGATTATCAGGAATTGCGCCAGCAAATTTAATACTCCAAACCTTAGGCGATAATAAACCAAGAGTTATTTATATCCGACTAACCGTTAAAAATCAATCCAATTGTAATGCAGTTTATCTTGATTCTATTGTTATTAATCCTAAGCCTAAATCAAATTATTTAGTCTCTACCAATTTTGGCTGTGCTCCTTTAAACGTGCAGTTCACTAACAAATCAGATACATCGGATCTTTTAGGATATTCTTATTATTGGAGCTTTGGCAATGGTGGCAATTCAACTCAAACTTCACCAAGTTACATTTATCAAAGTGGTGGTCTTTATAATTCTTCATTGATTACAACAAATATGTTTAGTTGTAGAGATACCATGTATGAAGGAATAAATGTTATGCCAAAACCAATGGCGTCATTTACTCATAATGCAAATCCACAACATTGCCAAAATGAGGTAGTTGCTTTTTCAAGCAATGGCTCTGGCGGTTCAATTTTCAATTGGGATTTTGATGCGCCTGGCACGGCTGGAAATACGCAAACGGGAGCAGCTGTAAATTTTGTTTTTCCGAAAGCGGGTACTTATAATGTCAAACTGAAGGTGTTTAACAGTTTTGGTTGTGTCGATTCTACATTTCAAATTATCAATATTATTGAAATACCAATTGCAAGTTTCACCCCTGCTACCGTAGATAGTTGTGGTCCTATATTTGTTTCCTTCAAAAACACCTCAACCTATACTGGGCCTACAATTGTAACCTACAAATGGCTTGTTGACAATGCTTTAGTTTCGAATTCGAAAGACTATTCTCAGTTATTTACAATTCCGATGGGTTCTCAAAATCCAAAAGTTTATTCGGTGAAAATGATGATTTCAAATGGATATGGTTGCAACGATACTTTTTCAACCACAGTAAAAGTTAATCCAAATCCAAGTGCCAATTTCTCTGTTACACCTTTAATGGGTTGCGAGCCGCTGCAACTCACGGCAATAAACAATTCAATAGCTGTTACGAATTACAGATGGTATTTAAACAACGTCTTAACTTCAAGTGACTCATTGCCTAGTTTTACTTTAAACTATCCTCCCGATTCGGTAAATATTAAACTTGTTGTAACAAACTTGTACGGTTGCAAACCCGATAGTATTTCGAAATTGGTAATTGTTAATCCAAAACCAATTGTAGACTTTACAGTTAAAAACGCTGTTACTTGTGTTGGACCAACTTCTATTAAATTTGACAATAACACACAATACGGTTCAAACTATTATTGGAATTTTGGCGATGGAACCGCAATTGATACTAATTTTTCTCCGAACCACCTCTTTACCAAAACTGGAATTTATTTTGTAAAACTATTTGTAACCAACAATTTTGGTTGTTTAGATTCAATCGTTAAATCAATTTCGATTGGCAATAAAGTCACAGCCCTTTTTGCTCCCGATGCAGTTTTAGGTTGCTATGACCTTAGAGTAAACTTTAAAAATAATTCTAAAAATGCCATAAACTATATTTGGAATTTTGGAGATGGCTCTACTTCAACCAGAGAGAATCCTACACATTTCTATTCATATATTGGAAATCCTTATACTGTAACTTTGATTGCAATTGGTGAGTTTGGATGTTCTGATACTCTACAACTAAAAAACTTAATTAATGTTTTACAAAAACCTATTGCCAACTTCGATATTGACGATACATTAAAATACATTCCTAAAAAAGGATTTCAATTTTATAACAGAAGTTCTGCTGATGTAACCACATTCAGATGGCAATTTGGAGATGGTGGAAATAGTAAATTAGAAAATCCATATCATGCCTACAAAGACACTGGAAACTACTTTGTAACCTTAATAGTGTTGAATTCTAATAATTGTGCCGATACAATTATTAAAAAAATAAGAGTTGAACACGTTGATGGCAAATTATTTGTCCCTACTGCTATTACGCCAGAAAGTGGACCATTATACCTACAATATTTCTTACCCAAAGGCAGAAACATCGCTACCTACAACCTAGAATTATTTAACCCTTGGGGCGAGTTGATATTTACTTCAACCCAGCTTAACAATGACGGTGAACCATCTGAGCCTTGGGATGCAAAAGTTAATGGAACATTAGTACCACAAGGGGTATATGTGTGGAAGATTAAAGCCTACTTTATTGATGGTTCTGAATGGAAAGGCCAAGAGACAAAATTTGGATTTATTAGAAAAACAGGTACCGTAACTATTTTAAGGTAATCATGAAAAAAATAACATACATAATACTATTTACCATTTGTGCCTTAAATAGTTTTGCTCAAGACCATAATTTTAGTCAATTTTATGCAAGTCCAATTTATCTGAATCCAGCACTAACGGGTGCAATGAACGGTTGTTTCCGCCTTGCTGCAAATTACAGAAATCAATGGCCTGGAATCCCAGGCATGATGCAATACTATAATTTTTCAGCAGACCTTAAATCAAAAGCTATAAGCGGTGGTATTGGTTTATTGTTTTCAAGAAGCGAAGAAGGGCAAGGGTTTTTTATAAAAAACAATTTTGCAGCTAACTATTCATTTCATAGACAATTAACCGATGGTATTATTTCTCATTCGGGAATTTCTGCTGGGTTCTTTTCTCGAAATGTTGATTTCAATAAATTGATTTTTGCAGATCAAATCGATGTTGAACAAGGGATTAACCAAAATTGGCCAACCCTTGCAATACCCCCTGTTTACAATTCAATTACAAAAGCCGATTTTGGTTTTGGACAGGTATTTCTGCTACCAAAATTCAGCTCTATGATTGGGTTTTCGTGGAAACACATGTTTGAACCTGATGAATCTTTAACAGGAATAACTACCATTCTTCCCGCAAAATACACGTTACACATCAGCAATTTAATAACCTTAGGAAGGCCTCGGCATTATACCTATTTAGCTCCTACCGTAGTATTTTATCAACAAGGAAATTTTAATGCGTTTCAGGTTGGAACTTGGTTTAAATCTGATTATTTTAACGTGGGTTTGTGGTACAGAAACAATAAAACTTTTCGTGGAAATGATGCATTAATAATGACTTTTAGTTTTGACACCTTCAAAGGAAAAGATAAAAAGGGAGAAAAGTTACAAGCAGGTTTTAGCTACGATGCATCCATAAATCAACTAGCTCAAAGAAATACAGTTGGTTCATTAGAAGGCTCGGTGATTTTTGAAACAAAACCTTGTTTTGATAACCAAGTTTACGAAACAAGAAATAGTGCCAAATTTAAAAGTTACCAAAAATCAGGGGCTTTTAGAGGTTTCAATAATTTTTTAAATAAGATTAGTGGAGGATCTAGGTTTAAAGATCGTAAACGAACGTGTACAGATTTTTTTTAAAATCAACCTTTTACAATTTTATTTTTAAGATTCTGCATAAACAACATTTCTATTACCTTTACAGACAATGAAGAAATTCGGAAATTTATTGTTTGTGCTATTACTAATAACTGTATTAGTAAACGCGCAATCTTTTAAAGAAGCATCGGTAAAAGTCGGTAACATTGGCTTAAACTTAACCAACTCTGGAACTATTGGACGACCAAACGTTAGAGGCGACCCTCAAGGCCCACCCTCTATGGAATATCCGTTAAATTCTGGTATCGAGCATTTATTCGAAGCTGGTATTTGGATAGGTGTACAATACAACGGTCAAACTTTAGTTTCAACAGCTAGTGTTGATGATGCATCAGGCTATTCAACAGGCAAAGCAGGTTTTGAGTTTTCTCCATTATCAAGTTCAATAATCGAAAGATCAAAGCTTACAAGTAGTCCATTATTTTCTCAAAAAGCTATATCGCATCAAGATTTTGAGATGCATATGACCGATTCTTTTTCTTTTGTACCAGGAACTGTAAGACCAATTCCAGGTCATCAGCCTTTAAAAGCAATGGTGAAATTAGAATCGCATGCATGGAACTATTCATTTGCTGATTACTTTGTAATTCTTAAATACACCATAACTAATGGTTCTAATCAGCCTTGGGATTCTGTTTACATGGGTATTTGGAGCGATTTATTGGTTAGAAACGTAAATGTTGCGACAGACGCTGGAGCAGCTTTCTTTAATAAAGGAAGTGTTGGTTACGTAGATTCTTTGCAAGCAATTTATGCCTATGATATTATTGGAGATAAAGGATACACAAATTCTTATGGAGCATTTCAATATTTAGGTATAGATTGGAGAGGAAAATATTTCCATCCAAACAATTCTGCAACTTTTGTAAATCAGGGTTTACCTGCACCAGTTGTATATCCAAATTATTGGCAGTACAACACAGCCCAAACTCCTACAAACGACATTCAGCGTTATGCTAAAATGCGTAGTGCAACAGACTTTACAGATCCTATTTTAAATTCACCAGGTAACCGTGTACAATTATTAACTGCTGGTCCTTTGGTTAGAGTTGAACCAGGCGAACAAATTACGCTATATTTTAGTGCTTTATGCGCTAGACAAATTGAAGACAATTCGAATCCTCTAACTAAAAACACACCTTTTGCTCGAAAAAAACTATTGGAAAACCTTGGCTGGGCAAAACGTACATTCTTAGGAGAAGATTTTAACGAAAACGGAGTTTTAGATCCTGGTGAAGATTTAAATGGGAATAATCGTTTAGACCGATTTGTTTTGCCTGAGCCTCCGGCAGTTCCTAAAACGCATTTCGAAATCGAAAGCAATAAAGTAACTATTTTTTGGGATAAAGAAGCTGAAAATAGCATTGACCCTATCTCTAAAAAGAAGGATTTTGAAGGATACAAAATATACAGAACTAATCCAGGCGATGATTTAAAGCCAGGTTTTGGAACTTCAATGACTCCAATTTTACAATGGGATAAAAAAGGAAATTCTGTTGGTTACAACAACGGTTTTGATCAAATTAAATTAAGTTCACCCCAAGTTTTTGAAGGCGATACAACTCAATATTGGTACAAATATGAGTTTGACAACATGCAAAACGGGTGGCAATATCTGTTTTACCTGACTTCTTTTGATGAAGGCGATAAAGTTTTAGGACTAGAACCGTTGGAATCATCTTTCATACAAAATAGCAACCGTATTTATGCAGGAACGGGCGAAAATACTAACCTAAATAAAACGGTAGGTGTTTATCCAAATCCATATAGAACAGGTGCAGCCTGGGATGGCTCAACTAGCCGTTCTAAAAAGCTTATGTTTAACAACTTACCTGCTAAAGCGCAGATAACTGTATATACAATTGCTGGCGACATTGTTGCTGTTTTAAATCACGATAATTCTAAAAACTACAATGGCACTGATGCTGCTTGGTTTAATAATTTTGGAAATAAGAGCAACACCAAAATGGCTGGTGGCGAATATGGTTGGGATATTTTAAGTACCGATAAACAACAAATCACTACTGGAGTTTATTTATTTACTGTTCGAGATTTAGTTTCTGGAAACGAACAAACCGGCAAATTTTCTATCATAAAATAGATATCACAACATATTAACAAAAAAGGGAGAAAAGAAATTTTCTCCCTTTTTTGTTAATAATATCACAACATGAATACCCTGAAAACAAATAAAATATATTGTATCTTTACCATCTAGAAAATTTCTTTAATGACTAAGAGAATCTTTACCATTGTTGCTTTTTTATGGGCAGCTACCGCGTGGTCTCAAAATTTGGTGACCATACAAAGTATTCAACAATTACCAATGGACTCATTGTTGAAAAACAGAACATTATCTATGAAAGAAGGTGACACTGTAAGAGTTAGAGGAGTTGTAACCTTCGATCCAAGACTTTCGGCATTGGGAGCAACAAGTGCTATACCTTGGTATCAAACGTTTATAGAAGATACAGCTTCAGTTGGCAATTGGAAGGGTTTAAATGTTCGTATGTTTCCTGCAGCAGACACTAATAACGTATTATTCTTCGACAATTTTGTTAAAGGAAATATTATTGAATGCACCGGTGTTATTGGTGAATTCAAAGGAACAAACCCAATTTCTGGAGAAACCCAAATTAATTTACTACCTGTTGCCTCGCAAGTCGTTGGTTTTTCAACAAAACCAATAACTGCTAAAGTGATACAGCTAAGTGATTTAATGCGCAACAATTCAGGTACTAATGTTTTCCAACCAACTACGGGAGAACAATACGAAGGCATGTATGTTGAAATTAAAAATGTATTAGTTGCATCGTTAAGCGTTTCAACTTCTACACAACGTATAGCTTGGAGAATCCAGGATTTAGCTGGAAATGCAATGCAGGTAAGAGATAATTCAAAAGAAATGCGTCCTCCATTCATTTCTTCTCCACAATCAGCAGTTCCTAACCCAACTGCACCTGTATTTATTCAATTAAACAAGGTTTACTCATACGTTCGTGGTGTAATTGTAGAATTGATTACTAATGGCGTTTCAGAATATGCAATTGCTCCTCTAACAACAACTGATATTGGTGCAGTTTTAGCTAGCCCACCTTTGGTGGATAGTGTTACAACAAACCCAGTTGTTCCAACTTCATCTCAAGCTGTAACTATTACCGCTGATATTACCGATTTAGATGGTTCAGTTCAAAATGCATTTGTTGGTTATTCGGTTGGAGTTGGTAACACCAACTTTACAATGTTGCCTATGACTGCTGGTTTAAACAATAAGTATACAGCAATCATTCCAGCACAGGCTAATGGGTCTTATGTAAACTTTTACGTAAAAGGAACTGACAACCAAGGAAATACCACATTTTTCCCAGATTCTTTAGCTTCTCGTTCAGCATATAGAGTTTTGGATCAAGGGGTTAACTCAATTAAATTGATTCAAGAAACCTATTTTGCGAACGGTAACTCTATTTATACAGGGAAAGTTGTTCCGATGAATGTTCGGGGTATTATTATGGCTAGTGTTGATACAAAAGACTTAGGCAGAGTAATCCTTCAAGATGGTAACGGACCATGGTCTGGAATTATGGTTAGTCCTGGAATAAACAACGATTTATCTAACCGTTACAGAGGAGATTCAATCAGAATTACCCAAGCTAAAGTGGTAGAAACCAACGGTGTTACTACTTTAGAAGATGTATTTGCTACTTATATTTCTTCAGGAAATCCGTTGAAAACTGCTGCTAAAATCAATTTAGATTCAATTGCTGCTCGTTCATTTACATATTGTGAGCCTTACGAAAGTATGTTATTGAAGTTTGATACAGTTTATGTTGTTAATCAAAACCCCGATGCACCAAGCAATTTTGGTGAGTTTGGAGTTCATTATACTCTAGGTTCTCCTACATCGTTGCGTGTTGATGATTTTGCTACATCAATGAATACTCCTCCAAACTTTAACTTAGATTCAGTTAAGTTGAATCAAAAAATAAACTTCATCTACGGTATATTAACTTATTCTTTCGGAAACTGGAAAATTTTACCAAGAAACAAGTCAGATATCGCAGGTTATTATACTCCACTTGGAGTAAAAGTTCATGAAATTGAAAACCCTTTAACTGCTTTAGGTGTTTACCCTAACCCAGCAAAAGACGAAACTAATATTCGTTTTAACTTATCTAAATCACAAAACTTAAACGTTGAGATTTACGATATTAACGGAAGACTAATGAATCGTTTTGTTAAGTCTTTAAACGATGGAGTACATCAGTTAACGCTTAATACTAGCAATTATGCAAACGGTTTGTATTTCGTTAAAATGACTTCTGAAGTTGGAATGAGTACTACAAAATTAGTAGTATCTAAATAACTTAAAATAAGCAAAAAAAAGGCTGCCAAAATTTTGGCAGCCTTTTTTTTGCTTATTACTTATTAATCTTTTAATAAATGTCCAATGACTGCTCCTGTAATAGCTAAATTAAATCCAGCAACAACAACATCAGATAAAACACCTTGCATGTTCATTAAATTGGTAGTTCCATACATAATAAAATCAAAATAGGCAGACATTGAAATACCAATAATTAATCCGGCTTTTAAGCCTGACAACCATCCCGACATCAATTTAAAACTAGAAAATATATAGGTCAGGAGTCCTGCTCCAAATACATTTCCAACAAAAATCATTACCAAATCCATTTCTTCTTCAGACTTGTAGATTCCTGCCATAGTTTCAGATAAACCACTAAAGTAATCCATCAAAATAATACCATAGGTTAACCAACCTAACAAAAACAAAACTACGCTACCTACAAAGGCGGCTAAAATTTCTCTTTTCATAATTTCAATTTTATTTTGAAATTACAAATCTTTTTGAAATACACAACAGACTGAATCACAATTGTATACAAAAAAGGCATTTCTTTCAAAATGCCTTTTTATTTAAATTATACAAAGTATACTAATTTACACCCATTTCTTTCAACAAGAAATTTGCGCCAGCTACTTTATCGGTAATGAACAATACGTATCTAATATCCACACCAATTGATCTGCTATACTTTTCATTCCAAGCAAAATCGTTGATAGTTGCGGTATATGCTCTATCGAAATTTACTCCTATTAACCTACCATCAGCATCTAAAACAGGACTTCCAGAATTTCCTCCTGTAGTATCTAAATTATATAAAAATGCAACTGGTACATCTCCCATAACTTTATCGCTATAAACTGCGGTTGCATCCTTCCTAGCTATCATTTGATCTAAAATATCAGGGATTATAAAATCACCTGAGGATTCTTGCTTTTCTTTTATACCAGCTAATGATGTAAATGGCTTGTGATATTCGCCATCTTTAGGCATATACCCGCGAACGTATCCGTAGGTTAATCTTAAGGTTGCATTTGCATCGGGTATAAAACCGCTTTGCTTCCACTCCATTTTTGCATCTAACAATCTAGGCAACCAAACTGTTAAATCTCCTTCAATTTTCTTGCGATTTTTTATTGAGTTTAGGCTAATTTCATTAATATCTCTACCAAAATCAATAAAAGACTCTTTCATTTTAAAGAATTTTTCGGGATTTGATTCTAGTAATTTCTTTAATTTATCGTAATTAAAGAAAATGCTTTTATCGTGATTTTTTGATATCCATTTTTCAGCGTCTGCCTCAGTTTTGCCACAAATATTTTTTACAAAATCTAAGTGGGTTTGGCCTTTAAACTCGTAACTCTGATTTAGCATCCATTTGATAAAATCATAATCCATTTTTGGGTTATAGTTCGAGTATAACGATGCCATATTCTTCAAAATCTTTGGTGTTTCAGCCTTATAAAAAGAATCTTTTTGTGATTTTGACATCTTTGATAATGCATCTTGAGTTACAGCAACTGTTAGGGCAGCGTAAACAGTTGGCGAATTATTGAGGAATTGAGAAACCCACATGTCGCCTTTCGATGTTTCAGAAAGCTTGGAATATAGCTCATTTAGCTTCGCAAGGGTTGAACCGTATTTATCTTTTCTTTCTGGATTTTCGTTAATCCATTTTTGAAGTTGCGACTCTTCATCTATTTTAGACTGAATTAAACCAATTCTAGAAATGCCCTGAACTTTTCCTTTATAATTTTTGGTAACGTTAGCCAACGATTTAATTTTGCTAGAATACGCAATTTCTAACGCTTTGTCAGCCTTGCCTAAATTCAACATGTAGTCTATTAACCAATCGTTTACCTTTGAAGTATAAGGCAAAATATTATCGTATTGGTATTGAAGATAAGAAGCTGGTTGATGGCGTTGAGTTCTGCCAGGATATCCTAAAATGAATATAAAATCGTTTTCTTTTGGACCTTCTGGATTAATCCGTAGATAATTTAATGGCTTAAAAGGAATATTTTTTTCACTGTATTCTGATGGACTTCCATCTGGAGAAACATACGCTCTCACGAACGAAAAATCACCATTATGACGTGGCCAAACCCAGTTATCCGTTTCTCCGCCAAACTCGCCAATGGCTCTTTGAGGAACATAAACAAGTCTAATATCTTTAATGGTTTTGTATCGAAACATTACATATTGACGGCCCGGGAACATTTCAGAAACTTCGATTTCCATGCCTTTGCTTTTTTCACGTTCAGCACGTTCAACTTGTCGCATTTTATCTTTAATCCCATCAATACGCTTTAAAGGATCAGAAACTCCATTTACTGAATTTAAAATTATGTCTGAAACATCAACATAAGAGGCTGTTATTCTTACCGTAAGTCCTTTAGCTGGAATTTCCTTTTCGCGGGATTTCGCTAAAAATCCGTTCGTGATGTAATCGTTCTGAACGGTAGATGCTGCTGCGGTTGCGCCAAAAGCACAATGGTGATTAGTTATAATCAAGCCTTCAGGCGACACAAATGAGCCAGTACAGCCACCTAATCGTACCAAAGCATCCATTACACTTACTCCGTTAGGATTGTATAACTGTTCTGGGGTTAATCGCATGCCAGCTCTCTTTAAGTCAAGTTTTGCAATCTGACTTAAGGGATACATGCCTTCATCTGCACGAGAACTTGTTATGCTCATGAAGCATAGAACCGCGCCAAGAAGTCTAATTTTATTCATATTATAGGTTTAATTTAGTACACATAAAAAAGAGTAGCCTTTCGACTACTCACTATTAATTTTCTTGAAGATAAGCTTTCATAAAATCGTTTAAATCTCCATCCAAAACACCTTGTGCATTTGATGTTTCGTAATTTGTACGTAGATCTTTCACTAATTTATAGGGATGCAATACGTAACTCCGTATTTGGGAACCCCACTCAATTTTCATTTTGGTGCTTTCAATTTTATCGCGATGTTGCGTTTGTTTCTCAATTGCTAATTGATAAAGCCTTGATTTTAACATTTGAATTGCCTTATCCTTGTTCATAAGTTGGCTTCGTTGTTGCTGGCACTCAATTACAATACCTGTTGGTTTGTGATGCAAGCGAACAGCGGTTTCAACTTTATTTACATTTTGGCCACCCTTACCTCCTGCCCTATACGTATCCCACGAAATATCAGCCAAATTAACTTCTATATTTATTGAGTCGTCAACTAAAGGATAAGCAAAAACGGATGCAAAAGACGTATGCCTTCTGGCATTAGAGTCGAAAGGAGATATACGCACTAAACGATGAACCCCGTTTTCACCCTTTAAATATCCATACGCAAATTCACCTACAATTTCAAGGGTTACAGAATCGATTCCAGCAGCATCTGCTTCTTTAATGTCAATTTCTTTAACTTCGTACCCATTTTTTTCGCCCCACATAAAGTACATACGCATAAGCATGGCTGCCCAGTCGCTACTTTCTGTGCCACCCGCACCAGAATTAATGGTTAATACACAGCTCATCTGATCTTCTTCAGAGCTTAACATGTTTTGAAATTCAAGTTCTTCAATAGATTTGATTACAGCCAAATAGGCTGCATCGACTTCTTCATCGGTCATTTCTCCGGCTAACTTAAACTCGAAGTATATTTCCAATTCGTCTAACTGAGACTGTAAATTATTAAATCTATCAAGCCATAATTTGGGATTTTTAATAGACCTTAATGTTTCTTCGGCTTTTTTGGGATCGTCCCAAAAATTAGCTTCACCAGCATTTTTTTCGACAGCAGCTATTTCCTCAAGCTTAGTATCGAGGTCAAAGATACCCCCTCAGAGCAGCTAAACGGCTCTTTAAATCATTAAGTTGATCAATTCTCATAAGAATTGTAAAGGTAAAAAGTATCGGGGAACTAAGAGCATTCGTTTTGCTACTTTTAAAAATATTTTGGCCAAAATGCATCCTCAAAATGCTCAATTAAAAACTTATTGTTTTTCAAAACCACCGAACAAATATCAAACCTCGATTCTCCAACATGATTATTTTGATACAAAAAGGCTTCAGCAGCTTTTGCAACAAATTGTTGTTTCATTTTTCCAACTGCGTTTTCAGGGGCTCCGAAAAATGCAGTTGACCTCATTTTCACTTCTACAAAAACTATTATATTATTACACTTCATTATAACATCGATTTCTTGATGCCCAAACCTCCAATTTTTAGCTAAAAAAACAAATCCCTTATCCAATAAATATTTTAAAACTGCTTTTTCAGCTAATTGTCCTTTTTCAATGTTATCCATAAATTATTTTACATGTTTTTTTAAATATACATTTGAAAATAGCCAATTGTTTTCATTATGAATCCTATTTTTGTTGAATAATTTTTGATAATGGATCAAACCGAATATATGGAGTCATTAATTAGGGAGTTTCCTAATATGATTATATCCATAATTAACCAACTTTCTGATTCGAAGTTAGTTAAAACTAATAAAAATTACAATGCAGTGGTTATTGCTGGACAAGGCGGTTCAGGAATTGGAGGTTCTTTTGCCTCTGAAATACTTTCTACAAGTTCATTAACCCCAATAATTGTTTGTAAAAGCTATCAATTACCCTCATTTGTATCAAAAAATTCTTTAGTTATTGTTTGTTCGTATTCTGGAAATACGGAAGAAGCTTTAGAAATTTTCGAAAGAACCCAAGAGACAGGTGCCGAAATTGTAGTAGTTACAACTGGAGGAAAACTTCTAGAGTTGGCTTTAAAATCAAATTTAGAACACATTTTGATGCCTGGTGGTCAACCACCTCGTGCAAGTATGGGCTTTTCTTTAACAGCATTAATGTATGCATTAATGATTAAAGGTATTGCTCCTGCCAATACGATGGAGCTCTTTTCAAATGTTGCGCTACACTTAGCAAAGCATGAAGAAGAGATTATTGACCTATCGATTGAAATTGCAGAGAAAATTGTTGGCACGATTCCAGTTTTGTATTCTACACAAGAGTATGAGCCCGTAACTGTGCGTTGGCGCCAACAAATAAATGAGAATTCAAAGATGCTTTGCTGGCATAATACTTTCCCAGAAATGAATCATAATGAATTGGTTGGATGGGCTCAAGATTATGAAGATGTTTCAGTTATCATTTTTAGAAATGAGGACGACTTTGGTAGGAATAAAAAACGCTTTGATATTTGTAAACCCATTTTTGAGAAATTAGCCAAAGAGGTTATTGAAATCGAATCTAAAGGAAGCAACTACATTGAAAGAGCAATGTATTTGGTTTTACTTGGCGATTGGATTTCGTTAGAATTGGCTAAAATTGAAGATATCGATCCGGTAGAGGTTAATGTTATTAACTACCTAAAAGGAGCATTGAATAATTAATGCCTGAAGTAATTTTCGAAAATTTAGAGCTTATTGATTATAAAAAGGCTTGGGACTATCAAGAAAAACTTCTTGCAGAAAGTATTGCTATTAAAATTCGGAATCGTGAATTAGACGATGTTCAGAAAGATGAAATCTATAACCGATTAATTTTTTGTGAGCATCCACATGTATATACCTTAGGCAAATCAGGTAATCAGGATAATCTGTTAATAACAGATACTTTTTTAAAAAACATAAATGCCACCTTTTATTCAATTAACAGAGGTGGTGATATTACGTATCACGGACCAGGCCAAATTGTAGCTTATCCAATTTTCGATTTAGAACAATTTGTAACCGATATAAATATTTATCTGCGCAATTTAGAGGAGGTAGTAATATTAACCCTTGCAGAATACGGCATAACTGGTGGTAGATATCCGGGGTATACGGGTGTTTGGTTAGATGAAAACAAGCCTCATTTAGCACGAAAAATTTGTGCAATTGGTGTAAAAACGAGTCGCTGGGTTACCATGCATGGGTTAGCATTTAATGTCAATACCGATTTATCCTATTTTGGGCATATTGTACCTTGCGGAATTGAAAATGCTGGAGTTACCTCGTTATCCAAAGAATTAAAACATGAAGTTGATCTAGAAGAGGTTGAATTTAAATTAAAGCAAAACTTTGCAAAAGTTTTTCAATACAACTACTCATAGGTATAAAAAAATCGAGGGAACCATATAGGTTCCCTCGATTCCGTCTTAACAATTTTCTTTACGAATAGTATTATAACAATTTCTGTGCCAAAGTTCAATAATGGCGAATCACTCAAACGCAATTTTATAATTCGATTTCACATAAAATCAGCAATATGCTTTAAATCAGCATGTTATCTATTATCTTTTATTGAAAAATTTCTCTACAATTATAAGACTGTATTAAAAATAATACAACCGGTGTCCTGAAAAATATACAGTGTATTTTTTAGGATACAATTTTATTATACCACCCTAATACCAATTCTAATTGTTGATCTTGGGTTAGGTCGCTGTTGTCTAAAATAATCGAATCTTCAGCTTGTGTTAGCGGATTTTCTTTTCTATGAGAATCGGTATAATCGCGGTATTGAAGGTTTTCAAAAACTAATTCTATATCCGTTGGAGTGCCTTTTTCGATAAGTTCTTTAAACCTTCTATGTGCCCTAACTTTTGGATCTGCCAGCATAAATATTTTAAGCTCAGCCTCTGGAAAAACGTTTGTGCCTATATCTCGTCCATCCATAACAATTCGTCTAGTGATTCCAGCTTTTCGTTGCAAGTCTACCATTGAAGTCCTAACTTCTTTGATAGAACTTACAAAGCTAACTTCAGATGAAATACGCATAGTACGTATTTCCTTCTCCACATTAACATCGTTTAAGTAGGTTTCAGAAAGTCCTGTTTGAGGATTAAACCTGAACGTTACGTGTATATCTTGTAAAGCCTCTAAAACTTGCTTGGAATTATTTCCATCAATTTGATTATCGAGAAAATAGAGCGTAACTGCTCGATACATGGCGCCAGAATCAATATAACTATACCCAATTTTAGAAGCTAAAGCTTTTGCAAGCGTACTTTTTCCACACGATGAATAGCCATCAATGGCGATAATGATATCTTTTAACACGTGCACAAAAGTACATCCACCAATTTAAAATCAATAATCAAATCAATGGTTTTTCTTAAATTCATCTAAATTCGTAAAAATTGAAAATTGATTGCTTACACCAGCTAATGAATAGGCTGCAGATCCGTATGCAAAATTGAAACGACTTACCTTTAATCCAAATCCCCAACTAAAACCTGATAAGCCTGAACGTGTTGGAATAATTAGTTCTTGTTTACGCAAATGATTATAACCAATCCTAATATTAAAGTTCTTGGATATCAACAATTCCGTATTTAAAATCACATGTCTGAATATTTTATCAAACACATACGTTTTGTCATCAGGAGCAGTTTCTCCGTTTGGTAACAAGTTTTTTTGTTTGTAATACTCATCGTCTAAATCGTTATACCTAATATTTAATTGCTGCAAATTGTGAAAAACAATCCCAATTCTTGCTGGTAAATGTTCTGGTTTTTTATTGATAGAAAATTGAATATTATAGGGTAACGGCTCGGAATTTCCATTATAAGTGCTAAGTTGAAATCCAGCATTTCGTATAACTAAGGCTGCTGTAACTTGTCGGGTAGTGTCGTGAAACAGAATCCCAGCATCAAAAAGCAGACCTGTTGACTTAACTGAAAACAATCCAGATTGCACTATATTGGTGGTTAAACCAACTCGCCATTTTTTGGCAACATCTTTTGAGGCACCAATTTTAAATGCGTATTCGCTCGCAGTAAATTGTCCATTAATATTTCCCGAGGGATCTGTTAAATCAAATTTACCATATTGTATAAATTGCACTCCAGCAAACCCGTTTATATTCTTCGGTAAGCTGAAACCAAAAGCAGTTTGTCCGTAGTTAATATCGCCTATATAATTAGCGTAACTAAATCCAATTTGTTTATTGGTTATTGAATTTAAAGTGGCAGGATTATTAAACGCGAATGAAATATCGGATGCGGGATTTGCGATTACAATTCCTCCGAGTGCCGAAACTCTAGCTGAAGGTACCAAATTTAGAAAAGCATACGTGCTTTTACCTCCCGAAACTTGAGCATTTACTGAAAATGTATTAAAAAAATAAAACCCCAATACCCATATAAAAAGGTATTGAGGTTTTAAATATGTATTAGATTGATTCATGTTTAAATTACTCTAACAAAGAAAACACTACAATCGTATTATCCGGTTACTTTTTATTTTTGTTTGAGAATATCTTTAACAAAAACAACGTTTGGATTTGATTTTCGAATTTGATTCACTAAAGATTGAGGTTGTTGAGCATCGGTTATATTAAAAAGGTAAATGCTTTTTTTGCCAACCTTAAAATAAGCCCAATGCTTATCAGGTATAGAAAAAATAAACTTTGCCCCTGCCATAAAACCAACACCACATTCTGATATTTCAGTAAAGGAATAACTCAATTCTTTTTTGCCCACCAATTTCTGCGTAGTTACAACTAAACTGTCTTTAAAAACATTTACTTCAACCGGACATTGGTAAATTTTCTTATAGAAAACCGTAAGTGCACCAATCATTACTCCTAATAAAATTGAGGAATATTTCTCGGCAGACTCTTGCCCCATGAATTTAAAAACCAAGAAATTGGTCATGCCTAAAAGTCCAGCTATTAACATTAACAACCAAACAGGCAAAGCCCACTCCTGACTTATAAATGTATATTTAACAGTCTTGTTCAACTTAGGTTCTTGGGTTTCTTTTACGATCTGATTCCTTCAAGAAAATTTTACGCAAACGCATAATTTTTGGAGTTACCTCTAAATACTCATCCGCTTGTATATATTCTAATGCTTCTTCTAACGAGAACTGTCTTTTCGGAGCAATTCTAGCGCTATCGTCTTTTCCTGACGCACGCATGTTCGTTAATTGCTTAGCTCTAACCAAGTTAACAACTAAATCATCGGGTCTAGAATGTTCGCCCAACACTTGTCCTTCGTATACTTCTTCGTTTGGATCTACAAAAAATATACCTCTATCTTGTAATTTATCAATAGAATAAGCTGTTGTTGTACCCAGTTCCATTGAAACCAATGAACCGTTAACACGTCCAGCAATAGGACCTTTCCAAGGCTCGTAACCTAAGAAACGGTGCGCCATAATAGCCTCACCTTGTGTTGCAGTTAATAAGTTACTGCGTAAGCCTATTAAGCCACGTGAAGGGATATTAAACTCAAGATGCTGCATATCGCCTTTTGGCTCCATAATCAACAGCTCGCCTTTACGTTGAGTTACATACTCGATAACTTTTCCACTGAATGCTTCTGGTACATCAACCACTAAAACTTCAATTGGCTCGTTTTTCTGGCCATCGATTTCTTTAATAATAACGCGAGGTTGTCCTACTTGAAGTTCGTAACCCTCTCTACGCATGGTTTCAATAAGTACACTTAAGTGAAGTACACCACGTCCAAATACCAAGAAAGAATCGGCAGACTCAGTGTCTTGAACACGAAGTGCAAGATTTTTTTCTGTTTCTTTCATTAAACGATCGCGAATATGCCTCGATGTTACAAACTTGCCATCTTTTCCAAAAAATGGTGAGTTGTTAATCGTGAACAACATGTTCATTGTTGGTTCGTCAATTTTGATAGCAGGCAATGCTTCAGGGTTTTCCCAATCAGCAACCGTATCTCCAATTTGGAAATTCTCAAGACCTGCAATTGCACAAATGTCGCCAGCTATAACTTCAGTAACTTTCTTTCTACCTAAACCTTCAAAAATATAAAGTTCTTTGATTTTAGATTTAGCTTTTGTCCCGTCTAAACGCACTAAAGTAACGTTCATACCTTCTGTTATGGTGCCTCTATGTACTCTACCAATTGCAATACGACCTGTAAAATTGCTATAATCCAACGATGTAATTTGCATTTGAACCGTTCCTTCTGTTGCAATAGGTGCAGGAACAAATTCTAAAATTGCATCTAATACTGCTGATATATCATCTGTTTTTTCTTTCCAATCCTTGCTCATCCAGCCATGCTTTGATGAACCGTAAATCGTAGGAAACTCTAGTTGCTCTTCAGTAGCATCTAAATTAAAGAATAAATCAAATACTGAATCGTGTACTTCGTCAGGACGACAGTTTTCTTTATCAACTTTATTAATAACTACTACTGGCTTTAGACCAAGTTCTAACGCTTTTTGTAATACAAAACGGGTTTGAGGCATTGGACCTTCAAATGCATCTACTAATAGTAAAACACCATCGGCCATTTTCAAAACTCGCTCCACTTCACCGCCAAAATCTGCGTGACCAGGAGTGTCAATAATGTTGATTTTTACGCCTTTGTAAAGAACAGAAACATTCTTAGAAAAAATGGTAATACCTCTTTCTCTTTCTAAATCGTTGTTGTCTAATATTAAATCGCCTGTTTGTTCGTTCTCTCTGAACAACTGGCAATAGTGAAGAATTTTATCAACCAAGGTAGTTTTACCGTGGTCAACGTGCGCTATTATAGCAAGGTTTCTGATTAACTGCATATTTCAATTTGCGGGCGCAAAGATATAAGTTAATTCCTGTATAATTTAAACTAAAATTAGGATAAGTGCAAGAAAATCACTTATTTTGCATCACAAAAAAATTCAAATAATTTTTTTACTAATTACATTACATGTTATTTTCCGAAACGGGTTTACACCCACATTTGCTTTCCGCAGTTACCGATTTAGGCTTTACAACTCCAACTCCGATTCAACAATTAGTTATTCCAAAACTAGTTGAAAATCCGTCTGATATGTTGGCGTTAGCTCAAACTGGAACCGGCAAGACGGCCGCTTTTGGCTTACCTCTATTACATCATCTTAACCTTTCTGAAACAAAATTCCCTCAAATTTTAGTTGTTAGTCCAACGCGCGAATTATGTATTCAAATTGCGAATGATTTTGAGGCTTTTTCAAAATATCTTCCAAACTACCGCCAAGCAGTAGTTTACGGTGGTATTGGTATTCGTCCACAAATGGACGCTCTTAAGCGTGGCGTACACGTTATTATTGCAACTCCTGGTCGTTTAATGGACTTAATTGATCGTGGATATGCTAAACTAGATCAAGTTACTACCGTTGTTTTAGATGAGGCGGATGAAATGCTTAACATGGGCTTCAGAGAAGACATGGAAAACATTTTATCTTACACTCCTGCAAGCAGACGTACTTGGTTATTCTCGGCTACTATGCCTGATGCTATTCGTGGATTAGTAAACAAATTCATGAAGTCTCCTCTTGAAATTTCAGCAGGAAAAAGAAATGTTTCAGCTGAAAACGTAACTCATGGTTACGCTATTGTTAGAGCAGACGAAAAATATGAAGCTTTAAAACGTATTGTTGATACAAATCCAACAATGTATGCTATCATTTTTACGCGTACCAAAGCTGAAGCTCAAGACATTACCGAAAAATTAATTCGTGAGAATTATGACATCGAAGCATTGCATGGTGACTTATCGCAACAACAACGCGACAAGGTTATGCAGCGTTTCCGTGAAAAATCATTGCAATTATTGATTGCAACTGACGTTGCGGCTCGTGGTATTGATGTTGAAGCATTAACTCACGTAATCAATTACGGTTTACCTGAAGATCCTGAAATCTATACTCACCGTAGTGGTAGAACAGGAAGGGCTGGAAGATCTGGTATTTGTATCAGCATTTTGCACGAAAAAGAAAAAGGCAAATTAAGAAGCATTGAAAAGTTCATTGGTAAAACAATTGAGCGTGTTTTGCTTCCTACAGGTAAAGAAATTTGTGAAAACCAATTTCTTCACTTGATTGACAGGTTAAAAAACAGCCCTGAACCACATGGCGATTTTGAAAACTATATACCTTTAGTATTAGAGCAACTACACGACATGGATAAAGATGAGTTGATTCGTAGAATCGCTGCATTAGAATTCAATCGTATTATGGAGTATTACAAAAATGCGAGAGATCTTAACCGCGAACGTACAAGAAACGAACCTGGTGCAGATGGATCACAACGTATATTCTTTAACTGTGGTGTTAAAGATGGCTTATCGAAACGCTCATTAATTGATTTAATTAGCGAATTAACATCTATCGACCAAAATGAAATCAACCGCGTTGATGTTTTAGATACTTATTCATTTTTTGAAATTAAAGCAGAATTATACCCAACTGTAGAAGCATCTATGAACGGGAAAATGCTTGATGCTCGAGTAATGAATGTAGAAAAAGCTGGCGGTGCTGGTAAAGGTGGAAGAGAAAGAAGCGGTGGAGGTGAACGTAGAAGCTATACTCGTGGTGAAGGCTCTAGGTCTGGCGGTGGCGAAAGCCGTTTCCGTGGTGGAGATAGAGATCGCTCGTATGGCGGTGGTGGAGACCGTGGTGGTTCTGGCGGTTCTAGATTCTCAGGTGGTGATAGAGATCGCTCAGGCGGTTCTAGATCAGGATCTGGTTCTGGATCAAGCTCTGGATCAGGCTCACGCTATGGTTCTGGCTCTAGTTCTGGCTCAGGTTCATCTGATAGAAAGAAAAGATACTAAATCTTAATTGATTTTATTTTTTAGTAAAATTATTATATTTGTCCCCATGCAGTTTAACTACGCATGGGGATTTTTTTTAAATTATGTTTCATCTCTATTTATAAATAAAATTTAGACTTCCATATTGGAATATAATTTATTAATAAATCCGTATTCTTTTGATTTAAGTTTGGCAAAACAATGCAATTTGTAATTACATTAATTGTTGTAATTAATTCAATTTTAAATTGCTCGAATTCATTTGAATAAATAGTATTTTTTGGGAAATATTCTACTAATTGAATTAAAAAGGGAATTGACCTGAAATCATGCAATTCTTTTAATGAAGCTAAAGCATATTTGGCAATTTGTAAATTTTGATGAGCTGAAAATAAACATAAATGATATACTTTCTTCTCAAGCACTAATTCGTCAATATACCCTTTTGATATTTTAAGGTATTTATCCGAGTATTTATAATCGTTGTATAAATTAAATTCACCTTCAAAGGCCGAGGATAGTAATATATACTCCAAGGGTAAATTAAATTTTAAATTAGTAGATGTTGTATCTGAAATTATATTATCAATTTTAAATTTTTCATATTTTAAATATTCAATACTGTGATTCGTATTTATTTTGAATGATTTAAAATAATTTTTATCCGTATTTTCTATTCTAAAATATTTGTATGCTTGTATCCCCCAAAGTTTATTTAACGTATAGGGTATCCAAGTTGCATAAGCTTTATAATACCCAATTCTATAGCCGATATAACCTTCTATTTCTCCTGATTTGGTAATAAACATTATTCTGGTAGTGCTGTATGAGGGTAAACTTGCAAGTATTTGCCTATCGGGCAAGACCCATTTAACTTGTTTATGCTCTATTAAATCAAGCGACTTTATATTATTCGTATTTCTTTTAATATACCTTTTTACTCTTTTCCAATTTTCTTTCCTAATATTCTTACAAAATTTACATTTGTTATCACAATTTTTATCTAATGAATAATGATTGATTTTAATTTTTTGAGAACTACAGATTTGATTCACAAATACGCTTGTTGAATCAGTAAATAGTAATATTTGACTTTCTGAAAATTTTCCTCCATCTATTAGATGTTCTTTATTAATGAAAAAAATGTTCTTCTGCTTTGCATATTTATTTATGCAGTTTTTTTTTAATTTAATCTATACACCTCAAATTAGAAACGACCCAGGTGATTTGAATTTTAGGATTTTGAATAAAATAGTTTTGCTTTATAACCTTGTCAACATCAATAGTAACATGATACGATTCGGTTCCTAAATCAAGAATAAATGGGCCTTTAATTTCAATAATTTTTCCACTTATAATTAAATCTGTATTCTTTACCAAACTTTCCAAATTCCCTAAAGTTTCCTTACAATTAGCTAGAGAAGACCATGCAAAAAAAGAAAACAATAAAAAAATACTTAATGGATTAAATGCTCTAATAAACCTTTTCATAATGCACTTTTGAAACTCTGTAATTAATATAAAAAAAGCCTCACAAATGCGAGGCTAAAAAGTTTAATTAGTTATTTTTCCATCTCTCTAACCTGGGTATTCCCATGGTGAAGAGGCTTGCAATAAATCCAGGAAATCCCATTGATTTTAGCTTTCCTTTTACAAAAGACTTCATTTTGTCTGAAGTGTCAATTTCGGGTTTATTAAAACTCCCATTCTGATAGCATTTAGAGCAATACATGGCGCTTTTTGTGCCATCAGAGTTTGTCCCTCCCCCTTTTTCGTCTTTATTCAAAGGCATTCCACAACTTTGGCAATTTTTATATATTAAGGTCATTTTACTAATTTTAAAACAAACTTAGAATAACTTTTTATGAATCAGGGTTGTTTTTAAATACAACTTGTAACCCTTTTAAAAAATTACGCAAAACTTGATCTTTACATTCACGGTATTGATTTTGTGTCGGGTTTCTAAAAAAAGCACTCAATTCGTGTTTTCCTAAATTAAAATTTACTTTTGATAAGACATTGAGTATGTCTTCATCTTTATAATTGAGGGCAATTTTTAATTTTCTAAAAATAATATTGTTATTTAATTTTTTTTCAGCCAAAGGTGTCTCAACGTCTTTCTTACCTCTTCTATCAATTATAAAACCGTTTAAAAAAACAGATAAATGGCGGTCCTGAATATTTACAACTTCTGGATCGTCTTCTCTTTTTAGCCAATCACAAACTTCAGCTCGAGAAACTTCTAACCCAGCATTTGCAAATAGTGAAATCATTTTGTCATCACTAAAATCAAAAGTATATCTAATACTTCTTAAAATATCGTTATTTGTCATGTGTATAATTAGCAGCTCTCTTACTCAATTTTATCAATTTGATATTTGATATTTATAAACTTTACATCGTCCCCTACTTTCTTATTTAAAAAAGCCTGCCCGATTGGTGATTTTAGTGATATAACATAATAAAGCTCACTATTAAATTCATATTTCCCATGTCCAATTGAAATAAAAAACTTTCCAAAGTTTGTAGTAATCAGACTCCCAAAATTAACTTTAGTATTTGTTTTAGTAGCATCAATTTTATCTAATTCGCTCAACAATTCTTTTATGTTATTTAATTGTTTTTGCTGATTATCTATCTCAATTTGAATCATCGCTCTTCCAGTTTCATATTTATCACCCATGCTGCTTTTAGATTCGTTATCTCTCGATTCTATTGCCTCAGAAATTGCTTTTTCACTCACTGAAATGCGATTTAATTGGTATTCTCTAATATTATTTAATAATTCTAATTTCTCGTTATACATATATATGTAGTATTATTCTTTAATTAGTTTAACGTAATAGCTATTTAAATTCGACTTTAATGTTACAATATAAAGTCCAGAAGACAAATTTGAAACATCAATTTCATTTCCTGTATTTTCATTTAAATAAAAGCTATTAATTTTTTCTCCTAAAATAGAGAAAATACTAACCTTAAGATTTTCAATTAACAACAATTCAGAATTTAAATATAAAGTTCCCTTTGTTGGATTTGGGTAAAGTATAAACTCCCTAAAATTATTAACATTTACTATTGAAACACCTGTAATTGTTTTACAGATTGATGTGTCAACACACCCATTTTGTTTCAATACAACACCATATCTTCCATTAAAAGTGGGCGTAAAGCGCTGACTATCAGCCCCAACAATCAGTTGATTATTATCACAATTAAACCATTGATAGGAAACTCCTAGTGCTGAAGCTGTTAACGTAAAACCGCTTTGATTTACCACATTGTTAATTGTTGTGGTTGTTACTGGTAAAACTTGGGCAAATGATGTACCACAGCCATTCTTAGATTTTACTGATATATTTCCGCCTGAGAAACCTGTTATTACTGATATACTATCTTTTGTTGATGAACCAATCCAACCTGAAGGTAAAGTCCATTCATAGGATATTGCACTTAATACAGGCGAAATGCTATAAGTATAACTGGATACTTTGCAAGTTGACGAAGGACCAAAAATTGAAACAGGTTGCAATGGTAGACTGCCTGAAATATTTACACCTAATTTCTGAATAATAGAACTCCCACAACTGTTAACTGCTATTACAGTGATAACACCGTTATTTGCCCCAATTGTAGTAAGTATTGAAGAAGAATTTGAAGTGCCAGACCAACCTAGTGGCAAGTCCCAAACGTAGCTTGTTGCCCCAGATACAGGTGCAATATTGTAATTTTGAACACTTCCAGCACAAACATTGCTCTGTCCATTAATAACTAAAGGCTGCATTGGAGGAGAACAAGTTCCTGTTGAAAAAACCCAAGTTGTCCAAGCTGATGTATCTGAATTATTAATTGCTCTAACTCTCCAATAAAATATCTTATTCGTTATCAAAGCTCCTGTAATATACTGAGTATCAGAATTTCCACTACTACTATTGATGTATACTTTGTCTGTTTTCTTTAAATAAGGAGATGAAAACAAATTAATTGTATCAATTTCTAATTGATACAATTTGACTCCTGTGTGCGAATTCCAGTCCAAAGTTGTACCCGAAACATTTACATTAGTTTGTCCGCTAGAAGGCGATGAAAGCGTTACATAATCGTTGGTTGTAAATGCTCTGACTGTTGACCATTCTGATGTATCCACCGCATTTCTAGCGCGAACACGCCAATAATGCACTTTGCCAAACATCAAATCTTCGAGATAATGCTGCGTATCCGAATTTCCGCTGCTGCTGTTGATATAGATTTTAGTACTCGATTTTAAATATCCAGAATTGAAAAATAAATTAGTATCGACCTGAATATCGTAAAAATCTACGCCCGTATGTGAATCCCAGTCTAAGGTTAAACCTGTCCATGTATTCGAACCGCTTGAAGGCGATGAAAGCGTTACATAATTGTTGGTAATAAATGTCCTTGGTGCGCTCCAACTTGAGGTGTCGTTAGTTACATATGCCCTAACTCTCCAGTAATATGTTTTTCCAAAGTAAAGGTCTTCTAAATAGTGTTGTGTATCCGAATTGCTACTGTTTGAATTGATATACACTTTACTAACGGTTAATACATTAGGTGACACAAAAAACAAAGTTGTATCGACTTGTAATTGATAAAACTGAGAGTTTGGTACTGAATTCCAATCTAATGTTACACCAGTCCACACATTAGAACCAGAACTAGGCGAAGAAAGTGTGGGAACTTGCCATGCTACAGCGACTGAATGTACGAATAGAAATATTATTGAAAAAACAAATAAAATTTTATGCTTCATTGCTAATCATTGTTGTCCGGTAAAAGTAAATAAAAAAGAAAAAGAAGCCATAAAAATGGCTTCTCAATTTAAATCGTAATTTGGTTTTGCAAAAGACAAAAAACGATGAGTAAAAGTAATTATTTTTCTAGCAAATCTGTTTTCG
>CAMTUB010000033.1:0-42867 GCA_947084835.1 uncultured Bacteroidota bacterium | reverse complement strand
CTTTAAGTAAAACAAAGGCTCTGAGAATCGCCTGTATGGAAGTGGTGATGCACCGCGGACCCGAATACTTTAAAGAAAAAGAGGTTGTTTTCAATTCGAAAACAACCTCTTTTCATAAACAGCCACTTTTTCAGTGCCCTCAATAATTTGAGGCTTTTTTGTTTAACCTAAATAGGTTTTTAACATTTTACTTCTAGATGTGTGACGTAACCTTTTCAAGGCCTTGTCTTTAATCTGACGAACTCTTTCACGGGTTAAATCAAATTTCTCTCCAATATCTTCTAAAGACATACCATGATCTAAACCAATGCCGAAATAAAGTTTAACTACTTCACGTTGTCTATCGGTTAATGTAGCTAAGCTACGTTCGATTTCATTAGAAAGTGATTCATGCATTAATCCAGAATCTGCTTTAGGCGCATCTTCATTCACGATTACATCCAAGAGGGTGTTCTCTTCACCTTGAACAAAGGGAGCGTCCATTGAAACATGTCTTCCAGAGATGTTCATTGTACTTTCCACTTCATCAATAGATACATCTAACAATGTAGCTAACTCTTCTACAGACGGGTCGCGTTCGTATTCCTGCTCTAACGATGAAAATGCTTTACTAATTTTATTAAGCGAACCTACACGGTTTAATGGCAAACGTACAATACGCGAATGCTCTGCTAGTGCTTGTAAAATTGATTGGCGAATCCACCATACAGCGTATGAGATAAATTTAAATCCACGAGTTTCATCAAATCTTTTAGCTGCTTTAATAAGCCCAAGATTACCTTCATTAATCAAATCACTAAGAGTAAGTCCTTGATTCTGATATTGTTTAGCAACCGAAACTACAAATCGAAGATTGGCTTTTGTAAGCTTTTCTAAAGCACGTTGGTCTCCTTCGCGGATCCTCTTGGCTAAGATTACTTCTTCTTCGGGTGTAATCAGGTCTACTTTTCCAATTTCTTGCAAATACTTTTCTAGCGATTGGCTTTCGCGGTTGGTAATCGACTTGGTAATTTTTAGCTGCCTCATTAATTAGGGTTAGGGATTTATTTACGACTAGTATTAAAACTTAGTTAACGCAAAATAAGTTGCAAACTTATAAAAAAAGCACTATATTTTTTTAAATTGTTAAAATTGATGTAAGTGATAACTTTGCATTTTACATGAATAACGAAAACATTACCGAAGATACAAATAATTATTATACTGGCAAGCCTTCGCTTTCGCCAGTACCACTTCATGTTGCATCGGCAATAATTAGACCTTACAATAAACAACAAATCAAAACTGTTGCTTTAGAAACCGTTGAAAAACAGGCTAATCAGCAAATTGCAATGCTTAAAAGACAGGCAGATTTAATAATGTTGCAAGTAAAAGAAATTGAAGAAAGGGTTAAAGTTTCTGCTGAAATATACATGGCTGATATCAATTTTGTACCTGTAATAGGCAATACGTATCACTTGTATGAAAAAAATGAAAATAGGATTTTAAGTTTAGTTGGTCCTCAAGAGTGGGGTAGATCAGGAATTCCTTTTGAAAAGTTTGTTGCATCTGTAATTTTAAATGCTGATAAAACTTGGGAAGTAATTAAAGTTGGAAATGATTAATCCACATCCAATTTATGTTGTTGGAGGCGGAGCTGCAGGCATTTTTGGCGCAATTCAATTAAAAAAACAATTACCAGCTGTTAGAGTTATTGTTTTAGAGCAGTCAAACAAGTTGCTTTCAAAGGTTCGAGTTTCTGGTGGAGGACGATGTAACGTAACCCATAATTTGTTTCATATCGGAAAATTTGCCTCTAAATATCCTCGTGGTGAAAAATTATTGAAAAAGCTATTTACTGAGTTCTCTTCAAAAGATATTGTAGATTGGTTTAAAAATTATCGAGTTGAACTAAAAGCTGAATCGGATGGAAGGATGTTTCCCAAATCAAACACAAGTCAAACCATCATTGATTGTCTGCTGAATGAATCCAATCGATTAGGAATTGAATTTATTTTCGAATGCAAATTACAAAGCATTCAAAAAAATAAAGAAAATAGCATGGTAGGTATCCAAACCTCTAAAGGTTTTTTTGATACCCACAATGTGTTAATTGCATCCGGAGGAACTCCATCCAAAAAAGGTTTAGCTATTTACGAAAATTTAGGACATCATTGCGAAGTTCCAGTTCCTTCTCTATTTACTTTTAATATCAAAGATGATGAGTTGGTAAAACTTTCGGGTGTTTCAATGAATGAAGTTAGCATCAGAGTTGGTGGTCTGAAATTGAAAGAATCTGGACCTCTGCTTATAACCCATTGGGGCTTAAGCGGCCCAGCGGTGTTGAAATTGTCTGCTTGGGGTGCTCGAGAATTGTATAATAAAGCCTATATTTTCTCGATTTTTATAAATCTGACATCAACGTTGAAAGAGGTAGAGGTTGAAGAGTTTATAAAAGAAACGGTTTTAATCAACCCAAAAAAATTAGTAAAAAACACTCCGTTATTTGATATTCCTACCCGATTTTGGGAATATCTTTTGTATCGATCTAAAATTAAAGAGGCGCCTTGGAATCAATTAAGTTCTAAACATATTAAGGCTTTAACCCAACATATTTTTGCTTTAGAATTTGAAGTAAACGGCAAATCAACCTTTAAAGAGGAATTTGTTACTTGTGGAGGAATTCCTTTGAATGAAATTAATCATCAAACCCTTGAAAGTAAATTTGTAAAGGGTGTTTATTTTGCAGGCGAATTGTTAGATATTGATGGTGTTACAGGGGGATTTAATTTTCAGGCTGCTTGGACAACCTCTTGGATAGCCGCTAATGCGATTGCAAAAACATATCAAAATGACAATTAGAGAAGATAGTTTAAGAGCGTTTACAAAAGAAGTTTTTTTGGCTTTAGGATGTTCTTTAGAACATGCCGAACTTGCTGCAGATGTTTTGGTAACTGCAGATTTACGTGGAATTGATTCTCATGGGGTATCACGATTATCAGGATATATCCGTTTGGCTGAAGCAGGAAGAATTAACTTATCGCCAAATTTTGCAATAGAATCTGAAGCATTGGCTGCTGCAACCGTTAATGCTGATAAAGCATTAGGCTTAGTTTCAGCTCCCTATGCCATGGATTTAGCTATCCAAAAGGCACAGAAAACTGGAATTGGGTTTGTGGGCGTTAAAAATTCGAATCATTTTGGAATAGCTGCCTATCACGCCATGAAGGCATTACCACACGATATGATTGGATTTGCATTAACGAATGCTTCGCCTTTAGTTGTTCCAACATACAGTAAAAAGCGAATGTTGGGTACAAACCCAATTTGCATGGTTTTCCCAGTAAAAAATGGGAGTCCCATAGTTATTGATATGGCAACTTCTGCAGCTGCCAATGGTAAATTAGAAATTGCTGAAAGAGAAGGGAAAAGCATTCCAGAAGGATGGCTTTTAAATAAAGTGGGACAAAAAACTACGAATCCAAGCGATTTGAAATCGGGCGGAGCATTATTGCCTTTGGGAAGCGATTTCGAAACTGGAAGCCATAAGGGTTATGGAATGGGAGCAATGGTTGACTTGCTATGTGGAGTTTTAACAGGTGCAAGTTTTGGGCCTTGGGTCCCGCCATTCGTTTCATTTTTACCTGTATTAGAAAATCAGCCTGGAGAAGGTTTAGGTCATATGCTTGGTGCTTTTAGAATTGATGCATTTCGACCAAAAGAGGATTACTATACTGCAATTTCTATTTGGGTTGATGCTTTTAAAAATGCCGAATTAATATCTGAAACAAATCAAGTTATAATTCATGGCGAACCAGAAGAGCACTGTGCAATGGATAGAAGAGTAAATGGAATTCCATTAAATGAAAAAGTTTATCAAGATTTGGAAGCATTATCTATTAAATTTGGCATTCAATTAATCTTATAAATATGTTTGATCTTTTTGGAATGATGGACAAGCTCCAAAAGCTTAAAGGAGCTGCTGAAGAAACCAAAGAAAGAATGGGACGTACCGAAGTAATGGGTAGTTCTTCTGATGATAAAATCAAGGTGGTTTCTACTGGAACAAAAACTATTAAAAATATCGAAATTGATGCGTCTTTATTAACTCCAGAAAACAAGGAAATGATTGAAGATTTATTAATAAATGCGGTAAATGCAGCTTTGCAAAATGCACATCGATTAAATAAAGAGGAAATGAAAAAATCAACCGATGGTTTAATACCAAATATTCCTGGGTTGGATTTAAGTAACTTTTTCTAAAAAAAATGCCTCATTATTGAGGCATTTTTTTTAGAGTTTGGTCATTAACTTAATTACCATTTCATTTTTCCATGGAATGAAAGTTCCTTCTAATATTTTCTTTCTTGCTTCTTTTACCAACCACAGATAAAAATGTAGGTTATTTAATGTAGCAATTTGAGCAGCAAGCATTTCGCCACTACGTGTTAAATGTGCTAAGTAGGCTTTTGTATAACCTAGGTTAGTATCCATATCGCTAGTTTCATCAATGGGCGAAAAATCAGTCTTCCATTTTTCGTTTCGGATATTAATAATACCATTTTTAGTAAACAACATACCGTTTCTGGCATTTCTGGTAGGCATCACACAATCAAACATATCTATACCTAGTGCAATGCACTCTAAAATGTTTGCAGGAGTACCCACACCCATTAAATAGCGTGGTTTATCTTTGGGTAAAATATCACAAACCAATTCAGTGGTTTCGTACATCTTTTCTGCGGGTTCGCCCACACTTAGTCCACCAATTGCATTTCCGTTTGCACTTTTAGATGAAATATATTCAGCAGATGCAATTCGCAAATCTTTAAAAGTTCCGCCTTGAACGATTGGAAACAGACTTTGTGAATGCTTATAATACGATGGATTTTCAGCAAGCCATTTCACACAACGATCTAACCAACGATGAGTTAAGTGCATCGAATCCCGAGCGTAATCGTGGGAGCAGGGGTAAGGAGGGCATTCGTCAAAAGCCATTATAATATCAGCTCCAATGGTTCGTTGGATTTGCATCACTTTTTCTGGAGAAAATAAATGTTTCGAACCGTCAATATGGGATGAAAATGTAACTCCTTCTTCCTTAATTTTTCTTCTGTTGGCTAAAGAAAACACTTGGTAACCTCCGCTATCTGTTAAAATTGGATGTTTCCAATTCATAAACTTATGTAATCCACCCGCTTTTTGCATTACATCCATTCCAGGTCGTAAATACAAATGGTAGGTGTTTCCTAATATAATTTGCGCTTTAATATTATTTGTTAGCTCATGTTGATGTACAGCTTTAACCGTACCAGCAGTTCCAACAGGCATAAAGATGGGAGTTTCAATGATTCCATGATCAGTATGTAATTTTCCAACTCTTGCTTTACTCAACGGATCAACATGTTCTAGCTCAAACTTCATAAATGTGTAAAAATTAGGGATAACCTAAAAAAGCTAACAATTACCTTTGCAGCCTTAAATAAGTTTGCAAAACTAAGCATTAAGCATTATGCCTGTAGGATTGGGGTTATATTTTTTAGTAGCGTTGGCGTTTTTTGCGCTTATACAGATAGTTTACGTGGTTTACTATTGGTCAGGTATGGCATTTTATAACGAAGGAGAAAAGCGAAGAGACTTTAGAGTTAAGCCCGTATCTGTTGTAATTGCAGCACGAAACGAAGAGGAAAATCTTAAAACATTAATTCCTTTATTAATGCAACAAGACCATCAACAATATGAGGTAATAGTTGTAAATGACTGTTCTTGCGATGATACAGATTTAATACTTCGAGATTTTAAAGAAATATATTCGAATTTAAAAACTGTTAAAATTGAAGAACAAGATAAGTGGCCTACTGGAAAAAAGTTTGCACTTACGCTTGGAATTAAAGCGGCCAGCTACGACTTATTGCTTTTTATGGATGCCGATTGTGAACCAGCCTCTCTAAGCTGGATATCGAATATGCAAGCTAGGTTTTCGTCAAAAGCTGAAGTTGTTTTGGGTGTTGGGTTGTATAAAAAAGAAAAGGGTTTCTTAAACTATATGATTCGGTACGATACGCTATTAACAGCTCTAAATTACTTAGGGTTTGCTGTCCGCAATTCTGCATATATGGGTGTTGGCAGGAATTTAGCCTATAGAAAACAATTGTTTTTTTATCATAAAGGTTTTTCGAATCATATAATGCATCCTAGTGGCGATGATGATTTGTTTATAAATCAAGCTGCAAGTAATGAAAATACAAACATTTGCTTAGAGCCTCAAAGTTTTACAATTTCAAATCCATCAACCACATGGGGTCAGTGGTTTAGGCAGAAAAAAAGACATTACAGTACGTTTAAGTTTTACAAGTCTAAACACAAATTCCTTTTAGGTTTAAACAGCATTAGCTTTATTTTCTTTTTAATGCTTGTACTTCCTTCGTTTTGGTTTCAAAAGCCTTTAGAGGATTTATGGTTTGTTGTTTTAGGTATTACAACTATTACATTATTAGTGCGTTGGATTATGTTGATTAAAGCAATGGTTCGATTGGATAAAAGCGATATGATTTGGCTTTTACCGGTACTTGAAATCATGTTTTTAATTGTTCAGCCTATTCAAACTGTTAAAGGGTACTTTTCTAAAAACTATTATTGGCGATGAAATTCACTGCAGCAATTCTTTCTGATTATTTTAAATTGACAGATTTACAAAAAAGTCAATTCGAAAAATTAGGGCCCTTATATGAAGATTGGAATAGCAAGATCAACGTTATTTCTCGAAAAGATATGGATAACTTTTACATCCATCACGTGTTGCATAGCCTATCTATTGCTAAAGTAATTTCATTTAAACCCAAAACTAGAATTTTAGATTTAGGAACAGGAGGCGGGTTTCCAGGAATTCCTTTAGCTATTATGTTTCCTGAGTGTGAATTTGTTTTGGTTGATTCAATCGGAAAAAAAATAACAGTGGTAAACGCTGTAGCTGAAGCGCTTGATCTAAAAAATGTAAAAGGAATTCACAGTAGGGCAGAACAGATTCCTGGAAAATTCGAATTCATTGTTACACGAGCAGTGGCTAGCTATTCTGATTTGGTTTATTGGACTCGAAACAAGTATTCAGAAAAAGAATTTAATGCAATTCCAAACGGACTGTTGTGTCTAAAAGGCGGAGATTTACGTACTGAAATTAGGGAAGCTAAAATTAAGCCGATTACGGATGAAATAATTTCATTTTTCAATTTCGAGCATTTTAAAGAAAAAGTGGTGTCTTATTTGCCACTTTAACGGTTTTGTGCTTCATAAACTTGAATTTCTATTTCACCAAATTTCGAGCTGTTTACTAAATGATATCCGTTGTCTTCAACTTGTTTATAAAAAGCCTTCAATTTTGAAGTTCTTTCATTTGATTTAATTTCGTTGGCCAAAATTAATTTGCCATGCTGCATCAGTTGATAATGAAGAGATTGAATAATGCCAATTTCATCTAATTCCATTTTCGATAAATTTAGAATAGCATGAGTAGGCCTATCTTCAGGCAATTTTAGAAATGATGTTTCAGTTATTAGTAGTGTGCATGCAGGATACATTTTTGGAGGAAAACGTAGAGTCAATCTATTCAACTCAGGTTTATCTAATGAAAAAGCATATACCAAGCTTCCTTTTTTAAGAACTTCCCAAACAATATCTCCGTTGCCGGCAGGGAATATAGCCGTATTGCTTTGGTGGTCAATTTCAACCAACTGCATCAATTTATCACCGTATTTTGACCAATCGTTTACATTTATGAGTGTTTTTTGGTGTTTTAGTCTATCTTTTTCAATGTTTGGCAATCGTTTTGTAGGCTTACAACTGCTTAGAAATAGGACCACAAAAAACATCGAAACACTAATTAATCGTATAATTTTAAACATACATTTGCATTATGATTCGCAAAAGAAAAGTATTTCAATCACTTTTAATCTGTTTTTTCCTATTTTCTTTTCAATTATTTGCTCAAATCGATACGCGGGCAATTCCAGAAAACACTATAGCATTAAGTTACTATAAGTATTTAGCCAAAAATGAAGTAACTACGGGCGATTGGAAGTATTTTTTAGAGGTTATTTTGCAAGATTCATCCGCAACTTTGTTTGATAAAATGACTCCTGATACTGCCGCAATATCCAAAGAATGGGAATTAACTTCTGCAGGTGAATATTTTTATGGTAAAAAGTATGAAAACCATCCTGTAGTAGGCGTGTCGTGGATTCAAGCTAAAAAGTATTGCGAATGGCTAACTTCAAAATATAACTATGAACAAGCGGTAAATTATAATCCATTAAAATTCAAAAAAGTTGAATTAAGACTGCCAACAAAAGAAGAATGGCAGCAAAGCTGTGATATGGAAAACTTAATTTATGCTTTTGGAAATATTGCTAATCCAAAATATATGCATTCTTTAGATTTTGTATCCTCCAAAAGTAAAAAGGTTGCTAAAACGGTTTCAATTTTCGAAAAAGAGGTTGCAATGAATCAAACTCGAAACATGAATGGAAATGTTGCAGAAATGATAGCTGTTAACGGAATTGCTTTAGGTGGAAGCTGGAAAGACGAAGCTTCAAAATGCACCAATTATAGTCGGCAAAACTATTACGGCCCAAGTTCTTGGGTTGGTTTTCGATTTTTGATTGATGTTATCGAAGAATAATTTATAGTTTAAATCCAAGATTAAAAGAAGCATAACTCATTTTCGATTGAGTTGATTTCATAAATTCATCGAATGTAGTATTTATGTTTAAATCAATTGTAATAAAAGCGAGGTCAGCACCAATTCCAAACTTTCCAATAAAGAGAGTACTCCAAAAATCTTCTTTCATATATAGAGCGCCACCACTATTAGATTGTCCTCCAAAGGTAGGTTGAATTCCAGCCATTAGCCTCAAATTAGCCTTTCCTAAACCGCTTTCAACTATCTTATATCCAAGTTGTATAGGTAAGTTTATCATTTGATATGAAAAGTCTGTTGTAACCGTATTTGAACTTCCGTTTGAAGACTTTAAACTCATATTTAAGTTTGAAAGGCCAACGCCAGTTTGTAAAAATAACTTTCTGCCACCCCGTATCCACAGATTGAAATTATTTCCAATTTTCCCGCTTTGTTGAGTTATAATATAGTTATCATCCATTTTGGTTAATGTTACACCTGCATTGGCACCATAATTAATTTCAAATTTTTGTGCATAGCTATTTATTTGGATTGTTAAAAATAGCATTAAAGTAAAAAGAGATTTCATATAATTTTTTTTACGAATTTAATGATTTTGGTTGTACAAGTATTACATCTTCTTTTATCAACTTAACGGCTCCTTTAGGCATTCCTTTTCCTTTAATTACATATTTGCATTGGGTATAAGATACAGGTGCTATGCTTTGATTTTTCGCCTTTGAATACCAAGCTGCAACCGAGGCAACATTTTCTAATAATTTTTTTGATGGATTGGGTTGAAAAGGCAAAACCACATGCGATCCAGTAACATCTTTTGCATGAAACCAATAATCGTTTTTTTTTGCATTTTTTAAAAGCAAATCGTTGCTAGTAGCATCTTTCCCTATATAAACATCGTATGAATCAATTTTCACAGTCTTCCAAGGTTTATTTGCAAATACCTTTTCTTTCTTAAAGGTTTTAATAAGTTCTTTTAAGAACTTATTATCGGTAGAAATTTCAACTTCATTTTCTAATTCTTGAAGTGTTTGAAGTTTTTCTGATAAATTAATCAATCTTTTTTCTTTTAATTCAATTTCAATTTTAGCATTTTTATCTTTTTTATAATACTTTTTTGCATTTTCTTGCAAACTGTGTAATGGATTTATTTTGATATCTATAGAAGAGTTGGTGTAAAAATTAAAAAGGGTTATTGGATTATCTAGCTTTTCTTTAAGATGCAAATTTGCCATTAAAATATCAGCAATTTCTTTAGGTTTTGTTTTCGAATTCCAACTAGTTATATCATTTTTAATTGCTGATATGTTTCTCAAAAACAACTTAGTTTCTTTTTGAATATAATTGTGAATTTGTTTTTTAAAGTCTTCTTTTTTAGCTTGATGCTGAAAGTTGCTTTCATTGTAATTACACAATTCAACAAATGCTTTTTCTTGAACTGATTCAGATTCAAAAGTTGCTAATAACAATCCACCACTTATTTCCCAATGGGAACTTTCTAAAATTTGGATTAGCCTTTTAATCTCTGTTTTATCAATTCCATTGTGAAAGTTACGAGCTATGTAATCCTCTATTGTGGGATCGTTTAATTGTGGGATAACCTTGATTAATTCTGCATAGGTGTAGATTTGTTCGGTTAAATCTGGAATTTTGAAACCTGAATTTTCTTTATCTTGGGTGGGCAGCTTTATATATTCTAACTGCCGATTTGTTCTAAATAAAGAAACGTGATTTAGTGAATTAATAAATGCAATATTACCTAAAGCGCCATAGAATTTTACCCAAATTTTTGAATTATTTGATAAAACCAAAACCACGCTTCGATCGCCTTTTGGTTGATAAATATCCACTACCGTTTCGCCAGCACATTCCTGAAACTGCTTATAAATGCTACTTGTAGGTAAGGCCAAATCTTTTTGGAGCCGAAATAAAGACTTTTGTTTAAAGCTAATTTTCAAACAATAATATGCTTCATTTTCATTTACAAACTGAAAATAAACCGTGGTTGAATCTGAACTAAGTATTTCATTAATTTTAAACTCGGAAATGGTGTTTTTTAATGTTCTAACCCACTTTTTAATTAAGAAAAAATTATTAATCATAATTCTAAGGTAAGTCCGTCAAAGGCAACCCAAACGTTCGATGGAAGTTTATTTTGTAAGTCTACATGTTTGCCAATTTGATGACTCAAATGCGTTAAATATGCTTTTTTGGGGTTTACTATTTTTATGATCTCTAAAGCTTCAGATAAAGTAAAATGAGAGGGGTGTTTTTCTTCTCGTAAAGCGTTAATTACTAAAACTTCACAATCGGTTATTTTTTTTAACTCATTGCCTGATATGTAATTGGCATCAGTTATATAAACAAAAGAGTTAATCTTAAATCCAAATACTTGTAGATTTAAATGTTTAAGTTCAATGGGTTCAATAAGCGTTTCACTGATTTTAAAGGCCTTATTTTCAATCGCAATCAAATTGATAGATGGTGTTCCTGGATATTTTTTTTCTTCAAAAACATAATAAAATTCTCGCTTAATGGCACGCTGAACTTCTGTAGTAGCATAAACATCAATTGGCTTTTTAAGAAAGTAATTGAAAGCACGAACATCATCTAATCCAGCAATATGATCTTTATGTGCGTGAGTAAATAAAATGGCATCCACCCTACAAATCTTTTCTCTCAACATCTGTTGTCTAAAATCTGGGCCTGTATCAATAACGAGGTTCAAATCATCAACCTCAACAAAAACTGAAGTTCTTAAGCGTTTATCTTTTACGTATTCACTTGTACATACTTCACAATTGCAAGCAATTATCGGAACTCCAAGCGAAGTTCCTGTACCTAAAAATGTAACTCTCACAATTTTATCTTCATTTGTTTAAGCTCTAGGATATGTTCTTTGCTATCAAGCGATATATTTTCAAAATCAAAATCGAATTGCTGGATAAAATCAATCAGGGTTGAAATTCTAGCTTCAAGGTTTAAAAACTTATTTAAAACTATAATTTTTCGGTTTTCAAGTAAGCAGAATCCCGGTTTGAAGTTCCCTTTTTCATATAATATGGTTAACCCAACATCCTTGAGCAACAGCTCTAGCTTTTTTAATTGCTGATTGGTAAACTTCATACTTAATTTTATGGAACAAATTTACATAACATCCGTTCTTAAGGCTGTAGTTTTGTAGTGTTTTATTATAATGAGCAAAAAAGGAAAAATTTTAGTTGCAATGAGTGGTGGAATTGACAGCACCGTTGCTTCTATGATGTTGCATGACGAAGGATACGAAGTTATTGGCGTTACCATGAAAACTTGGGATTACGCATCCTCAGGCGGTAGTAAAAAAGAAACCGGATGTTGCAGTTTAGATTCAATAAACGATGCGCGTCAAATGGCTGTAGAAAAGGGTTTTGCGCATATGATTTTAGATATTCGCAAAGATTTTGGCAGCCATGTTATCGATAATTTTGTGGATGAATACATGGCAGGCCGCACACCTAACCCATGTGTTTTATGTAATACACACATAAAATGGGATGCGCTTATGCAACGTGCAGACCAGCTTGATTGCGAATTTATAGCCACCGGACATTATGCGGAGGTTCGAAGAGAGAACAATAGAAACATTATTTCTAAAGGATTGGATGAGAATAAAGACCAATCGTACGTTTTATGGGGATTAAATCAAGAAAATTTAGGCAGAACCATGTTTCCTTTAGGTGGATTCAGGAAAACTGAAATTCGCCAAATGGCGTTAGATTACGGTTACGAAGAATTATCTAAAAAAGCAGAGAGCTATGAAATTTGTTTTGTTCCAGATAACGATTACCGTTCATTTTTAAAAAGAAATGTTGAGGGACTTGAAAATGCCGTTAATGGTGGAAATTTTGTAGACTCTAATGGAAAAATATTAGGCAAACATAAAGGATATCCATTTTATACCATCGGACAACGGAAAGGCTTAGAAATTGCTTTGGGCATCCCAATGTTTGTAACTGAAATAAGACCGAGTAGAAACGAAGTTGTTTTAGGCGAAGAAATTGACCTTAAACAAAATGGAATGATTGTTCGAAATGTAAATTTGGTGAAATATCCATCAGTATTAGAACCTAGAGAAGCAATTACCAAAATAAGGTATAAAGATCAAGGAGCCATGTCGACTTTAATGGAAAAAGAAAATAAAATGTATGTTACTTTTGATTCTATGGTTAAAGCAATTGCACCTGGTCAATCAGCAGTTTTTTATGAAGGTAGAGATGTAATTGGCGGAGGTTGGATTGAATCTTCCTTTCAAATTGAGAGATAAATTATACATTTACTGAATGAAATTAATCCGATTTTTAAGTTTTTTTCTGATAACCCTAGCGAGTTGTACTTCAAAAACAACTTATGAGCCGGTCAAAACTTATCCCTCAGATTTTTTTGAAATTCATGTTGGAAAAGAAACTATTTATCAAATCGATTCGCTGTACTTTAACGATTTTACTGGTAAAATAGACTCTTTAAGGGGTGAGTTAAAAGAAACCGTTGTGGATTCATTTATTGATATTGCAGGTAAACCAAGTTATTTAGCATATCGTGTATATAAAAGAGATGGTATTAGTAATTGGACTCCCAATTCTTCCATTCTTTATAGTTTGTATGAAAACAAAATAGAAAGGGTCGAAAACAATAATCGAATGGTAATTCAAAATCTTCCCATTTATTCAAGCAAAAAATGGAATGGGAATCCATTTTCTATAATTCCCAATGAATTCCCGTTTAGTTACAAAAGCATAGAGCAGCCATACACAACAAAATTTGGCTTTTATCCTAACACTATTATCGTTCTACAAAATGAAGAAGTTAATTTTATTCAAGACATTTATAGCGATGAAGTTTATGCAAAATCGCAAGGATTGATAAAACGCGAGTACAGAAACATTGAAATTCAAAGCAATAAACCTCGCGGTTATAAGATCACTTGGTTACTAAAATCAATCAAATAATGAGCAACTATTTTTATAAACTTACCTTACTATTGTTCTTCATTACAAAAATTGGATCTGCTCAAGAAAGTAAATTTTTTGTGCAATTTTCAGATAAGTCAAATACAATTTACAATGTAAATAATCCATCATTGTTTCTTTCGCAAAAGGCTATTGAACGTAGAAAAACGCAGAAAATTGCAATAACTGAGCATGACTTCCCAGTTAACAAATCGTTTGTAAATGCTATAAGCCAGTTTACAGGTGTAAAAATTGTGTATACTTCAAAATGGCTGAATGGCGTGCTAATTTCGTTAGTAGATACATCCGTATTAGCTCAAATTAATCAACTTCCTTTTGTTGTAAGTCACACAAAGGCGGCAAGAATTGCTAAACCAATTCGTCATATTGAAAAGTATAATTTACATAAAAAGTCAATTCTTGAAGTTTATACACCACAAGATTATGGTCAAGGATATGATCAAATTTCGCAGTTAAATGGCGAAAAGCTCCATTCAAAAGGATACCAGGGTAATAATGTTTTAATCGGCATTTTTGATGCAGGTTTCAATAACGCAAATAATATGTTTTCGTTCGATCATATACGTCAACGTAATGGAGTTATAACAGCCTATGACTTTGTTGATTCAGATACAAATCCCTATAAAGGTTCGAACCATGGCACCTTTGTTTGGGGCTGTATGGGCGGACTTTTACCGGGAACTTTTATAGGAACAGCTCCACAGGCAAATTTCGCTCTATTTCGAACCGAAAATGAAGCAACTGAATTAGTAATTGAAGAGTATAATTGGGTAGCTGCAGCAGAATTTGCAGATAGCATGGGTGTTGATGTGGTAAATTCATCCTTAATATATACCCAATTTGACGACCCACAAATGAATTATACGTACCAAGATATGAATGGCAAAACTGCCGTGATTTCAAGAGCTGCCAATTGGTTGGTACAAAAAGGGGTAGTGGTATGTAATAGTGCCGGCAACTATGGTGCTGGCTTTTGGAAATATATAGGAGCACCTGCAGACGCTGATAGTATTTTAACAGTTGGAGCTGTAGATGCTGCTGGAGATTTAGCAGGATTTAGCTCTGTTGGCCCAACATCTGATGGAAGAATAAAACCCGATGTTGTTGCTAGAGGAGCTTCTTCTGTTACTACAAACCTAAATGGTAGTGGGGTAGCATATGTATCTGGAACCTCATTTTCATCGCCTATTACAGCAGGAATGATGGCGTGCTTGCGTCAGGCATTACCTAAATTGTCTGCATTTGATTTAATACAATTGGTGAAAAAATCTGCAAATAGGGCTTCTAGTCCTGATAATGCGTATGGATTTGGAATCCCAAATTTTGATATAGCATTGAAAGAAGGATTAAAAAGTAATTTATTGCAAACATTACCAATAGATGGCTTATTACTGTATCCAAACCCAACAATTAATGGGCAAATGTTTTTAGGAATTAAAAGTAGAATTGGTGTAGAATATCAAATTTCGATACATAACGTTTTAGGGCAAGAGGTTTCAAAAATTTCAATTAATAACGTATTTGATAGCCAAATCATTATTGATTTATCCGAAAAAACAAGTCTTAAAAAGGGGTGTTATATTATTACTGTTAGATCAGAAAATAATTCACAAACCTTAAAAGCAATCTTTAATTAAACAATATTATTAATAATAAATATGATAGAGCACATTAAATGCCTTATTATTGGTTCTGGACCTGCTGGGTATGCAGCAGCAATTTATACATCAAGAGCAGCTTTAAACCCAGTTATGTATCAAGGTTTACAGCCAGGTGGTCAATTAACAATTACCACCGAAGTAGAGAATTATCCAGGCTATCCGGATGGAGTTGATGGTCCCAAAATGATGGAAGATTTTCAAAAGCAAGCAACAAGACTTGGTGCTGATATTCGCTGGGGAATGGTTTCAAAGGTTGATTTTTCGAAAACACCTTTCTCTATAGTTGTTGATGAAGAAAAAGAAATAACTGCAGATAGTGTTATTATTGCTACAGGTGCATCGGCAAAATGGCTAGGTATTTCTTCTGAAGAAAAATACAATGGATTTGGCGTTTCAGCATGTGCAGTTTGTGACGGCTTCTTTTTTAGAGGACAAGAAGTTGCAATTGTTGGTGGTGGAGATACTGCAGCTGAAGAAGCTACTTACCTTTCAAAACTTTGCAAAAAAGTGCACATGTTTGTTCGTAGAGATGAGCTAAGAGCTTCAAAAGCAATGCAAGAAAGGGTTTTTAATACTCCAAACATCCAAATGTATTGGGATACTGAAACCGTAGAAATCCTTGGAAACAAGTCTGTTGAAGGAGTGAAAGTTAGAAATATTAAATCAAAAGAAGAGCAAACTATACCTATTACAGGTTTTTTTGTAGCAATAGGACATACCCCAAATACAGATATTTTTAAAGAATATTTAGATTTAGATGAAACCGGATATATAATAACAAAACCCGGTTCTACTTATACAAACATACCGGGTGTTTTTGCATCTGGAGATGCTCAGGATAAAATTTATCGTCAAGCAGTAACTGCAGCGGGGACTGGCTGTATGGCAGCTTTAGATTGCGAAAGATGGCTTTCTGAGAAAGGAATCCATTAATAATAATCAAATGCCTATTTGAAAATCAATTTTTCAAATAGGCATTTGATTATTAAATCCAGTAAGAACTAGGTTTTGTGTTATTGTTTTAAAGTAGAATCTGCAGCTAATCCCATAGCTACTACATCTCTATCAAAGAAATAAAGAGCAGATTTATCATCGCCAAACAAACGTAATTTATCGTTAATTGCATGTGCAAGCGCTTCTTCTTCAAGTTGCTCAGCAACATACCATTGTAAGAAATTATGAGATGAATAATCTTTTTCCTTCAAGCATAAATCAACCAAATTATTAATTTCGCTTGTAACTACTAATTCGTGTTCTAAAAGGAGCTTAAATACCTCTTGTACTGAGCTATATTTCTGTTTTGGCATTTTTATTTCAGGGATATGAGCTTTTCCACCTCTTTCGTTAATAAACTTTATTAGTTTTAACATATGCATTCTTTCTTCGTCAGAATGTCGGTATAAAAACTGGGAAGTGCCATCTAAGCCTTCAGATTGTGCCCAAGAAGCCATTGCCAAATAAAATTGTGAGGAATCAGACTCTAAAAGCACTTGTTTGTTCAATGCTTTCTCTATTTTTGGTGATAACATAAATTTGATTTTGTTATACAAATATACCCTTGAAATGGTGTAATTTTACACTTTATATGAAGTACATTTCTTTGAGATTTAGCCGTAGAATAGCGGTGTCTTTGGTTATTCTGTATTTAGTTTCGTTATTGGTTGCATTGAGTTCAACGCTTGGGATTAATAGAATTACTCGAGAATTAAACGATTTATATTACCAACACTTTCAGCCAACCATAATATTAGGCTCAATTACAGAAAGCTTATATCAGCAACATAATAAAATAGAAGAATTACTACTAGCTCCAGATTTGTTGACAAATAACATTTTGAATAAACAAATTGTTTTAGATAATGGGCATATAGATTCCCTATTCCAAGAGTTCACACACTTTATGAGAGTACGAGGAGAAGATGCATTGTTGAAGGAATTTGAAACAGATTTGAGTTTATATAGAAAACAATATCACGTTATAATGAAATTAAAGTCTAATGATGAGCAAGACAGTGCCTATCATTATTTAAAAAATACCCTTTCAAAAACTTTTATCAATACTGTTGATCCATTGCATAAATTGACAAATTCTGAAAAACGAGCTGGATTGTTATTATATAAAGATGCTGAGAAAAGCGCCTATTATATCAAATTAGTATCTTTTATGGTGATAGGGATAAACTTGTTACTAGCAATAAGCTTAGGTATTTATTTGGCTATAAACATTTTAAATCGCTAAATGAACTATAATTTAAAGTGTGTTGTAATATTTAAGTCATTATTAGTTGATTTTTAAACATTTATTCGTAGTTTTTTGCTAGCTATAACTATAAATTTTATATTTGCAAACTAATGCATGAGATTAAATTTAGTATTCCCATACAAAAAACAATTGTAGTCCTTGACGGAAAATGGAAAGTGTTGATTCTCTGGTCAGTAAAAACTAAACCTAAAAGGTTTAGCGACATAAAAGCAGATGTTTCGGGTATCACACAAAAAATGTTAAGTCAGTCCTTAAAAGAATTAACAGCTCACGGTTTGCTAACACGCAAATCTTATCCTGAAATTCCACCAAGAGTTGAGTATAAATTAACGGAATTGGGTAAATCTTTAATGCCTATCTTAGAATTAATGCATCGTTGGGGAGACGGACAAAATATTAGTAGTTCGACCCACAAACCACAGTTAGACCTTTTTACTAATCTATAAATATAATATTAAAACCAATGACCCCTAAAATTGTTAAAGTAGCCATTTTTTACGATGGTGGATTTTTTTGGCATGTAAACAACTATTACCATTACATTCACAATCGTAAATCTCCTGTAAGCATTACAGGTCTACATCATTATGTGAGAAATCAAATTTCTTCACTTGAAAACGTTGATGTAAAGTACACTCGAATTGTTGATGCACATTATTTCAGAGGCAGAATGCCTGCTGTTGAAGCTCAAAACCGTAACAGACTATATGCTGATCGTGTTTTTGAAGATGTGTTGATGCGCGAAGGTGTAATAACCCATTTTTTACCTGTAACGCCAAAAGGCGAAAAAGGCGTAGATGTGTGGTTGTCTCTTGACTGTTATGAAATGGCAGTACAGAAGAAGTATGATGTAGTTGTTTTAATTGCTAGCGATAGTGATTATATTCCATTAGTTAAGAAATTAAATACCCTAGGAACACGAGTTATGGTTCTTGGTTGGGATTTTGATTTTGTTGACAATTATGGCAATAAGCAAGTAACAGTAACTTCAGCAGGTTTAATTGACAATGCTACTTATCCGATAAGTATGCATTCTGAAATTGAAGAGTTAAATTCTAGAAATGAAGAAGAAGCAAATTTGTTATTCATTGCAAAAGATTTAGCTGGATATGACGACCTAAAACCTGCAGGCTCTACCATGACACCTTACGGACCAACTACGTTATTGAATGAAGATGTAATGTCGAATTACATTGTACAATTACATAACGGATACGGATTCATTGCTACTGAAACACCAGGAAAGAACTTATTTTTCCACTACTCACAATTAGAGAATTGCGACTTTGCAGAACTTGTAGTTGGAGATAAGGTAGATTACAAATTAGCTATGAATGACAAAGGCGAATTTGCAGTAGAAATTAACAGAGTGAGTTAATTAAACTTATTTTTAATCAAAAAAAAACCTCCATTTTTGGAGGTTTTTTTTTGATTACTATTTTTAATTGTTTGCTTTAAATTCAGCAGCTGGTACAGCAGTTGAATAATTTTCGGCAACAATGGTGTTCTTATTTTCAACTTTAGTGCTCAAATTAGCTTCTACATGGTCTGTAGAACGTATGTGTGGAGCAATTACTAAAGAAACAATCGACATTAATTTAATTAAGATGTTCATTGATGGACCAGAAGTGTCTTTAAAAGGATCACCTACTGTATCTCCTGTAACTGCAGCTTTGTGAGGCTCAGATCCTTTGAAATACATTTTACCATCAATTTCAACTCCTTTTTCGAATGATTTTTTAGCGTTATCCCAAGCTCCACCTGCATTTGATTGGAACATGGCCATCAATACACCTGAAACTGTAACACCAGCTAAAACACCACCCAAAACTTCAGGTCCGAAAATAAATCCAACTACAATTGGAGATAAAAGAGCAAGTGCACCTGGAGCAATCATTTCACGTATTGCAGCATCAGTAGAAATAGCAACACACTTATCGTATTCTGGCTTACCAGAACCATCCATGATTCCTTTGATTTCTCTAAACTGACGCCTAACTTCATTTACCATTGCCATTGCAGCACGTCCAACCGCACTCATTGCTAAAGCAGAGAACACAAATGGAATCATTCCACCAACGAATAAACCAGCTAATACTGTAGCTTTAGAAATATCAATAGACGTAATGTGAGCAGTGCCCATAAATGCAGCGAAAAGTGCTAAAGAAGTTAGCGCAGCTGAAGCAATTGCAAATCCTTTTCCTGTAGCAGCAGTTGTATTACCAACAGCATCTAAAATATCTGTTCTTTCACGAACCTCTTTAGGCAACTCACTCATTTCAGCAATACCACCCGCATTGTCTGCAATTGGTCCAAAAGCATCAATTGCTAATTGCATAGCAGTTGTTGCCATCATGCCAGCTGCTGCAATTGCAACGCCATATAATCCAGCAAATTCGTAAGATAAAACTATACCCGAAGCTAAAACTAAAATAGGCATAGCAGTGCTCATCATACCCACACTTAAACCAGCAATTATGTTTGTAGCAGAACCTGTAGAAGATTGCTTAATAATTGATAATACCGGACGCTTACCCATTGAGGTATAATATTCAGTAATAATACTTATTAGAGTTCCTACAATTAAACCAACTAGGATACTGTAATAAACACTAATGTTTGTAAATTCAAATCCACGGATGATCATGTTTTCGGGTAACATCCACATTACAACAAAATAAGAGGCAATACCAGTAAGTAAAACAGAACTCCAGTTTCCTAAATTTAATGCATTTTGTACGTTACCGTCCTCTTTTACACGAACAAGGAATGTTCCTATTAATGAAAAAATAATTCCTAAACCTGCAATAAACATAGGAAGAATGATAGGGGCAAAGCCTCCAAATTTATCTAAAGAAATAATTTCTCTTCCTAAAACCATGGTTGCAAGAATTGTTGCAACATACGATCCAAATAAATCGGCACCCATTCCGGCTACGTCACCTACATTGTCTCCTACGTTATCAGCAATTGTTGCAGGGTTACGAGGGTCATCTTCGGGTATACCAGCTTCTACTTTACCAACTAAGTCGGCACCAACGTCTGCAGCTTTGGTATAAATACCACCACCAACACGAGCAAATAATGCAATACTTTCAGCACCTAACGAAAAACCAGTTAATACTTCAAGAGCTAACTCCATCTCTTTGCCATTTGCAGACGCATCGCCAACAAACATTGCTTTGAAAACGATAAATAATGAACCAAGTCCAAATACTGCTAAACCGGCAACACCCATACCCATAACGGTACCACCAGAAAATGAAACATCTAACGCTTTTGATAAGCTAGTACGAGCCGCTTGCGCAGTTCTTACATTCGCTTTTGTAGCTATTTTCATTCCGATGTAACCAGCTAATGCAGAAAAAACAGCACCAACTATAAAGGCTCCAACAATCATTGGATGAGAGTTTTCGCCTTTCATGCCTAAGTAGGCTAAAAATAAAGAAGCTAAAACAACAAAGTAAGCTAATACTTTGTATTCACTCTTTAAAAATGCCATAGCACCATCAGCAATTGCATTAGAAATGCCTTGCATTTTTTCGTTACCAGCATCTTGTTTCACTACCCATCCGCTTCGGATGTAGGTATAAACTAAAGCAAGTATTCCAAACAAAGGAATACAGTACAGGAAATTTTCCATCAATAATTATTATTTTACAGGGTGCAAAGATAGATGTCTAAAGAGTATTTTCAAATTCTATAAGAATAAGCATATCAACATATAAAATATAAATATTTTTGTAATATAGCTTAAACGCCTAACCAGTAGATTAATTTGACAGCTAAAGCACGGTTTTTGAATGGCAAATTGGGAGTACCATAGTTGTCAGAGTATACTATAAACAAATCCGACATAGGTCGATAACGCCATTGTAATCGGGAATTGATATTCATATTATTTGATTGCTCATTGTATTGAACAAATGTGGTAAAGAATAGGTTTTTAGAAAACGTTAAATCAACTCTAGGACTTACCAACCAGTAAATATTAGCATTTTGTCGAGAAAGAAATTTCAATTCTTCTCTATTTACATCAACGCCAAAGCTTCCGTATTGTTGAAATCTTACGCTAGCGCCTGCTCTTAAACCCAAGCGATTTCCATTATAATATCCACCTTGAGAATAGCTCAAATTCCAAGTTATAATTTTCCGGACATTTGATTTGAAATTTAAATAATAGTCGTTATAACTATAAAGTCCTGGTAATAAGGTGTCACCGATTACAAATGGCTTAATTAAATTAGATGATTTGAAATTTACTCCAATTTCTCCAGAAGCTGAATTTTGAAAAGCAACATTACTGTTTGTATTTAAACTGAAATCATTTAACTCCCAATTTCTAAACCAATAAGTGCTGTTATACAAACTAAAACTGTAGCTATTAATTAATGCAGATTTTGGATAAATTGTTTTAGTTATACTTGGCTCAATTCTGAAATACCCGTAATTGTAGTTCTTATTAGCAAGAAAATCATATTGAGATAAACGAGGAGTAAATCCGGTTTCTGCAATATAATTGGTACCCATAAATTCATGATTCCACATCAAAACAAGCTTAGGTGTGTTATACATTAAAAATACAGCATGTGAAACTTGGTCTGTTTTCTTATCAGGAGTAAATGCTTTATGAATAAAGAATTTACCTCTCCATAGATTATTTTGGGATGCTAAGTTGTAGTCAAATCCAAGAATTCTATTGAAATCGTTTTGTATAAAATTGGTTTTATTTGTTGCTTGGCGATTAACGAAAATTAGTCCAAAATTTGAGCCTTTAAACACATCTTTCTGAAATGCAAAAGTGGTATAATTTTGTCCGTTAAAAGTGGTATCTAGGTCGGCTAATTCTGTTTCGCGGGTTTGAATATTCATTAAACCAACCCTTAATTTCGAATTTAATTTTCCGCTCAGCCGTGCTCCTCCCAAGATTGGAACCTGTCGTGTAGCCCCATTTAAAGGAGAATATAATCCAATTCTTCGCGAGAAAAATGGGCGCATTGTTGAAAATCCAAAATTGGAAAATAAATCGGAGTTTTCTTGAAAGAAAGTACGCTGTTCTGGGAAAAACAAACTAAAACGGGTAAGGTTTGTAACCTGCCTGTCAACTTCTACCTGTGCAAAATCTGGGTTAATGGTAACATCTAAATTTAAGGAAGGAGTAACTGCTGTTCGTAAATCTAATCCGATATTGGGTTTTGATGAAATGTTTTTGTTTGCAGCACTTTGTGCGTTGTTATTGATTACGTAAGGGGCAATTACTAAGTTTTTTCCGGGTTGTGGAGGTGTTCCTTTCCATTCCATAACACCTGCATAAGCTAAAGATGAAATATTGAAATTTCTAGGAACGGGTGCCCAAGTGCTTACTTCATTGTTTTTTTGATCATGGCGAGAAAAATTAACTCCCCATTTTAAGTTGTTTGGAGTATAACGGATCGATTTAAATGGAATAGCAATTTCAGCAATCCAATAATCTCCATGACGGGTACATGCAGAGTACCAAACTTGATCCCAAACCGTAGTTACTCCCCAAGTTCCGCCCATAAAAAGGATGCCTTCGCGTTGTACGCCATATGGATTTACGCCAAAATTGTATCCATTAGTAAGATCTAATGAAGGATCAAGACTTAACGTAAACGCATCGGTATTTGAAACGCTAAAATCTCGTTTAAGCGATTGAATAACATATCTTTTATTTGGTTTGTTATCGTAGCATATTGCACTTACGTACAAAAAATTGTCATCATAAAGCAACCGAACAACCGTTTTTGTATTGGATAGTGATGTATCGTAAGGGAAATTTTGGTGAAAGTTAAAAGCTGAATCAATATTTTGCCATGAAGATTCATTTAATATGCCATCAATTTTTATTTCATCAGTTGCTCTATTTAAACCAATAGACATGTTTGCATTTATGCTACTTCTCTGAGCCTTTGTTGTTGTTAAGAATGATGTAATGCATAATGTGAGAAGTATAAATCGCATGCTAACAGTTAAATAGGTAATGAAATTAGGTTTAATTTATTTTACAGTTGCTTTTTGGTTTGTTAAATAGATAACGATTTTTTGCAAAAAGCCTATAAAATCTATTTCCTAAAAACGGAGGTAACCAATTAATAGCTCGAAAAATACCCCAAAAACCATGTAGGTTTTTTGTGATTTTACAAATCGCTTCAAATTCAGTATAGTAGTTGTTTTCTTGCAGCACTACTATACTATCTTTTAGTTTTAAAGATTCAGGTAAACTGATAAAATCTGAAAATATGAAAACATTGTTTGATTTGTCCATTTTCATGAGACACCTTTTGAGATTATTACAAACTAAGCAATCGGTATCAATAAAAACGGTTATGTTATTCAAGCTAATCTTCTCTTAATCGTGTATAACAGTAAAAAGTCTATTCCAACGGATTTTTTTGAAAAAACTAGATGCATTTGTATTCCACGACATCCAAATAAACACCGCTTTTCCTACAATATGATCTTCAGGAACAAATCCCCAAAAACGCGAGTCTAATGAATTATGACGATTGTCGCCCATCATAAAATAGTAATCCATTTTGAAGGTATATTGCGTTGCAGGTGAACCATTTATGGTGAATTTCCCATCAGCTGACTCTGCAAGTGTATTGCCTTCATAAACCGTAATTAGGCGTCTATAAAATGGCATAGATTTTTCATTTAACTCTACTGTAACTCCTTTTTTAGGTATAAAAATGGGGCCGTAATTATCTATATTCCAAGGATATAGATTACTATTTGGGAACGTTTTATCGTCCCAAACGCTGTCTGTTTGTTTAATTTGCTCAATTCTTTTTACTCCGAAAAAACCTTTAACAATGTTTTCGTTAACCTTTGTTAGGTTAAGAACATATTCTGTATCACTGGAAATTCCGCCTTCAGTAATATCGTACTCTTCAAAAGTTTTAGGTAATATTTGGGAGCCATCGGTATAAACATTAAAGAAATGTTGAGATTTCTGACCAATAAAATCGGTTGGTTTTCCATTGATAACTAATTGTGAGCCAACAACAGAAATAGAATCGCCTGGAATTCCAACGCAACGCTTAATGTAATTTTCACGCTTATCCACCGGTCTGAATTCTTCCATTGGGTAGTTGAAAACTACAATATCTCCATTTTTGATACTCGTAAATTTCATTATGCGTGTATATGGGATTTTTAACCATTCCACATAGGATTTCATACCCATAAAAGAATTATGCACCAATGGAATTGCCAACGGTGTTTGAGGAATACGAGGTCCATAATGTAATTTGCTTACAAAAAGGTAATCGCCAATCAGCATGGTTTTTTCCATGGAGGATGTAGGGATTGTATATGCTTCAAACGTAAATGTGCGTATGATTGTAGCTGCTATAACTGCAAATAAAATAGCATCAAACCACTCACGTCCTTTAGATTTTTTAGGCTTATTGGGGTTTCTACGGAAAATATTTTTGATTGTATTGGTGTCCATTATGTGAAAGAATTCGTAAAGCGAAGTAACAAATTAAAAGTGATAACCAATTTCCGATTATAAAGTAAGCATATCGTTCATGGAATAAATGCCGGATTTACCAACGAGCCATTCGGCAGCAGTAATTGATCCTATTGCAAAACCATCTCTAGAAAATGCTTCGTGTGTAATTGAAATTGAATCAATTGATGATTCAAATTTTAAAGTATGAATTCCAGGTACATCATCCATTCTAAGGCTTTTGATTGGCAACGAATTTTGGTCGTTGTTTTCAATAAAATTCCAATGATGAAAAGGGGTGTTTGGCAAAACTTTTTCTGCTAATGTTATTGCCGTTCCACTCGGTTTATCCAATTTTGCAGTGTGATGAATTTCTTCGATGCTCGCTTTATACGACTCAAAGCCAGAGGTTAATTTGCTTAGTATTTCAGCAGCTTTCCAAAATAGGTTTACTCCAATACTGAAATTTGTGGAATAAAACACACTTCCTGACTTTAACTCAACTTGATTTTTTACATCATTAAATGCTTCATACCATCCTGTGGTGCCAACTACAATGGGTACATGTGCCTCTAAACATGCTTTGATATTATCAATTACAGAATTAGGAGTTGAAAACTCAATAGCCACATCTACATTCCCTTTTAACAGAGAAATGATCTGGCTCTTGTTGTCCTCATCAATAATTACAGAAATCTGATGGCCTTTTTCGATGGCTAATTTATGAATGGTTTTGCCCATTTTTCCATAGCCAATAAGTGCTATTCTCATTTTCCAAAACCTTTTAACTTCTTCAAAGCTTCGTCCTTAAGCTTCTTTTCAGTAGCTTTTTTTATACTGTCAGCTTTCTGTTTCAACTCAAGTTCAATCCGCTTTTGCTCATTCAAAATGGCATTTTTAACAGAATCTGCAGCATCTTTTGTACTTTGCTCAAGTTGCTTTCTCTTTTCATCAAGTTGTTGTTTTACCTTTTCTGCTTCAAGCCGCGCTCTGTCTTCTAATTCTTTCTTTTTAGCATCAAAAGTTTCAATAATAGCATTTTTAATCCCCGAAGTTACTCCAGCACCAATAGATTTTAGATCGGTTTTAATTTTAGGGTCGGTAATGGTACCCTCTAAAAATACGTTTACAGGAATTGTAGAAGCTAATTCGTAATTTATTCCTTTTGATTTTGCTTGGGATATTAAATTATTTATAGCTGTATTTGCTATGCCAATTTTTTCTCTTGGAATTTGCATCTCAATTTTATAGTCAATGGATTGGTCAAAACCATTTGAACCTGAAACAGTTGAAGGAATTCCATCTAAGTTAAGTTTAAAAGGAGCTACAAATACTTTGCCTTTTTCAAACTCAAAACTCAAGTTTAAGTCTTTTAAATTCAGCTGATTAAGGTTATTAAGTTTAAGTAATTCAGAAACTTTAATCAAAGGTTTTAAATTTTGAATACTTACTTGTGTAAGTTTTAATAATCCACCACCAGATAATGAATTGATATCGGGAGTCATATCCTGAGTAAGGAATCCACTGATGTTAAAATTGGTAGAAAAAGTCCCTTTTGCATATTCAGCAATTGGAGCTAGTTTTTGAATGGTTACAAACGTTTTAAACGCCTCTTGAATGTCAAAACCAATAAGAGCTAAATTTAAATCAACTAAAGGTTTATAAATGTTTTTAGAACTGTATGATCCGTTCATTTGAACGTTGCCACCCATCAAATTCAGCCCAGCATTTGAAATACTTACCTTTTGATCGTATACACGCAGTGTACCACCAATTCTGTTCATTTGTAAGTTATCATAAATAGCTTCATTTAATTTCATTACCAAGGTAATATTCACATTCGATGGGATTTCGATTACACTTAAGGCTGTGTTTTCTTTAGCATTATCATTTTCAGAAACAGAATCTGAAAGGAACATTTCGTTTAAATCTAATTTGTTTGATTGAATGAAAAACTCTCCTTTTAAAGGTTCGTTTTTAAAATAATACGATAACAAATTTTGAATATTTCCGTAAGCGTCAATATCACTTGATGCGATTTTCCCTTTTAATTTTGTAAGCATTACTGATTTTGGATTGAAATCCATTTGCAGTGTTTCTAACAAAATAGGGTGAGGATAGGCTGAAGAATTAAAATTTACGCCATTAACATTCAAACTTCCTAAAAATTTAAAACGATCGAAGTTTTGATGTTCTAAATTCGACAATAATCCTTCTGCACTTACTTCAGAGGCAATTGTTCCTGATAATTTTGTAGTTGGATCAACCGGATAAAAGTTTTTAACAGTACTCAGGTTAATGTTGGTTTTGAGATACAGATTTAACTCTGGATCAATCATGGTATTACGTGCTAATAACGAAAACAATAGTGGATTACCACCCAAGTTTGCACTAAATTTCTTTAAGTCAATAACCACACCATTTAACTCGGTTCCTTTATTAAATACGTGTAAATCAACATTAATATCGTCTACTTTAGCAGGTAACTCAGGGTATTTAAACCATGCATTATTTACTTTTAGAGCAATATCATAGGATGGCATAATGCTATCGTTGTATTTTCCTTCGATATGCGATTTAAAATCAAATTTGCCTGCAGTTTGAATCGATGCAAATGAATTTTTATAAATACCTGGAAGCAGCGATAACAATGCCTTAAAATCAGAATTTGGAGTAGAGATATCTAAATTCATATCAATATCATCAAAAGGCATGGCTACAAAGCCAGTCATTTTCATGGATAATTCATTTAGTTTAATATTATTATCCGCAAACGTGAATTTGAATTCTTTTAAATCAATTTCAACAGGCACTTCAAGTTCTGCTTTTACATTTTTTAAATAGGGGATACCGCTGTACGAAAAATCTAGGGCACTAGATGCAGTTTTGGTATTTAAAATAAAATGATCTTGTGTAAAATCGCCCGATCCAGTGTGGTTTAGGTTGCTTGCAACGGTTTTCATATGAAGCTCTTTGTCTTCATATACTAAATCTATATTCTCAAGTTTATATTCTTTAAGAGAAAACTGAAATTTATATTCTTCTGGAGTTTCAACAACACCTGAATCAGGTAAAGATAAATCCCAGTTTGCTAGGCCATTTTTTGCAACCAAAAAATGCATATAACCATTTGATATGGTGATAGTTTCAATTTCTGGTTTTGTAGATTTGATAACAGAAATCAAATCCATGGACGTACTAAAGTTGCCGATATTCAATAAAGTATCTCCTTCAAAAAGTCCTTTATTAGCAACAATAACACTATCAACAGATAAAGTAAAATTTGGGAAATCGGTGAATAAACTTAAACTTACTTCACCAATGCTAACCGTAGCATTCACCTTTTTGTTTACTTGTTCAACCAGTATATTTTTGATTTTATCTTTATAAATTATGGGTAAAACCACAGCTGCTGCAAGCAGAAAAACGAATAATCCTGCTAATCCTAAGCCTATTTTTTTTAACATATGTCGTAAATACAATGCAAATGTAGGGTTAAAAACGCTATTTAAGAATGTTTAAACCCCTTAAATAAATTTTTAATTGCTGATAATCAGTTCTAAATAAAAATATTTTAAAAAAAATTAAAAAAAATATTTTTCAAAATTAGAGATGCGAGTATATTTGCAGTCCCAAGGAGAGGTGGGTGAGTGGCTGAAACCAACAGTTTGCTAAACTGTCGTACGGGTAACTGTATCGAGGGTTCGAATCCCTCCCTCTCCGCAAAACCCGCATTTTACATGCGGGTTTTTGCTTTTATAGTCGTTTCAAGTCGTATCATTGCAAATAATTTTTGAGTATTCAAATGCAGCTTAAATCTATAGAAATTAAAGGTTTTAAAAGTTTTGGTGACAAAGTAACTCTCCATTTTAACAAAGGTGTTACGGGTATTGTTGGACCAAACGGCTGTGGAAAATCAAACGTAGTTGACGCTATTCGCTGGGTTTTAGGCGAGCAAAAGTCTCGTATGCTACGCTCCGATAAAATGGAAAGCGTAATCTTTAACGGTACCAAAAATAGAAAAGCCAGCAATCTGGCTGAAGTCTCAATTAACTTTTCAAATACCAAAAACATACTTTCCACTGAATATTCTGAAGTTACGATTACTCGCAAACTTTTTAGAACAGGCGAAAGTGAATATTTATTAAACGGAGTATCGTGTAGGCTTAAAGATATCCAGAATTTATTGTTGGATACTGGCATTGGAAGCGATTCTTATGCAATCATGGAGTTGAAAATGATTGATGAAATTCTGAATGATAAGGAAAACTCAAGAAGGCAAATCTTTGAAGAAGCTTCTGGTGTTTCGAAATATAAAATCAGAAAAAAAGAAACCCTTTCTAAGTTAGATGCTGCACAACAAGATATTGACCGAATTGAAGATATTCTTTTTGAAATTGAAAAGAATCTAAAATCGTTGCAGCAACAGGCAAAAAAAACAGAAAAGTATTTTGAGACAAAAAGTAAATATCAAGAAGCAAGCATTGAGTTAAGTTGGTACGGCCTCCAAAATTTAGATACAGATCTTGATGAAATTAAAAAACAAGAAAGCGCTTTAACTGATAACCGGATTCGATTTGATGCTCAAATTCTAGAAAAAGAAGCTATAATCGAAAAAGAAAAAGCTGTTTTAGTTGAAAAAGAAAAGCAACTGTCGTTTAGGCAACGTGCATCGAACGAGTTGCTAAATCAGATTCGAAATTACGAGAGCGAGAAAAAAATCAGCAACGAAAAGTTGAAAATGTTGCAAGAGCGCGAACAACGCTTGCGATTATCAATCGATAAAGATAAACAGGCTTGTTTTCAATTCGAAGGTCAATTATTTACGCTTGAACCAGAGTTAGATGCGATAAAAAATAAGGTTTCTGATACAGAAAAAGAAGTAAGTGTTTCAAACCTAAGTTTGGATGAAATAAAAACCGAACATACTAAAGCACAAGCACAGCAAAACGAAATTCAACAGGAGTTGCGTTTATATTCGGATGAAGCAGCTAAAATAGAAAAGGAATTACTCACAAGCACCACACAACTGAACGCGTTTAAGAATGAGTTTGAAAGAACAATTCTGGATCTTGACGCACGAAAAAACGAAGTTGAAATGCTTGGAAATCAAGAAAAAATATTTTCATCAAATCTTGTATCCAAAGAGGCAGAGTTAAATAAATTACAAAAAGCCGAAATTCAGCTACAACAAAGACTAGAGCAAATAGAGCTTCAAATTAAAAAAACCAGAACCAATTTGTCTGATTTACAACGTGTACGTGATTCAAAATCAAACGAACATAGTTTAATAAAAGGATTGGTTGATAATATGGAAGGATATCCTGAATCGCTAAAGTATTTAAAAAAGCAAACGAAATGGATTCCAAATGCTCAACTTTTAAGTGATGTTATCAGCGTAAAACCAGAATATAAAGCTGGAATCGAAACTTTCTTAGAAAATTACCTCAATTACTACGTTGTCCCTACCGTTTCTGATGCGTTGGCAGGAATCGAATTGCTTAGCCAAGCATCGAAAGGAAGAGCAGGATTTATTGTACTTGAAAAGTTTGTTGACATCTCGCAGCATCAGGCTGTAATTATTCCTGGCTGTATTCCAGCACTTGAAATAATTGAAACAGATTTTACCTACAATTTAATGGTTCAGCATTTTTTAGGTCATGTATTTATTATCCAGGATGGAAATATTAATGAACAAAAACTAGCTCAACTAGCAACCGAAAACCCCAATAAAGTATTTATTCACGAATCTGGCAAGTTTAATATCCAACATTTAACCCTTTCAGGCGGGTCAGTCGGTTTGTTTGAAGGAAAACGAATAGGAAGAAAACGAAATTTAGAATCGTTAACCCACGAAATTTCAGATTCGGATCAAAAAATAAATCAACTCCAATTATTGATTTCAAAATTTGAAGGTGAATTTGCCGAAACTAAAAATCAATTTAAAAAAGAGGCAATACAACAAGTAACTCAAGAAATAAAAAATATCCAACAGGAACTTGTTCGAATAAACACTCTAAAAGATCAGCATAACCTGGTTTTGTCTAAAACCTCAGGACAACAAGATGATTTAAAAAGCAAGACCGATGCATTAAATGCAAACATTGTTGAGCTATCACCGTTATTAATTGCAATAAATAAAGAAAAGGAAGATTGTCTTCAAAAATCATACGAAAGAAAAAGTGAATTTGAAGCAATCCAACAAAAGCTGCAAGAAACTTCATCTAATGTAAATAGATCAACTGTTATATATCACGAAACGCTTAACAAATTTAACGCAACTGAAAGAGAGCTAATTTATAAAACGGGCCAAATTACGGCTCTAAAAGAATCTTTAATTAAATTCAATGTTGATTTAACCGAATCACTAAATCAGATTACAGAATTGGTTAATAGTTCTGATTTTTCAGATGACGACTTGGTGAGCATGTATCAAGAAAAGGAGGAGGTTGATAAAGGCGTGAAAGAAATCGAACGCCTGTGTGATCAAATAAAAACAGGTATCGATGATACTTTTTTTCAGATAAAACAAATCAGAAAATTTAAAGATAATAATGAACAAGGTTTTCTTACGCTTGTTCAGAAGAAAAACGAAATACACATACAGCAAAATAATATATTTGATAGGCTGTCTATTGAGTTTGAAGTAGATAAAAAATTAATCCTGAAATTTGAGCCAATATCAGGATTATCTATGGATGCTTTAACAAAGATTACCAAAGAGTTAAAGCAAAAAACAGAAAACTACGGACCCATAAATCCGATGGCTTTAGAAGCGTATAATGAAATCAAAGAAAGGTTTGATTTCATAGAAGCGCAACGCATCGATTTGTTAAAAGCAAAAGAATCACTTTTGGCTACTATCAGCGAAATTGACATTACTGCAAAAGCTAAGTTTCTAGAATCGTTTACAATAATTCGCGACAACTTCATGAACGTTTTTCGTTCTTTATTTACCAACGAAGACGCGTGTGATTTGGTTTTATCTGATCCAACATCTCCGTTAGAATCTACAATACAAATTATAGCTCGGCCAAAGGGAAAGAAGCCACTTTCCATAAATCAACTTTCGGGTGGAGAAAAAACACTTACAGCCACTGCATTATTGTTTGCAATTTATTTGTATAAACCGGCACCTTTTTGCATTTTTGACGAAGTTGATGCGCCATTAGACGATAACAACATCGACAAATTCAATAATATAATCCGTGAATTTTCGAACGACTCTCAGTTTATAATTGTTACCCACAACAAAAAAACAATTTCTACAACGGATATAATTTACGGAGTAACTATGATTGAGCAAGGCATTTCTCGTGTAGTACCTGTAGATTTAAGAGAGTGGAATCCAACCAATTAAAAGTATGAAATCAACATTAATATTGCTGTTTTTAAGTTTAACTATGACAATAAAAGCAAATCCACCTAAAAAATCGATTTATGACTTCTCTATTAAGTCTATCGATGGAAAAACTATTAGGTTTTCTGAATTTAAAGGAAAGAAAATCTTGATTGTAAATACTGCATCGGAATGCGGTTATACACCCCAATATGCCCAATTAGAGGAACTGTCGAAGCTATATAAGGATAAATTAATTGTAGTTGGATTTCCTTGCAATGACTTTGGAGGGCAGGAGCCAGGAGGTTCAACTGAAATTAAAGAATTCTGCCAGAAAAAATATGGCGTTTCATTTTTGATAACTGAAAAAGTATTCATTAAAAAAGAGCCCATACATCCAATTTATCAATGGCTAACTCAAAAAGAACAAAATGGAGTTGTAGATATCAAAGTAAAGTGGAATTTTCATAAAATTTTGATTGATGAAAATGGCATGCTATCAAATAGTTACCCATCAGCAGTCAACCCACTCGATATTAAAATTGATTAAATTTTAATATCGACAAATAGGAGCTTAAATAAAATTATCTAGAGTTATATTGAAAATTAGCATTAAATCACGTTTTTTGTAGAAAATAAAAGCAGTTTGCCTTTAGTGGTAGTAAGTTTGAGAAGATGGAACAATTTGTAGTTAGTGCGCGTAAGTATCGGCCAGCAACCTTTGACACGGTTGTAGGGCAAATGCATATCGTACAAACGTTAAAAAATGCAATCAAAACAAATCATTTAGCACAAGCATTTTTATTTTGTGGTCCAAGAGGTGTAGGTAAAACAACCTGTGCTCGAATTCTTGCAAAAACTATAAATTGTATAAATCCATTAGAATCTACAGAAGCATGCAATGAATGTGCTTCTTGCTTGAGTTTTAATCAAGGAAATTCTTTCACCATTCATGAACTAGATGCAGCATCTAACAATTCTGTTGATGACATTCGAAGTTTGGTTGAACAGGTAAGAATACCGCCTCAAGGCGCAAAATTCAAAGTATATATTATAGATGAGGTCCATATGTTGTCAACAGCAGCATTCAATGCTTTTTTGAAAACATTAGAAGAACCTCCTAAATATGCTATTTTTATTCTAGCCACAACGGAGAAGCATAAGATTTTACCAACTATTATATCGCGTTGTCAGATATTTGATTTTAACCGCATCAAAGTTGAAGACAGTGCAAGGCATTTAGCATCAATTTGCGAAAAAGAAAATGTAACCTACGAACTTGAAGGGTTACATTTAATTGCCCAAAAGGCAGATGGCGCATTGCGAGATGCACTTTCAATGCTAGATCAACTAGTAAGTTTTTCAGGGGGCAATTTATCGTATCAAGCTGTTATCGACAACCTAAACATTATCGATTACGATTATTATTTTAAGACAGTAGAACTGCTTCACCAGCAAAACATATCTGATGTATTGTTATTATTAAATGAAGTTGTAAATAAAGGATTTGACCCTATTTTGTTCATCAATGGTTTATCAGCGCATTTACGTAATATATTGATGTCGATTGATAGCAGAACTGTGAAATTACTTGAGGTTACAGATCAAATACGCATACGTTATGCCGAACAAGCGTTGAAATCAAACCCAGGCTTAATTCTATCTGCGTTAAATGTTTCTGTACAATGCGAAGTAGGAGCAAAGGCATCGCAAAATCAGCGCTTACATGCTGAATTAGCGTTGATGAAAATGGCCATGTTACCTGTTGCATATAGGCTTGAAACTGAATCGGAAGATTTAGAAGATAAAAAAAAAAGTCCAGTAAACTAATATCTGAGGTAAAAGAACCTGAGGCAGAATTTAATTTAGAAGCAGGAATTAAAACTGATTCTCAGCCATTATCTAGTAAAATTCTGCATTCTGAAATCCCTGAAGCTAATTTAGTAAAAAGTGCTTCGAATGGCTTTAAACTATCTGGATTAAAATCCTTATCAGAAAAATTAAATCAGAAAAAACTTGAAGACAGGATCGAAAATCCTGAAGTAAAGCAAAACATTGGAGAAATTAATTTAGAAGAATTAACCCGTATTTGGCAGAATTATAGTTTAGGTTTACAGACTAGCGGACAAAAGTTTTTTCAGTCGATTTTAGAAAAAAATGTACCGAAAGCAATGTTCTTTGATATTATTGAAATTGAAGTTGTAAACCAATTCGAAGAAAAGTCGTTTCTATTAAATTCTGAACAATTTTCAGATTTTATTAAAAATGAATTAAGAGTTAAAGACTTTAAATTTGAAATCAAATATTCAGAAAATGTACCTGAGGTTTATATAAAACCATTTTTGCCTGCTGAAATTTTTAAAGAAATGTGCAGTAATAATCCTACATTAGATGACTTTAAAAAATTATTTAACTTTGAAATTATACGCCCAGAATAATTTTGCATTTATTAATAAACATATTGTAGTAACCATATGATTTTTAATGATTTAGATATTATTTCTTTAACGCTATCTTCAGATGGCTTTATTACTGCATGCAATCCATCAAACATAGATGGAATAATTCCATTAATCACGGGAGATGTAACTGGAAAACATTATATAAATAATTTTTTACCCCCTTTTGGCTTTGTAATTAAGCAAGGAATAACAAGTGTCCGAAATACTAAAAAGCCATTTAAATCAAATATAATTTCTAGTTGCAATAATCAAATTCGATTGTTAAGTCTAACAATTGATTTGCCTGAAAATAATTTTAACAATTTAATAGATATTAAATTAACAGTAGAGTTATATAACAAAGAATTTGAAAAGTATAATGATAAAATAGTTTTAAGCGATTACTATTTTGTTTATAATGACAATTATGAAGTTATATCTATTTCAGATGCTTTAAAAAAAGATTTTGACAAAAATACTTTGGATATTATTTCATCCTTTTTTTTACAAAAAAACAAAACAGATACTTTAAATACCATTGTAGATTATCCAATAACAGGTGTTATAAATCTTAATATAGGAAGTTTTGTATTTCAACCTGTCCCATTTAAAAATTTTAAATTTATTTCATTACATTTTTTAGGACCAAATAAAACTGATATCCCAATTAATAACAATGGAATAGGAAGTTTTACTGAAGCTAAAAATACGAGTTCAAACCAAGATTTAAATTCAAACTTATATTACGCCCTGTTTAATAAAAACCCAGTTCCCATGGTTTTAGTTAATCCAATCGATTTTTTAATTTTAGAAGTGAATGATGCTTTAATTGAACTATATGGGTTTACTAGGGATGAATTGTTAGGTAGCAACATATACTCTGTAGTTTTTGGAAATAAAAGTTTTTCATTCAATAATTTGTCGGATTTAATTGGTAAGTCAATTCATGTTAAAAAAGATAAATCATTAATTGATGTAATTGTAAAATCATCAGAATTTTTTATTGACACTAAAAATGTTTTACTTTTAGCAATAAATGATATTTCTGAAAGTATAAAATCTGATATAAGTTTAGATGAAATTAATTTACGTTTGGGGTTATTAATTTCAAATTTAAACAGTGTAGTTTATCGATGCTTGAATGATAATTTTTGGACTATGAAATTTATTTCGAAAAGCGTTAAGGCATTAACTGGCTATTTAGATGAAGATTTTATAGACAATTTAAATTTTGCATTTTCGGATTTAATACACCCAGAAGATAAAATGTATGTTAACATTGTTTTTGAGAATACTCCTAATTTTTCATCACAATTTAATTTGACCTATCGTATTATTACAAAAAACGAGGAAATTAAATGGGTGCAAGAACATGGTAAATATATATTAAGCAACGAGGGTGAGATACTTTTTATTGAAGGAGTTATCATTGATGTTACTGAACAAAAAAAGATTGAATTGGCATTAATTAATAATGAAAAGAAATTTAGAGTATTAATTGAAAAATCTCCTTTACCTATATTAATTCAAAATAATGAAAAAATTAAATATGTGAATGATGCTTTTTTAAAGCTATTCGAATTTGATTGTTTTGATTCTTTAAAAGAAGTTAATTTTTTAGATTTAATATTAAAAGAATATAAACAAAATGTTGCTCATAAATTCTCATTGCTTTATAACAACAATTCTCCAATTGAACCTTTTGAATTAGAAATATTTAATGCAAATGGTCAAAATAAAGAAGTCATAATTCAAGCATTGCCAATTCAATATGAAGGTGAATTATCCTCGTATTCATTATTTATTGATTTATCAAAACAGAAAAAAACTGAGAATGATTTATTAAAAGCAGAATCTGTTGCGCAAACACTTTTTGATTATACTTCCATAATTATTTGGGATGAAGATTTTTCAGAAGTAAAAAAGGAAATAGAAGCCTTGAAAGAAAAAGGTGTAAAAGATTTGAATGTTTTTCTATCAGGAAATAAAAAGGCACTTTTTAATCTAGTATCTAAAATTTTAGTTAAGGCCGTAAATAAAAAAAGTTTAGAGTTTTACGATGTCCAAACTATGGATGAATTATTACTTCATATTCCGGACTGGTTTATTGATGAAAGTTGGGATGTTATCAAAGATGAAATAGTTTCCTTTTCAAATGGGAATTTATCATTTCAAGGAGAAATCCCTGTCATGACACCTAAAAAGGAATTGAAATATTTATATGTAAATGCAATTATTCCGCCCGAGTATATCCACACTTGGGAAAAGGTTTTAGTGACATTCGTAGATGTAACTGAGCAGCACAATACTATGGAAGAATTGGTGAGACAAAACGACAAGCTTAAAGAAATTGCCTGGATTCATTCTCATAAAGTTAGAGCACCAATTGCAAGTTTTCAAGGACTATATTCTTTGCTAGATTTTGATGATTTAAAAAATGAGTCTAATTACGAAGTAATTATAAATATGCTTCAGGTAATCCAAAATTTAGATTCTATTACCCAAGAAATTGTTCACACCACTAATTGATCTTATTTAAAACCTATATAACAGAAAAGGCAGCCATTTGGCTGCCTTTTCTGTTATATAATTTATCCTTATTGTTTAATGATTTTCTTTGTGATGAATTCACCATTGGTATACAATTCTAGAGAATAAATACCTGCATTTAACGATTCAATGTTCACAGTATATAGGCCATCATTTGAACTAAATGATTTCAAAATTCTACCAGTTACATCAATTATTCTACCCGTAAAGTTTTGGCTTACTGAAATAGTAACTTCATTTATTGCTGGCACCGGATATACATTCACATTTAATTCAGATTTGAAACTAACCTGACGAATAACACTGTTTGTTGATTTCCCATCAAAGTCTACTTGCTTAATTCTATAATACAATACAGTTGCATTTTTAGGTGAATCTTTGAATGCATAGAATAATTTTGAGTTGCTATTTCCTGCGCCTTTTATTGATCCAATACCTTCCCAATTTTTCCCATCATTACTTCTTTCAATTACATAATAATCGTTGTTTAATTCACTTGCAACTGACCAATTTAATTGTACGTCTTTTTCTACAGCTTTTGCTTTGAAATCTAACCAAGATACAGGCAATGGAATTGGTATCATTAATGGACTGTTAAAATCTCCCAGAGTAAAGGTTGAAAACCCAGTGATGTTTGTGCCCACAAAGGTGTTGTTTATTGAGTCTAATGATAGTTTGTTAACCTCAGTCCAATCATTTTTTGTGCCCGTTATAGGTTTTTTATACATTCTAAGATCTGCATAAGAAGAAGATCCTATTTCACCGTTGAAAAAGTCAATTATAACATTACAATTAATGTTATTCGGAGAGTTTGGAGTAATTTCAAAATATCTTGGAATTGAAAACCCTAGTGCGCCTTCTAACTGCTCTCCAGTAACACGCTTAACTAAAGTTTGCCCCATTCCACCTTGATTTAAATTTACTGTAAACCCGATGTTTCCAAAATCTTGGCTGGTTGAAGGTGTAACTAATCTAGTAGTTTGAATGTTTCCTAAAACATATGAACTTGCCTTTTCTGTTAAAGTGCTATTAGGCGAAAGTGTTATTATACCTCCATCCGTTTCAAAATTAAATCCACCGTTGTTTACGTCTAAGCTGTTTTCAACATTAATATCTGATAACAAGGTTTTCTTTCCTCCACCACCAGAAATAATTAGATCATAATAGTTTAACGAAGTTACATTTTGAGCCCCATTCTTTAAAAACTCAACTGAGTTTGAATTGGTTTGGGCATTTACATTGTCAGGATCAACTGAAGTAATAAACTCTCCTCTTATTCCAATATATGAAGGTAAACTTAATGTTGAATTTACTCTACGGTTATTTAAAAGTATTAAATTGTTATAAACTGCTGATGAAACGTTTTGGTTGTCATTACCATTATAATAAACAGTAGAAGCATTACCAATGTTGCAACTAGCTGGAATATTACTTGATAAACCATTTATGGCTCTAGTAATAAATGTATCGTTGATATTAAAAATACCTCCAGTAAGTGTTACTCCATTATAAGCATCAAAAGTCCCATTTATATTTAATGAGTTTGTGTTATTAGTAAAAGTAAAATTGCCTATTGATTGTACCCAAATAACGCTTGAATCTATCCTTACATTTCCAAGTAAACTATTGAAATTATTTGCAGCAAAAGGTTGACCACCATTTAATTTTTTAACAATTAAACTTGAGCCAGTTGATTGGTTATTTAAAACTACATTGTTAAAATTACTTGAAGTGCTAATAATATTTATAGCTTCTCCTTTAATTTCTATGGTTTGATTTACTGTTGAAGGAGTTGCTACACCAGAAACTAATTTTGAAAAATTAAATGTTGTAGGGATGTATATTTTAGATCCTTCATTAATTAGTAAATTTCCACCATTATATAGATTATTAATAGTAAAGCGAGCAATAGAACTGTTTGATATCGTTAAGTCAGAATTTACTGTTAATAACGATCCCGCAACATTAACTTCTCTATTTGAAGCATTACCACTGCAAATTTTAAGTTTTCCAAAGTGTAAATGATTTGCTTCAGCACCTGTTCTTAGCGTGAACCCAGAAGCATTTCCACCTGAAACTGTAGAAATTGAATCTCCAATGGTAGTTAAATGGTTATCTGAAATATTCACATGCTTTCCAGCATTTGCCCAATATCCAATTGAATGTCCGGTTTGAGAACTTGTTGGCGTTGTTACCGTTGCGTGAGGATTAACAATGTTTATTTTCCCATTCGTGACTGAAATTGTAGTGCCAGATGACAATGGAGTTGAAGGAGTTCCGAATGAAACCAAATCGCAAGTAGATGGGAAAGAGGTTATAGGATCCCCATTGTTTCCATTAACATTAATGATACCATTGGATTGATTAAAAGTAGAATTGTTATTCACTTTTAACCCACCGTTGATATTAACAGTTGATGTACCAGTAACTGTTAATGACCCATTAACATCCACCACACGATTTCTGCCAATTTCTGAATTTCCTATGGTTAAAACTCCAGTATTTGCAGTTAATGACCCATTTATTAAAAGTGAATCACAAGTGTATTCAGTGTTAACACTGATATCAACATTATGTGTAGTATTGATAATTGCATTTTCAGCTAAACTTGGTACTTGATTATCTGTCCAAGTACTTGCAGTACCCCAAGGACCACTTTGCGCAGTTCCTGCATTATAACGAATTACATTTCCATCACTAGCTAAATAAAACGTATTTGAAAGGTCTGAAATTGTTGTGAATCTCCGATTAGCTTGTGGTGCAGTTGTTGTTCCTGTACCAACAAGTGATGTGCCCACTGCCGAGTTAGCCAAAACAGGCTTGATTTTAGTAATGTCAGATATTGTTGAAAAAATACTGTTTCCTTCAACTCTCAAATCTACATTTTTGCCACCCCCTAAAATCAATTCAGAGTTAACCGTAATTTGGTATGATGCTCTAGACCTTGTATTAACAGGAACTGAATTATCTACAAATGCAGGTGAAATTGGCATTAATCCTTTTGAGTCGTTATACTTTACAGTTATTCTTCCGCCAGTTGTTATTGAAGTTGCATCAGTAAATGATAAAGCTGCAGTTCTTAAATTGTTATTAGTTATGATCGGGAAAAAACCATATGCAGGATAGGTTGGTGTTGCAGAAAAAGTAGTAGGTAACGATGAAGTCGGGAACCAACGTGTTAAACTTCCAGAAGTAAATTCAAAGCCACCAGTTGCAACATAGGTTAAATTTCCTGGAACAGTAGCTGAAGAACCCATGGTTAAATTAAAGGCGTTAGCAGTTACTTTTCCCAATGTGAAAACCATATCAGTGGTAATGGTAAAATTTCTATCCATTAACAACCCAAGTGTGTTGTTAATTTGAAGTTGTCTAATGCTTGTTTTATTTGTAGCCATTTCATTATAGCTGCCCATAATGTGTTGTGTATTTGTTAGGCTATAAATTAAAACCAATCCACCAGCGCCTTCATCTAAAGTGGGAGCAGTAGTTGAAAATTTACCACTGGTTACAGCAGCATTAGCACCTATTTGAATAATAGGTGAAGTAACCCCTGTTTTACCTATCGTAAAATTACTCCCTTGGTTTAAAAAACCTTGAAACATGTTTACCCTATTAACACGCAACAAAGACGAATTTGTACAAGTTAATGTGCTACTAGCAGTTTTATCAACCGATAGTGTTGGAATATTTGTAAATAAGCCACTTCCTGAAATCGTATTAGCAATATCACTCGGGAAATATAGTGCCCCTAAATGCTGGCTTCCTGATGGCTCTGTTCCAGCTAAAGTGCCATTATTGGTTATGCTTTCTAATATAAAGGTTGTATAACCTGTTGTAGTTTGACCTAAAAATAAGTAACCACCATTGTCAATAGTTATATGTCGCAACCAGTTGCTTGAAAGTGTTCTTGCCATTCTTGAAGGAGTGGTTGATGCTAGGTTGTTTACTTTTAAATTAACGCCTTGATATGCACTTGTATTCAAAATAGAAACACCAAATCCTGCTGTACTTCCAGAAACTCCACCTGATAAAGTAGAAACGCCATTTCCAAGTTCTAGTATAGCGCCATTAGTAAATGTCTTAGAACCTGAAGCACCACCTGTTGCAGGTATATTTACTGAAATTCCACCCGCAGTATTGTGTGGGTTTACAATTTGTACTTTTCCACCTCTCCAGTTTATAGCTGTATTTGCACCTAATGAAAATATGGTTGTTCCAACAGCCAAAGCATTTGCAGATTGAGGGTTAACCGTAATTAAGCCATCGTACATTTGAAACCAAGTAGCAGAAGCATCTGCAAAAGCAATGGCTCCATGCATTTCTACCGTTCCGCCTCTCATGTCTAAAACTCCGCCTGAGCTAAAAGTCATAGTGTTATTTCCACTTCCGTAACGAAAAGTTCCAGCATCAAGACTCAACCAACCGTTTATGGTTGGGCTACCTGCGTTCGAAGCTGTACCAGCTCCATTGCTTTGAATTATTGCACTTGCATGATTAAGCCACAAACGTGCTGTTGATGGTACAATTGTTTGTGATCCAGACCAAGGAGTTAAGGTAACTGCTGCATTAATTTTAAAAGTACCATTAGTTAGAATTAATGTACTAGCTGCGCCTGTAGGGACTGTTAAAGTAATTGCTCTATCTAAGTTAACAATTGGAGCTTGGTTTGAACCTTTATTTACGGTTAATGTATTAAATGCAACAGTTGTAGCACTGCCTGAAATATTGCAGCTATTAGTTGAAAATAAAACCAAATTTGAAGCACCCAAGTTTACATTACCATTGGCAGTAATATGTCTCCAAACAGTTAGGGTTTTAGCTCCAGTACCGTTATTAAAAACGCCTCCATTATTTACAATTAATTCTCCGAAAAGGGTTAATGCCCTACCAGCGGTATTATCAAAAGTTAAAGTGCCTGATACATTCATATCATAACATGAACCTCCAATAGATAAATTATGAGTAACCGTTCTTGTTGCTGGAATAATTACATTATCAAGTAAAAGTGGGATTTTTCCTGCAGGCCACGGGGCATTGTTTGTTGCACTGTTCCAATTTCCAGAACCACCAGCTGTAATAGTTTCTTGTTCTTTAAAAACTATTCTATCAATCCAAATATCCCCCAAATTTGATGCAGAACTAGTTACTTCAAAAGCCAATTTGAAATTATGAACGAAATAAATATTAGGAATAAAAAAACCGTTATCCATCCAATTTGAACCTGTGCTATTTCCAATGGTTGAAATTGGAGTAAAAGTAGCTCCACCATCATTTGAATATAGAAGTCTTACCGTTGCCGTAGATTGTGGATTAAATATACTAAATCATTAATGTCCGATAAAAAACAAAAACGACTATTTTTATTTTTTATCTAGTTGTTATTCAGTTGTTTAATTTTTTAAATCTCTCGTTTCTCAAAACAAGGCATTAAAAAAATGACAATTGCTCTATTTCAGCTTTAT
>CAMTUB010000032.1:0-8189 GCA_947084835.1 uncultured Bacteroidota bacterium | reverse complement strand
TTTGTTGCATAATTATTTTTATTTGTTAGTAAAACAAAAATAATCAACTTTTTTCCACCCCCCTTTTGATTTCGTTTCGGCTACGCCTTCACTCCATCAAAAGGGGATAGGTGCCATCAATAATGTTATGAAACTAAACAAGTATTTGTAAATATCAACCCGTTCTTATCTTCATCAAAATCAATAAGTATTCCGCTTTGGAAATGAACGGTGCCCGCTAAAATTTGCTTGGACAGCTCGTTGAGTATATTTTTCTGTATAACTCGTTTTAATGGTCTTGCTCCGTATTGTGGGTCATAACCTAAATCAGAAAGATATTTTATGGCATTATCAGATGTTACTACATAATATCCCATTGTTTCCATATGTTTAGAAAGAATACTAAGTTGTAGTTTGGTTATTTTTAGCACATCTTCTCTATTCAACGGTTTAAACATAATTATCTCATCGATCCGGTTAAGAAACTCAGGCCTTATGGTTTTCCGTAGCAACTCTAACACTTGTTCTTTGGTGTTTTCGAAAATCAATTCATCGTCAACGCCTTCAATCGCTTCGCTCATATTTTCTTGTATAATATGCGAACCGATATTGGAGGTTAGTATCAAAATCGTGTTTTTGAAATTAACGATTCTGCCTTTGTTATCGGTTAATCTGCCATCGTCAAGCACTTGCAATAAAATGTTGAAAACATCTGGGTGCGCTTTTTCAATTTCATCGAACAAGACTACACTATACGGTTTTCTACGTACGGCTTCAGTTAATTGTCCGCCTTCATCGTATCCAACATATCCAGGAGGTGCACCTATTAATCGAGAAACACTGTGGCGTTCTTGATACTCACTCATATCAATCCTAACCATAGAATTTTCATCGTTAAAAAGGAATTCGGCAAGGGCTTTACCGAGTTCTGTTTTACCAACTCCCGTTGTTCCCAAGAAAATAAACGATCCAATGGGTCTTTTAGCGTCTTGCAATCCCGCTCTACTTCTTCGCACTGCGTCTGATATTGCACTTACAGCTTCTTCTTGACCAATTACACGCTGATGTAAATTTTCCTCTAAGTGTAAAAGTTTCTGTCGGTCGCCTTCAAGCATTTTATTAACCGGAATACCAGTCCATTTGCTTACTACATCGGCAATATCTTCAGCGGTTACCTCTTCGTTAAGCATTTTGCCATTTGCTTGCACTTCTGTTAAAGTATGTTGAAGTTCTTTAAGCGTAATTTCTGCTTCTTTTAATTTGCCATACCTAATTTCTGCAACTCTTCCATAGTCCGATGCACGTTCAGCGACTTCAGCTTCGATTCTAAAGTTTTCCATCAACTCTTTTTGTGCCTGAACTTTCTCTACAATTTCTTTCTCATTTTTCCATCTGCCTTTAAGTTCCGAAGCATCTTCTTTTAAATTGGCGATTTCTAGTGTTATTTCTCTCAGTTTGTCAACGTCTTGTTCGCGTTTTATAGCTTCTCGTTCAATTTGAAGTTGCATAATTTTGCGTTCAAGTTCGTCTACCTCTTCAGGAACAGAATCTAATTCTATTCTAAGTTTTGAGGCAGATTCATCAATTAAATCGATGGCCTTATCGGGTAAAAAACGATCGCTGATGTATCGTTGACTAAGTTCAACCGCAGCAATTATAGCTTCATCTTTTATTCGAACTTTATGGTGGGTTTCATACCTTTCTTTAAGGCCCCTTAATATGGAAATAGCATCTTGAATCGTAGGCTCATCAATCATCACCTTTTGAAAGCGTCTTTCTAAGGCTTTATCTTTTTCGAAATATTTTTGATATTCGTTTAGTGTTGTGGCTCCAATCGCCCTAAGTTCTCCTCGGGCTAAAGCTGGTTTTAATATATTTGCAGCATCCATTGCGCCTTCGCCACCACCGGCTCCAACTAAGGTATGAATTTCGTCAATAAACAAAATTGCATCTCCATCGCTTGCAGTAACTTCTTTTACTACCGATTTTAAACGCTCTTCAAATTCGCCTTTATATTTTGCACCTGCAATAAGCGCACCCATATCTAAAGAAAACACGGTTTTGGATTTGATATTTTCTGGGACATCGCCTTGTATAATTCTATGGGCAATCCCTTCGGCAATCGCTGTTTTTCCAACCCCTGGTTCTCCAATTAAAATGGGATTGTTTTTAGTTCTCCGACTTAATATTTGAATGACTCTTCGTATTTCATCATCTCTACCAATTACAGGATCTAATTTGCCCTTTTCAGCTAATTCGTTTAAATTACGGGTGTATTTGGCTAAGGCCTGATACGTATTTTCGGAATGTTGATCGGTAACTCTTGAACCCTTACGAAGCTCTAAAATTGCTTGTTGTATTTCTTTCTCTTTTAACCCAGCATCTCTTAACATAGAACCTACTTGATCATTTGTAGAAACTAAGGATAAAAACAAATGTTCTACAGCTATGAACTCGTCTTTAAACGTTTTAAGCAATTGATTTGCTTTTTGTAAAACGTTGTTGGTTGACGATGAAAGGTAGGGTTGAGTACCTTGCGTTTTACCATACTTGTTTATAATAGCTTGGTTTGTTTGTATAATTCGATCTTTATTTGCAGATGCTTTTTTAATTAAAAAGTCAATTGCTCCTTCATCTGTATTGAAAAGTCCTGCCAATAAGTGTGCTGGTTCAACTGCGTTATTGCTGTTTTCTGTGGCAATATTGGAAGCTTTTTGAATTGCTTCTTGTGCTTTAATGGTATAATTATCTAAGTTCATTTATTTTTTTATAAGGATATCAAAATACAAACCATTCTTTCGATTTACTCATAAAATGACATTTTGTCCGCATTTATTTCAAATATAAGACATATAGTCAATAAAAAAGGGTTGCATAACAACCCTTTTTTATAACAGTACTAATTTTTTAAAATAACCCATTTATTTGAGCATCTATATTTCTAATGATTTCGCCCAAATCTTCTGGGTTTTGAGCAAAATCTATATTGTCAACATCCACAATAAGCAGTCTTCCAATGGTGTAATTTTCAATCCACGAATCGTAGCGCTCATTTAGATGTTTCAGATAGTCTAATCTTATGCCGTCTTCATAATCACGGCCTCTACGTTGTATTTGCTTTACTAAGGTTGGAACTGAGGCTTTTAGATAGATTAATAAATCTGGTGGACTTACCAATTTTTGCATTGAATCAAAAAGTGACTCATAATTTTCAAAATCGCGGGTAGCCATTAAACCCATTGCTTGTAAGTTAGGGGCAAAAATGTATGCATCCTCATAGATGGTACGATCTTGAATAACGCTTTTATCATAATTGCGTATTTCTAGGATTTGCTTAAATCGGTGATGCAAAAAGAATATTTGCAAATTAAAAGACCAACGACTCATATCGTTATAAAAATCAAGCAGATACGGATTATTATCTACCTCCTCGTAACGAGGTTCCCAATTGTAATGTCGGGCTAATAAGTCTGTTAAAGTGGTTTTTCCAGCACCTATATTTCCTGCAACAGCAATATGCATATTCATGATAAAAGCAAAGATGCAATCAAAAAACTTCAATTTCTTTAAATAAGTTGAAGTTTGATTGTTAAGATTTCCACATCCAATGTGGGAAATTTTTCAGCCTTTTTGTTTGTGGATTAAAATGGTTTAAAGCCCATTAAATCTCTTACTTCTCGAATGGTTTCTTTGCTGCTTTCTTTAGCCTTTTCAGCTCCATTTTTTAAAACCTTATTTAATAGGGGAGTATCAGATAGGTAAAAATCTAATTTTTCTCTGATTGGATTTAAAAAAGCTATTGTGTCTTCTGCTAATTGTTTCTTTAAATCACCATATCGTATCGTACCATTTGTATACGTTTCTTTATAAAAGTCAACTGCAGATTTTTTAGAAACCAAACCCATAAGGGTAAATAAATTTTTCACGGGCTCGCTTACTTTAGTCTTGGGGCCTTCTGGTCCACTGTCTGTAACAGCTTTCATGATTTTTTTTCGAATTAGCTCAGGAGAGTCACTTAAATAAATAGCATTGTACTCGCCTTCACTTTTCCCCATTTTTCCAGAACCATCTAATCCGGGCACTTTAATTAAGGCGTTTCCAAAGTTATATGCTTGTGGTTCTGGAAAAAAATCAACCCCATGAAAACTATTGAACCTTTTGGCATAAGTCCGAGTCATTTCTAAATGTTGCTCTTGGTCTTTACCAACAGGTACTTGATGTGCTTTATGTATAAGAATATCTGCAGCCATTAAAACAGGATAGGTGAGCAGACCTACATTCAAGTTTTCAGGCTGTTTACGTGCTTTATCTTTAAATGATGCCGTTTTTTTAAGTTCACCTAAATAAGCTTGCATGTTTAAAATAAGGTATAATTCAAACGTATCTGGTAAATCACTTTGCCTATATATGGTACTTTTCTCTGGATTTAAACCACATGCCAAATATTCAGCAATTACTTGTTTAACAGAAGCTTGGAGCAATTCAGGATTTGGATGTGTTGTTAAAGCGTGGTAATCAGCAATAAAGAAGTAGCACTCATTGGAGTTTTGCATTCCAATAAAGTTTTTCATGGCACCAAAGTAATTGCCTAAGTGCAGTTTTCCTGTAGATCTGATTCCGCTAACAACTCTTGTCCTTTCCATAATGCGAAGGTAAAACTCAATGTCAATAAATCTATTACTTGTTTATTGGTATTTACAAACATATAGCATGACTAAAATTAGGTTTTTCGATAATTATGTTAAATAGATTTTCCATAATTTTTTTAATAAAATGATTTTTTATTATTGATTTTACGTATTTTTTATTTGATGATTAATGAGTAAAAATACTCAAAAATATTAAATGTTAATTAATTTGCCAATGTAATGTTTTATTTAAAAAATGCTTTTAATAAACATTATGATAGAAAGTTCATTATTTTAATTTATTGTAGATACAAATTAAAATTTACTATAGTTTTTCAAAAAAACAACAATAATGGATATTAATTAACTTTTTTATATTGTAAAACTCTTTGAAACTTGTTTTTAATTCATACTTTTGCTGATGTAATATAAATTAATTACAAACATGATGTTTTCACAAAAAAACGATTTTATATCTATTCAGAGAAACAGTTCACAGTCTCACTTTTTTTTAGTCAATATTTATATAGAAACAATCAATAATTTAAAAAAAACAATTTAATAAAAAATAATGCAATGCGTAATTACCCCCAATTACTCAAAATAACGATTATGAAAAAACTATTATTTTTAATTGGCTTAATTCTTTCGATACAAACATTAAATGCGCAAACTTTTACTGGATGTAAACGCGGGAATTTTGGACTCGATCGGGATACACGTGCAAATGTACATGAAGATGGTCAACCCAATGCATCAGGATCAGACGACTGGTTTCCAGGCATTTTACCAGGTTCTGGTAAGTTTGTTATTGATACTACTGGTGCAGCTGCAAGAAGAACCCTTTTTTCTACAACTAACCCAAACACAGGGTTTACACTAGGAATGAGTAAACCTTTTTACGAAAGAGTTGACGGAAAACTTTGGATTGATGCAAGATATGTTCGGGACCATGTGGGACCTAACCAAGGAAGTCCAGATCAGACAACATTTGCTACTGGCTCAAAAAATGGCGGTAATCCAAATACGAATTGGCAGTACCGTGACGATCCGATGCAGGATAAAAATGATTTAACGGATGTATATGTACACGTAAGAAGGAATGGGTTCACGGCAAATGACTCATTATTTTTGATTATGGGTGCAGGTACAACAGCAAAATCTGGTGAAAGGTATCTTGACTTTGAATTTTTTAAGGATTCTTTGTATTTAAAAAATAGATCTCGAAACCAAGCTGGAGATTTGCACAGTGGTGGTCAATTTGAAGGACACTCAAAATGGTCTTTTGATGCATCGGGCAATTTGATTAGTACAGGCGATATGATTATAGCCTTTTCGTTTTCTACTTCTGGTTTAAGCAGTTATGAAATTAGACTTTGGGTTTCACGAAGCGATTATATGACTAAAAATCCAACTGAATTTAATTGGGGATCATCTTTTGATGGTGGGTCTAATAATTCAAGTTATGGCTATGCTCAAATTTTACCAAAATATCCTACTATTATTTGCGGAAACGTGAATCAAACTTCCACGTTTTCAACACCCTGGGGTACAAAAAATTCTCAAAGTAACTATTCAGATAACTACGAAGAATTTCAGTGGATTGAATTGGCTTTTAACTTGGATAATTTTGGATTAACGCGTGCATTAGGTGTTGGAGGAGTATGTATGGCTCCTTTTAAATATTTCTGGGCCAAAACACGTTCATCAAATTCATTTACTTCTGCTTTAAAAGACTTTGCTAGACCTTCAGCAATATGGGGCAGCAATTTACCCTCTGTTAAAGTAGAATCGGATATTATCCCTTGTGGTTCAAATTCAACTTATATTAATGTTGTAAATCCTGAACCTAATGCGCAATATATTTGGTCGACTTCAAATGGGCAGATTCTTTCAAGAACTGATTCAAGTTCTATTTTAGTAGGAAAACCTGGTAAGTATTTTGTTCAGGCAGCGTGGCAAGCAGTTTGTCCTGCTGCAGCAACAGATACAATTGATGTAACTAAGGAATATTGTATCAATGTTGCAGGTAATGTTTGGAACGATGCAGATGGAAGTGCCAATGGTACTTTTACAAATATCAAAACTGGTTCTGAAGTTGGAACTTCGGGTGGTGGTTTAACTGCATATTTGGTAAATTCTTCTAATCAAATTATAAAATCTTCAGTTTTAGCTACCAATGGTAGTTTTCTTTTTCCTCAAGTTTTATCCTATCAAAGTGGTTTGAAGATTTTACTTTCAAATGCATCATTAACTATTGGTCAAACTTTAACTACTGCAACTCTAAACTCAGGGTGGGTAGGAACATCCCCTTTGGTTTCAAATTCATTTGTAACCGATACCATAGATATTACAACGTTTCAGTTTGGAATTGAGCAATTGCCAACAGCAACAACAGTATCAAATACTACTGTTTTAAATCCTGGTGGAACCAATAAAGTACAAGTTATAGGCTTACGTGGCACAGATCCAGAAGATGGATTAAAATCACAAGGCAGCACTTTTATCATTAAAACTTTACCGACCAACGGTATCTTATATTATAACGGTATTGCAGTAACTGCAGGTCAAACGATTGCTAACTTCGATAGTACCAAGTTTACGATAGATCCAAATTTTGAAGGATTTGGTACAAGTACTTTTACTTTTTCGGTTGTAGATAATGCAGGTAAAGAATCTATTTCTGCTGCAACTGCAACCATGAATTTTAGTGGGTTAACAGTAAGTGGAACTCTCCTTAGAGATGCAAATGGATTAACTGATGGTATTGTAAATGGCACAGGAATTGGAATTGCTGGCACTTCTCAAGTTTATGCTTATTTATCGTTAAATAATATAGTTTTAAATTCTGTTACTATACCAAGTACTGGTATTTTTAACTTTTCGGCTAGGGCTAGTGCAAACTCAACCTATAGTGTTGTACTTTCTACTTCACTAGTAACTGTTGGGTCAGCTACACCAACTTCAGCAGCTTTGCCAACAGGTTGGGTTGCAGTTGGAGATAATTTTGGTAATAATAATGCTGCAGGACCAAATAATGAATCAGGTATTCCTGATTTAAAAATTGCCGTAATTTCAACAACCTTAAATATTACATCTATTAAGTTTGGAATCGAGCAGTTGCCAACTGCAACTGCAGTTTCAAATTCAACTGTTTTAAATCCGGGTGGTTCTTCTACAGTTCAAGTAATTGGTTTACGTAGTACGGATCCAGAAGATGGATTAAAATCACAAGGCAGCACGTTTATAGTTAAGACGTTACCAAGCAACGCTATTTTATATTACAATGGCATTGCAGTAACTGCAAATCAAACTATTACCAATTTCGATAGCACTAAGTTTACAATTGATCCATTATTTAATGGAGCAGGAGTAAGCACGTTTACATTCACAGTTGTAGATAACGCAGGTAGAGAATCAACTTCTGCAGCAACAGCTACAATGAACTTTAGCGGATTAAGCATCAGCGGTACGTTATTTAGAGATGCTAATGGCCTTACAGATGGTATTGTAAATGGTATTGGAATTGGAACTGTTAGTACAATTCAACTTTATGCATATTTAAGTGAAGGTGGAATAGTT
>CAMTUB010000031.1:0-77201 GCA_947084835.1 uncultured Bacteroidota bacterium | reverse complement strand
CTGTCCGAAAACAGATTTACTAGAAAAATAATTACTTTTACCCATCGTTTTTTGTCTTTTACAAAACCAAATTACGATTTTAATTGAGAAGCCATTTTTATGGCTTCTTTTTTAGTTACTTTTATCGGACAACAATGTTTTAATATAATTAATTGAAAAAAAGTGATAATTTATCTACCAAAACATGCTTCGTTACAATCGTCAAACTGATCCGCCTTGAATATTGCACATGCTACACCAACCCAACAACCCACAGGACCAGCCAAACACATTGAAAGACATATAAATGATTCTTGTAAAAATGTTTTTCGACATCTTTTTTGGCATAATCCTAATGGAGTATCTGTATGCCCCTCATCTTCTTTGTCGATATAACGGACAGGTATTTATGAAGGGCGGTGCGTCAGGGTGCAAACGTTAAGAGTTATTCTGTTGCTCAATAGGTTTACAAAGGACGAGCCTCCAATTTGAAGCCCGTCTTTCATAAATACCCTGTTGGCAGAAGACAATTTTTATCATTCGAATGAGAGTGCAAACAATAAATTTCTACTCTTTTTCATTTATCCGATTGTGTTTTCTATACTTAATATGCCATAAAGTAAAACTAAAGCTTGGAACAAATAAAATAGTTTCTACTAAAAATTCTATTACTACCTCTTTACTAATACTCATGTTCGGATTAAAGATAAAAAAACTGATAGTCCTTCCAATTGGGAATGATAAAAGAGTAATCAGATAGATTTTTAAAAATTTAATAATCATAAATTTACAATTACCACCTATTTTGTAATACAGCATTAACACCTGAACTAATAGGTCCTCCAAAGGCAGCTCCTAAGCATACTCCAAGTAAACCACCACCGATAGCTCCACCGATAGCTCCACTAATAACTCCTTCAATGTCAGCCTTGCCGCACGCATTAGCATCAAATTTACCTTTACCTGCAACTGTCGGAAGACCATTTTGATGATTATATTCGTTAATCCATGTTATCATATTTGTATTCCAATATTCCAAAGAGTTATATGACACTAAAATGGCAGCTTTAAATGTAGATTGCTCATTATCTGGAATTAAATTTATATTTTCTTCTAAATATGAAATTGCAAAACTTTTGTAATTCTTTGGGTTGTCAGCAGTATTGTATACGTTCATTAATTCTACCATCTTTTGATTAAAAATAGTTGAAAAACTACTTGATGGATTAGGATTATTTAATACAATATTTAATATTGAAACTTTGAAATCAGTACTGTATGTATATGGAATATAAGCAAAATGTGAATTAAGGTATTCTGCTGTCAAGTCAGATACTAGTGATATAGCTTCAGCACTGTCTGTTAAATCTTTAAAAAGATTTTCTTCTTTTATTTTATTAAAAATATATTCTAGTGCTTGATTATGAATTATTCCCATACTGTCCAAAATTCTGTCATTAGTATCGTCTGTACTCAATTCAATGTTTTAACTTGTCGAATTTGAAATATTGTAAATACTACTCTCTTTTTTACATCCGAAAATAAATGCAATTGTGAGTAGAATAGCTGTTGTTAAAATTAAAATCTTTTTGTTCATTTTATAAAACTTTAGTTATTGGATGTCAAACTAACTTGTGGCAGACCAACCTGCCATTGAGCTGTTTTTGAAAGGAACAAAGTCAGCACAAACCTTTGTTAGCTTTTGTCAATTCCAATCGGTAGTTTCTTCGTTTTGATTACTCGTTCATCTTTGTTTATCCTGCTGCAAATGTCCGTCCTATCGAAGTTTTAAGGATTGTCAAGAAGCGCTTTCTGTCAACCAAGCACTCTTGCCGTTGGGTGTGTTGATTTCTGCCAGCTACGTATTTTGTACATAGCTTCATTGTTATTATTAATAAATTGTAAAATTTCGGATTGACTTAGTAATGTACTTTTGAATAAAAACATATAATTAATCTCATATTTATTAAAAATATAATCCAAACTACTTTCATTTTCTATTTCAGATATTTCTTTTACAAATGCATTTAGGTTGAAATTTGGTTGATTTTTCTTTAACTCTTTCAAGCTTGATGATATTAGGCTTAAGTTTCTTGTGTACATTTCAGCAATATCTGCATCAGTACACTCTTTTTCACTCTTCTTAGAAGAATACTCTTTCTTATCCTTATTGTGTTTAGCACAGCTTTCGCAAGCATATAAATTAACACTGCTAACAGCAAACATTAGGGTTAGAGCAACAAGTACTTTTTTCATAATTATTTAGTGGTTGTTTAAGTTTCGAATGTTATAATTACAAATATATTAATATATATATAAATTAAAATTTAATTAAATTAAGCGACAAAGAAGCGTTTTTTTGTTTATTGACAAATAACCCCTAAGGACCCACTTTTAACTAATCACTTGATAAACAAATTGATTTATATCATTTATTTTAAGAAGTTTAAAATCCAACATCATCGCAGTGGTAAAGTATATGAACTTGATTAGTTGGCTTTTTAGTTGATGAGCCTTCTTTTTTAGCTTTAATCATTTGCTGAATAATATAATTTTTGTCAGTTGCATCTCTTTTCTGCATAAATTCATCGCGTTGGATATCGAAATAACATGCGCCCTCGATCCAAGTTTGCAATGGCTTTGCATATACTGATAATGGATGATTGTTCCATAAAACTAAGTCAGCGTCTTTACCTGCTTCAATACTTCCCACTCGATTATCGATATGCAGCATTTTTGCTGGGTTTAAGGTTACTAATTTAAACGCTTCTTCTTCAGTTAAACCTCCATACTTAATGGTTTTTGCAGCTTCTTGATTTAACCTGCGTGCCATTTCTGCATCGTCAGAATTTATACCCGTTAAAACTCCCATTTTTGTTAAAATAGCTGCGTTGTACGGTATAGCATCTATTACTTCATATTTATAAGCCCACCAATCGGCAAACGTAGATGCAGCAGCACCGTGTGCTTTCATTTTATCGGCAACTTTGTAACCTTCTAAAATGTGGGTAAACGTGTTCACTTTAAAACCCATCGAATCTGCAGCTTTCATCAACATATTAATTTCAGATTGCACATACGAATGGCAAGTTATAAAACGCTTCTCTTTTAAAATTTCAGATAATGCATCTAACGTCAAATCTCTTCTAGGAACCAACCCTTTAAATGATTTTCCGGCAATGGTGTATTTGCTCCAAAGTGCATCGTATTCTTTAGCCCGAGTAAATCCATCAAAAATCACTTGCTCTACCCCCATTCTGGTTTGAGGAAAACGGGTTGATTGCCTATCGCCCCAATTCGATTGCTTAACATTTTCGCCTAACGCAAATTTTATAAACCCATCAGCTCCTTCAAACTTTAACTTTTCAGGGTCGGTAACACCCCAGCGTAATTTAATAAGCTGTGTTTGACCCCCAATTGCGTTTGCAGATCCGTGTAAAAGATGAGAAGTAGTTACACCGCCCGCCAATTGCCTGTAAATATTAATATCGTCTGGGTTTAGCACATCGCCAATTCTCACCTCTGATGTAACGGAACGTGTTCCTTCATTTACTCCGCGTGAAATTGCAATATGCGAATGTTCATCTATAATTCCAGGAGTAAGGTGCATGTTTGTCGCGTCTACAATGTGTGCATCTGTTGCCGATATGTTTTTGCCTACTGCTTTTATTTTGCCGTTTTGCACCCAAACATCGGCACTGCTCATTATGCCAGATCCGGTATTGGTCCAAACGGTTGCGTTTCTAAAAAGCACCGACTCAGATTTAGGCAAAGAGTCTAAACCAAAATCAGCAATAGGTAAACGGCTAGAATAAACCCTAATTTCTGGCTTTTTATCTGCCTTTGAAGCTGTATCTTTCTTAGAGAAAAACTCGCCCATAGTTAAAAAAGCTTGAGTGCTACCATTTGGCAGGGTTGCAATTCCCGACCATTGGTATCCATCCACTACGCAAACCATTCTGATGGTACCTTTTTGTAAAGTATCAGGAGATTCGAATGTTAGGTTAATACGTGTTTGATCTTGTTTAATCGTAGCTTTTATTTTAACTGTGTCCTTTGTTGTTGCTGTAATTTCTGGAGCATCTGAACCTTTTATGGTGATTTTAAAGGGCGAAAATCCATTAAGGGAGACCGTGTATTTGCCTTCTAAACTTGGCTGAGAGAACGATTTGTGCTCGTATTTAGCACCTTTAACCCACGTTTGGTACAATTTTGCTTTTTTATCGGATAAGAAAGCGCTATCCGTTACCAAAAAATTAGCGAAATATCCTACTTCTAGTTTTCCTAATGTAGAAGATACTTTAAACATTTCTGCTGGAGATGTGGTTACAGCTTCTAAAGCTGCATCTAAACTAAGACCTACCTCAACTGCTTTGCGGAGTTTCGACAGCCAATCATTAGGAGAATCTATTCCTGCCGATGTTAAGCAAAATGGAATGTTTTTTTCTTTTAAAATTTTAGGGTTTTGGGGCGCAAATTCCCAATTTTTAGCTTGCTGCAATGAAACACCCAACGCATCAAAGGCATCTTCAACATCAGTAGCCTCAGGGAAATTAATGGGAACAATTAATTTCAGCTTGTTGGCTTTCAGTTCATCGGTGTATTGATACTCATCACCCGTACCTTTTACAATGAAATCAATGCCAAATTCTTTTCCTAATTTAGAAACACGCAAAGGATCGTATTTTGCATTTCCCTCAAAAACTTGCAACATTTTAGATGCATCATTCATTGATTGAAGGGAAATATCTATGAAGTCGAGCGATTTTTGGTTTTGGCTATACCATTTTGCATCGTAAAAAGTTTGGCGCAACAAGGCTATTGACCCCATTAATGAAGATGGGTAATCTTGAATTGAAGACCCTTTATTGAACGAATAGTTTGCTGCAATTTCGGGTAACAAAACCATTTCGTTCTCAGAACCATTGCCTGTAAAAACTAAGGAGGATGTACCACGTGCGATTCCATCTTGCATGTGGGTAATTACGGTTCCAAATCCAGCTTCACGTAATTTAGAGGCTTGTTTTTCGTCTATTTTAAAAAGCATCGAAGCTTTAGTATCGCTTTTTATTGCATCGTTTGCCCCAAACACTCCTTTTCTACTTGGAGTATGTTGTGGACTTTCGTTGCGCGGACCTTTACTTTGGCTTGGCATGCCATATTTAGAAAATGGGTCGATAAATGCCGGATAAATCCATTTGTTTTTTAAATCAACAACAATTGCGTCTTTTGGCACAACAACTGTGCTGCCAACGGCAAGGACTTTGCCTTTTTCAATCAGCAAAATTCCATTTTGAATGGTTTTGCCGGGCTGAGTGACAATGTTTGCGTTAATAAACGCATACAACTCTGGTCGCAAATCGCGTATCCCATTTGTTGGAAAATATTCCTGAGCGTTACTGATTTTGGCGCCTAAAAGACACAAAAATCCTATAAAAAACTTTTTCATTCTCATTTGCAATGTACGAAATTATACTACAGTTCGATTTCCATTTTATCTTGCACCGTATTTAATCACTTTTGTTTATGACCCAACCAAATTCCATTCAAAAACCATTGGTGTTTTTAACACTATTATTGGTGTTTTTAACGGGCATTGGATACCTTTTTTCGATGGATGCTGGCATCTTGATGGTATCGAGGTGGATTGCTTCTTTTTCGTTGATGGCTTTAGCTTGGTTTCGCAAATCGCTAACATCGTGGATATTGGTTGCGTTGGTTATTGGAGCAAATTTTGGATACGATTACCCTGAAATATCACTGAATCTGAAAGTTTTAAGTGATATTTTCTTAAAACTGATTAAAACCATAATTGGTCCGTTGCTTTTTGGAACATTAGTTGTTGGAATTGCTGGACATTCAAACCTAAAACAAGTGGGAAGAATGGGACTTAAATCAATCATTTATTTCGAAGTAGTTACCACTTTCGCACTTTTTATTGGCCTTGCAGCTATTAATTATAGCCAAGCAGGCAAGGGAGTAACCGTTCCGAAAACAGGCGAACTTCCCGAGCTCGTAAAAGTGAATCAAAATCAAACTGCATCAGATATTATTCTACATATTTTCCCTGAGAACTTTGCAAAAAGCATGGCCGAAGGGCAAGTTTTACAGATTGTAGTTTTCAGTATATTGTTTGGAATTGCACTGGCAATGGTAACTGGCAAGAAAAAGGAAACGATGCTTGAGTTTGCTGAGTCGTTGTCGGATGTGATGTTCAAGTTTACGAATATTGTAATGTACCTAGCGCCTTTTGCTGTTTTTGGAGCAATGGCATTTACCATTGGAAAATACGGACTCGATGTTTTTGGCAATTTAATCAAGCTTTTACTTACATTATATGTAGCATTATTTGTTTTTATACTGCTCGTTTTTATCCCTATAATGTTTATTGCTGGAATACCTGTAAAGAGGTTTTTCCAAACCATTAGCGAACCGGTTACATTGGCATTTGCTACCGCAAGCTCGGAAAGTGCGCTTCCTATTGCCATGGAAAGGCTGGAACAATTCGGTGTTCCGCGCAAAATTGTTGCTTTTGTGCTCCCAACTGGTTATAGTTTTAACTTGGATGGAACTACCTTATATCTTTCATTAGCATCGATATTTGTTTCGCAAGCTGCTGGCATCCACCTTACTTTTGGACAGCAACTTTTAATGGTTTTCACCCTAATGTTAACAAGCAAAGGGGTTGCTGGTGTACCTAGGGCATCTTTGGTGATTTTATCGGCAACAGTAGCTTCATTTGGATTGCCTCCTGAACCCATCTTGATAATTATGGGAATTGATGCTATAATGGATATGGCACGAACTGCAGTAAACGTTATGGGCAACTGCCTAGCAGCGGTAGTTGTGGCTCGTTGGGAAGGAGAATGGACTGCTAAAAGTATTCCTATGGCAATTGAAACCGAAAATTGATAAATGGATTCACTTTTTAGATTTATAATATTCTACATTTTAGGATGGAAGATTAAAGGCAATATTCCAACCCTAAAAAAACTAATATTTATTATTTACCCGCATACTAGCAATTACGATTTTTTTATCGGTTTAGGATTAAGGAAAAAAATTGGCCTAAAGCACATCAAATTTTTGGGTAAAAGTGAGCTTTTTAACCCGGTAACTGGTTGGATTTTCAAAAAACTTGGAGGAATCCCTGTTAATCGGCATTCTTCGAGTAATATGATTGACCAAGTGGTAGAGATGCTGCACAACTATGATGAAATTCAAATAACTATTTCTCCGGAAGGAACCCGAAAATATACCAACTTTTGGCGCACAGGATTTTACTACATTGCCCAAAAATCTGAACTTCCGTTGGTGTTGGTAGGTTTTGATTACTCTACAAGAACTGTGATTTTTGATGAACCGTATTATGTTACTGACGACAAAGAAAAGGACCTAAATTACTTTAGATCCTTTTATACAAACATCAACGGGTTTACCCCCGAAAATCAAAGTGAAATTCAATTTATAGAGAAGGATTAGTGTTTTCTTTCTCTTTATCATCTCCTTTTTTGCCGTATTTTGCTTGCAAAGCTTTAGTTAATACATATTCTATTTGGCCATTAATACTTCTGAATTCTTCTTCAGACCATTTAGCCAACTCTTTGTACATTTTTTCATTTATACGCAATACAAAAGATTTTTTTAAGTCGGACATATTGTTTCATTCCTAAAATTTAATGATATAAAGTCCCTGCATTTACTACTGGTGTAGCAGCACGATCAGAGCATAAAACAACCAAAAGATTGCTTACCATGGCAGCTTTTCGTTCTTCGTCTAAGTTTACGATGCCTCTTTCGCTTAATTTTTCAAGTGCAGATTCAACCATACCAACTGCTCCTTCAACAATTTTAAAACGTGCCGATACCACAGCACTTGCTTGCTGGCGTTGCAACATTGCCCCTGCAATTTCTGGTGCGTAGGCTAAATGCATAATTCGCGCTTCAATTACTTCAATGCCCGCGAGCTCTAACCTCTCGTGCAATTCCTTTTCTAAAAATTGGTTTACGATATCGCTATTTCGTAGCGTTATATCTGCATGTTCATCGCCAAAATGATCGTAGGGATATTTGCCTGCAAGGCTTCTTACAGCCGCTTCGCTTTGTGTGTTTACGAATTTAAGGTATTCATCAACCACAAACTTGGCTTTATACGTGTCTTTCAATCTCCAAACTACCACCACAGCAATTTCTATTGGATTTCCGATGCCATCGTTAACCTTGATTTTTTCTCCATTTAAGTTTCTCGCTCTTAACGACAAAATGTATTTAACTCTTAATAAACCCACCCAAAAGAACCCGTTATCTTTAACAGTTCCTATATACTTTCCAAATAATATTAACACCACCGATTCGTTTGGATTCACAATCACAAATCCGGTAAACGACAGTACAATAGTAAGTGTCAACAGCGCTGCCAACAATCCGTTGATTCCCGATTCAACATTTATAAACAATAACACATCTAAGGTTATCAAACCCAAAAGCACCAAAAACATGATGCCACCGCTTATAGGTTTTATTATTTTTTCCATGATTTCTGCAATAGTTAATTCAAAACTATGATATCATTTTGATATCACAATGAATTATAAATAAAATTTTATGAACGGTTTATTAAGTTTAGATTTGGGTGTGAGTAAAACCGTTTTTTACACAGTTTTAGATTGGGGATTAGGACACGCAACAAGAAGTGTTCCTGTAATTAGGCATTTAATTAACAATGGTTTCGAAGTAATTATTGGCGGATCTGGCAAATCACTACTTCTGTTAAAAAGTTATTATCCTGATTTAAAAACGGTAGATTTTCCTGGTTTTTCGCCTAAATACACAACCAAAAACCCCATCTGGAATTTAGGCAAACAACTTATATCGTTAAAAAGAAGTATTTCAAAAGAGCATAAAGCACTTGAAAAACTACATCAATATTATCATTTTGACCTTGTTTTGAGTGATAACCGCTATGGCGCATGGCTTGGGGATGTAAAGTCAATATTGATTACACATCAAATACATCCTGAAATACCTTCGTTTTTATCGCTATTTAGGTCGCTTTTTCAACAATTTTTTGATAACTGGTTTGCCAATTTTGATGAGATTTGGATTCCAGATGCTCCTACTAACTTATTGGCAAACCCACTTTCAAATACTCAAAAAAATAAAGAGCATAGATACATTGGCCATTTAAGTTCTTTAAATAAAATAGATAAGTTTGATTTTAAATACGATTTACTAATAATTGGTTCTGGCCCTGAGCCCCAAAAAACAGAGTTTTTAATTGAGGGTATTAAACAAGCTGAAGCCCTAAAACTTACTTTTTTTACTGTAGGTGGTTATGCCCAAATTGAAAATGTACATGCAGCTAATTTTAAAAGTATTGCAACAGGCGATGAACTTTCTAAGCTGATTATATCATCAAAAATGGTTTTAAGCCGATCTGGATACAGCACAATAATGGATTTAGCAACTCTTGGAGCGAATGCATGCTTTGTACCAACGCCTGGACAAACAGAGCAACTTTTGCTCGCCAAAAACTTAGAATCGAAAAAAATTGCCCCTTTTCAAGAGCAAGAACATTTTGATTTAAAAAAATTACTCGAAGACTCAAAAAACTTTACTGGATTTACTTCCCTAGAAACTCAAAACGATTTATTACAGACTGCAATCAAAAGTCTTTAAGCAGCAAGCACCTAACTCGTGTGGTCAATAACTATCACCCACTGTTTTTTTACTTTTTTGAATAACAGGCTAAAATGGCCACCAACATCTGTTTGTGGAGCAGTTCTTGAAACTAACCAACTGCCCACTACCATTGCATCTTTTTTAGTAATTACCCGAAGTTCTTTAATTACAAACGTGAGTCTGCCCATAGTTGCTGCATCGGGATAGGATTTTACATAATTAGCATACGTCTGATTCCAGCCTTTGGTTATCCCTTTTTTAGATACAAAAAGGAGTGAATCTGACTCCCAATATCCACCCATAAACGCTTTAATGTTTCCAGCATTCCAATCGGATTGTTGCTGAGATAGTACTTTTAAAACTGCTTCTTTTTCGCGAGTATTTTTTTGCGCTTTTGCGTTTGAAAACACAAACAAGAAAAGTAATAAAATGCCGACCGATCTTACTATTTTTTGAATCATTTCACTGTATTTAAATAAATCATTCCTCCTTTTTCTTCAACTAAAGGATACGGGTTGTTTTGAGGAATTAAAAATCCATCTAAATCTACAAAATCAATATCGTTTACTAGGTTCATTGCCGATGAAATTCCTAAGCCGGTTTCAACCATGCACCCAATCATCGTTTTTAATTTCATTTTTCGGGCTTGATTCAATAATCGGATTCCATTTCTGTACCCTCCGGCTTTCATCAGTTTCATGTTTATTCCATGAAACTGATGTTGTAATTCTTCAACATCCTCTAACCCGTGAAGCGACTCATCAGCTATTACGGGTAACTTTATATGCTTTTTTAGATAGGTATATTCATCGATACAACTGGCAGGGAAAGGCTGTTCTATCAAATCAAAATTAGCCGTTTTAAAATCTGCCAATAATCGCAATAAATCATCTGGATTTTGCCAAGCCTCATTGCCATCAATCAGCAAACTTCCCTTATAATACTTTTGGGTTTGGGCTATCAATTCTGCTGCTCCATCGGCAAAAACTTTTACTTTAAGCGATTTAAAACGCGATATATTGTGTTTTGCTATAAAGTTCTGAATATCATTAATATCCATAATTGGAAGCGTAAACGAAGTATTTACGGGCTTTTCAATTGGCAGCAAGCCCAAAATTTCTGTTGTAGCTTTTTTTGTTGATGCGGCCATCCAATGAATGTATGCCGATTCGATTCCAAAACGTAAAGCAGGGCAAATAGGCATAAAACGTAAAGTTTCATGCAATTCTTCTTCGCACGAAATTTGACTTTGGGACGCCATAAATTGCACGAATTCTGCATCCACTCGTTCTTGGGTTTCGTGATATCGGATATTTGGAGCGACTTCGCCTAAACCTACAAATCCGTTTTTTTCGTACCGAATAATGGCATTAAACTTTACGTCTGTTTGGTTTCGCGAAAGTTTCCAGGTATACTTTAGAGGCAACTCAATCCAATCTATTGTCCACATACTTAATATTTGTAAACCATGCCTTTGAGTTTATCTAATTGTTTTAGATAAACTTCCATTTTGCCATCAATTTCTTCGCTAAAAGGGGGTCTGCCAGAAAAAGCAGCACCAGCTATTCCGCCAGCCATAGCTGCTCCTGCAAAATATTTCCAATTTCCCGATTGGTTGGTGTCGAAAACATATCCCAAAGCTGCCCCAATAAGCACCCCACCCGCTGCTTGCCAAATGATTCGATTATTCTTTACTGAAATGCTTCGGATAGTTTCTGGCTGCAAATACTCCCACTCTCTTCTGCGGATACTTCTAAAACTTGTATCGCTTAAGTTTACCCATAAGGCAATTCCATTTTCACGGGCCAAAACCAATATACCGGTATAAGAATACCCGTTTTTAAGGGTAATAGTAAGTTTTGATTTTTTTATTTTTCGCAATTCTCTTCTTTCATATTTCGAATGCGGATGAACTTTTGAGGATGGAGATGCCTCCAATCCTGACGCAAAAAACAATAAAAGAAGAAATACAAAAAGGCGCGTGAAACTTAATAACATTCTCTTAAAAGAAAAAATGGGTATAAAAAAGAAACGCCCGACAAGGCCGAGCGTTTTCTGAAAAATTATCGTTTAAAGGTAATTGTTTAGCATTACCGGCATAATCAACATTAACGTGTTTTCGTTTCCGTCTTGCTCTGTTGGCGACATCAAACCTGGACGGCTTGGCATAGACATTTCGAATTTAACATCAGTAGAATGTAAATTATTTAACATTTCAAGTAAGAAACGAGCATTAAAACCTATTTCAATATCCTCGCCTGCATAATCGCAATCTAAACGCTCAACCGCTTGGTTTGAGAAATCTAAATCCTCAGCAGAAAGTTGCAACAAACTGCCGTTAATTTTCATGCGGATTTGGTAGGTAGTTTTGTTTGAATAAATCGAAATACGCTTTAACGAGTTTAACAACTCAGCACGATTTATGGTTAGCACATTGTCGTTTCCTGTTGGTATTACTGCTTTATAATCAGGATATTTCTGATCAATTAAACGGCATATCAAATTTATGTTATTGAACGAGAAAAATACATTTACAGTATTATATTCTACGTTTACCAAGGTATCGTTATCTGGCAAAACTGATTTTAGCAGGTTGATTGCCTTTTTAGGAATAATAAAACTTCCTGGAGTTGAAATGGTTAAGCCTTTGCATTTGTGCAATACTAACTTATGCGCATCAGTAGCAACAAAGCTGATTGAGTCGGGATGAAGTTCGAAGAAAACACCCGTCATTGCTAAACGCATTTCATCGTTACCCGCAGCAAAAACGCAAGTTGATATCGCGTTTAACAAGTTGTTTGATGGCATATTTAGCGTATCTGCCTGATCCATTTCTGGAATTCTAGGGAAATCATCGCCATTTTCGCCATTCAATTTATATAAACCATTGGCAGTTTTTATTTCAATGCCAAAAGATTCCGAAATATCAAACATCAACGGCTGAGGCGGTAATGCTTTTATGGTTTCGATAAGCATTTTTGAAGGCACAGCAACCCGAATATCTTCGTTTGATTCAATAGTCATTGACGTAGTCATAGACGTATGAAGGTCTGTTGTGCTTATACTCAACGTACTTCCTTGAATTACAAATAAAAAGTTTTCAAGGATTGGCAATACAGAATTTGTATTAATAACCCCTTGTACAGCCTGTAGGTGTTTCAGCAAATCAGACGAAGGTGCTGTAAACTTCATAGTATTATATTATTTGGGTTTAAAGTTAATATTTTTAGGTTAGGATAATAGTTATTGTGTAGGTTTTGTGAATAAGTTTATAGGCAGCAAGATATTTCCGGTAGATCCGTATTGGTACGACCCAAAATCTTTTGTACTCGGCACATAAAACCATGCACGATTTGGATCTGTATATTCCAAATCATCTACTTTATCCGTTGGTGTCCCTTTGTATTTTACTCTGTAAAAGTTAATTTCGAAAGGCTTGCCATTCTTTTGATTAAGGGTAAGTTTGTGTAGTAAAGGCAGCTTAATCACCGAATCTCTAGTAGTAGTATTGTACTCAAAGGCATCTGCCCTAATTTCTTTGAAACGTTTTAAGTAATCTTGCAGCGCCTTCTGAGTTGACGCAAATGGCTTTCCTTTTTGATCAAATATTTTAATGGCATTTAAATCTGAAGCATCAATTTTATATCCTCTTTCAGGTTCTGTTAAATGCTCGATTGAAAGGTTAGAAATGTCGCTTGGTAAAAAGCTTGCAAAAATGTTTTCGCGCCAGTCTTCCTTATTTGTAAAAAAACGTGGCGTTAAATAGCCTTGCCAACCCGGAACATTTACAATCATAGGCAAATCTTCGCCTTCTAAAAGCATGTAGGTTCCTTCAGTGTTTGAAGTTGGACCGCCAATATATATGGTTTTTACTTTTACTCCTTTTTGATACACTTCGAGTTTTTTGCCAGAAGCAGCCAATTGTTTCATAATAGATTCAGTGCCCGAAGTTGGGACTGGCGAAAAAACTTCCATCGAGCCTAAGGCTTGCAAAACAGCGTTTACTGCATCGGGTCTAACACGATAGCTTTTATTTAAGCGCCAATAGTTTTTTTCTCGTACCAAATCTACCATTTTACCAGTTCTGTCTGCTAAAAATAAGCGATTTATCGAGGCTGTATCGGCAACTTGAAACATTTTTCGGTCAATTTTCATACCCGAACGGCTATTCTTTTGCACTAAAAACCAAGCAATTCCACAAAGGGCAATAAAAACAATTCCGTATACTAGGTTTTTTTTCATTTATAGTTATTTAGCAAACTTTTTGCGTCTTCTCCATGCATAATACACTCCAAAAAGAGTTAGCAATACCAATGGCAATCCAATATTTATAACTTGCCAAATGATTTTTTCGGCTTTAACTTTCTGCTGATTTAACATGCGCAACTTTAGTTCGCGAGAGCGCAAGCCAATCATACCATCGTCTGAGGCAAGATAATCTACACAATTCAGCATAAAATACTTGTTGCCGTAAGTTTGGCCTGAGAACCTATCGTAGCCAAGCGGAAACATGTTTTCTGATTTTTTTGTTACATAGTTTCCAATCACATCTCCGTCCGAAACAACAATCATTCTATTTGCTGGGCTGCGACTAATTTGCTTTAAACCCATAGAGTCTAAAACGTTTTCTGCGAAACCAAGCATTAACCTGTTTTTATAGAAAGACTCAAATTCTCCTTCAAGTAAAACGGCTACATTTTGAAACGGCTTATTAAATTGAGTTGGGTTTGGAGCCTCTTTAATGATAGACAAATTTACACGGGTTGGCGCATAAAGCACCTTGGTGTATCTAGACGTTTTTAACAAAACTGTTTTCTTAATATCGTTTTCGATGAGGTCTATTGTTCCTGCAAACTGCAACTGTATTGGATCAAGATTTCGAACAAGCGGGTGCTCATTATCGGTAGAAACTAGGGGGTAATAAAACCATGGGAATAACTTTTGCTGTGGTTTTCCATTAAAAGACCCTACAATAACTGGAATTTGACTTGATTTGATATCCTGAACCAAATCGTTATTTATCCGAAAGCCATATTTAAAAAACATCTCGCCCAAGCCAAGCTCTAAAGGCATTGCTAAAAATGCTGGATTGCCTTGCAACGAGTCCATATTTGCTGCGGTTCCATCAATTAACCACAGCACTCGACCGCCATTCATGATGTATTGGTCTAGTTTAAACTTTGCCCAATCTGAAAAAACCGAATCAGGTTTTGCAACAATGATGCATTTATACTCGCTTGGAATAGGCTCTGCTCTTCCTAAACGGTAGCGCTCTACATCGTAAAACTCGTTCAACTCTTGCGAAATATCGGCTACATATTTAGAAGCAAACTCGCCCTGACCTGAAACAAAAGCCACCTTGGGCTTTTCGTTAACCGATACTTTACGGATAGCGTTTGTGAACTCGTATTCTAAGTTTTCTTCTGAGCGATTTATTACTTCGAGGGGTGTTCCAGCACCGCTTTGTCCGCGTAAAAAATTAATGGCAACCTCTTTTCCGCGATGCACTAACAACGCGCCTGGCCAAATAATTTTACGCTCCATGCCACCGCCTTCTTGGCCAACTTGCAAATCGGTAGGCAAAAGCCCTTTACGATATAGCTCTTTATAAACTTCGTTTGTGCCTTCAGAATTTAATCCCGATTCGGCAGGATTGATAAATTCAAAATCAACTTTCCCGCCCGATATATTTCTGTATTCAGATAGCAAATCATTTACACCGCTTTTCAATTTTTGAAAACCAGGAGGAAAATCTCCCTCTAAATACACTTTAATTAGTACTACATCTTTCAGGTTTTCTAATCTTTTGCGGGTTTCATCAGCAACAGAATATCTTTTTTCTGCGGTTAAATCTAACCTTCCGTGAATGTATGCACCTATGAAATTCAGTAAAAATACAGATGCTATCACTAAAACTGCCCTCAAAAAGGCAGCACTTTTTTTGCTTCTTTTTGAAGAGTTTACCATTTTCTGCTTTCTAATTTAACTTTAGTGAAATACACAAATAACCCCGATAAGGATACAAAATAAAGCACATCGCGCGAGTCGATTACGCCTTTACTCAAACTGGTATAATGCGAGTTTATGCCTAACTGCTCAAGCAATAAAAGCACATCGTTTGGTAATTTCAAAAGGCTTATTGAATCGAATGCTATAAAAAAGAAAAAGCTAAAAAGTATGGAAAAAACAAACGATACAATTTGATTTTCGCTAATCGAGGATGCAAAAATGCCGATACTCACAAAGGAAGCCCCTAACAAAAACAAACCAATGTATGAGCCCATTATTGATGCCAAATCAATATTCCCGATCGGGTCGGCAAGCAAATAAATAGTAATCACGTATAAAAATGTAGGTATTATTGAAAATACTACCAATGCAAAACCTGCAAAAAACTTAGCTAAAACTACCTGAAAATCGGTTACTGGCTTGGTTAACAAAAGTTCAAGTGTTCCATTGCGTTTTTCCTCGGTAAACGAGCGCATTGTGATTGCTGGAATCAAGAACATAAAAATCCATGGAGCCATTTCGAAAAAGGTGTCCAAGTTTGCGTAGCCGTAGCCCAATACATTGAAGTTTGGGAAAATCCACAAAAACAAACCGGTGATTAGTAAAAATACACCGATTATGATATAGGCTATTAATGAGCTGAGAAATACTGCTACTTCTTTTTTAAATATCGTAAACATGTTATTTCTTTTTTGCTGTTAATTCGCGGAATACGTCTTCTAATCTTGCTTCTTTCTTGTTCATGCTTAACACTTGTATGTTTTTTTGAACTGCAAAATCAAATATTTCTTTACGAATATCGGTGTCAACATCGGCAGATAAATGCCAAAATCCGCTTTCGTTCCAAACCCGTTTTACGCCTTTTATGCGCTGTAACGATGTAGGATCAACTTTTTCGCTAAACTCTACTGCCACAACGGCTTCGCCTTTGAAGCGCTGCAAGTTTGCAGTAGACTCATCAGCAACGGTAATTCCACGGTCGATAATCAAAACGCGTTTGCAAATGGCTTCAACCTCTTGCATGATATGTGTTGAGAGAATTACAGTTTTTGATTTCCCGATTTCGGTGATCACTTTGCGGATATCCACCAATTGATTTGGATCTAAACCGGAAGTTGGCTCGTCCAAAATCAACACTTTCGGATCATGAATCATGGCTTGAGCTAAACCAACGCGCTGGCGATACCCTTTGGATAACTGCCCAATACGCTTATGTTGCTCGTGTCCCAATCCTGTTAAATCAATCATATCGCTGATTTTCTTTAACGGATTTGCAAGATTATAAAACCCAGCAACGTACTGTAGGTACTCTTTTACGTACATTTCTGGCTCAAGTGGGTTGTGCTCAGGCAAATACCCAATATTTCTGCGAACTTCTAAGCTATGGGTGGCTACATCGTACCCGCAAACCCAAGCTTGGCCGCTGGTTTGGGGGATGAAACAGGTCAAAATTTTCATGGTAGTGCTTTTACCCGCCCCATTTGGCCCTAAAAGCCCTAAAATTTCGCCTTCCTTTAAATCAAAACTTAGATTATCGAGTGCTTTTTGTGAACCGTAAAGCTTCGTTAACCCTTGTACTTTAACCGACATGTATTGGTATGGAAATAAGGGCGCTAAAGTACGTAAAACCGCCTTGATTTTTGATTTTATGTGGCATTTTTGACCTTGATTTTAAAATCTCAAACCTAATTTTACTTTTTATGGCTTAATCTGCATCCATACTCCCTTTGGGTACCTAAGTAAATATGGATGGCATTACCTTTACTTCCAAATCGCATCAACTAATTCATGCAAGAACCTGTTGTAATTCCAGAGCATTTGCTCAAGTATTACCTAAAAATTAGGTATTTCAGCACGTATCAAGAGCGTTGCCATAACGAGGTACGCGAAAAACTATTTAGCTACAAACTACCGAGTAGCGATGTTAGTTTTTTAGAATCAGCATTGGTAAACGAAGAAATTTTAGATGAAGAGCGGTTCGCAAAAACCTATGTTCGCGGAAAATTCAGGCAAAAAAACTGGGGCAGAGTTAAAATAAGGCATCATTTGGTGCTAAAGAAAGTTTCGAAGTGGTGCATTCAAAATGCGTTTAAAGAAATAATCGAGGAGGACTACCTCGAAACTGCAAAAAGGCTAGCAGAAATTAAACGAAAACAATTAAAGCCTGACTTGCAGCTTTATATGCAAAACGGAAAAATCACAAATTATCTTCTACAAAAAGGATTTGAGCCAAACATTATTCGGATGGCATTAGAAACCACACCCGATAATTAAAACATTTCTCCACCGCCTTGAGAACCACTTTCAATCATTTTTTTAGACGATTGAGGCGTTTCTTTGCCGAATTTCCATATAAAAGTTAGCGTTGCAATTTGTGTTTCACGTTTACGCGTAAAAGCTGCATCGAATGTTTTGGTGCTTTGCTTTACACGAAACATTCTTGTATCAAAAACATCGGCAACATTGAATGTTACACTGCCTTTTTTGCTTTTAAAATCGTATTTCAAGCCCAGATCTGTTCCATAAAATGGAAAAAATCTGCCTTGACTCATAAATAATGGAGATGCATAATTGCTCGAAACTTGAACATCAAATTTCTTAATCACACGCATGTTTGAAATCAATTTTGCATTCCAACTTTTACCGTAGTTGGTTAAATCGCCCTCCAAATTTTTACCATCAACAAACGTGTAAAAATAGTTGAAGTTGCTGGTAACACTCCACCAGTTGGTTAAATCGTGTTTTCCTACTAACTCAAAACCGGTATTTACTGCGCTATTTAAATTTTGAAACTGAATAATTGAAACTCCTGAAGGTAAAATGGTTCTAAAACGGTTAAAAACTCCAATGGTTTCGCGGTTGTAAAGTGTAGCAGTGATTACGTGTTTTTTCAGGTACTTAATGGCGCTAATTTCAAAATTATTGGTAAACTCGGGCATTAAATACGGGTTGCCGATTCTGATATTTAATGGATCAGTATAGTCAACAATAGGATTTAAAGAGCCAATTCCTGGCCGATTCAATCTTCGTGAATAACTTGCCTGTATTTCTAACAAATCGGTTGGCTTATAGGTTAAAAAAGCGCTTGGAAAAAGCCTAAAGTAATCGTTTAAGAATTTTTCGTTGGTAGTTTGTTGATACACATAATAGTCTGTAAACTCGGCTCGAAGTCCAGCCATAAAGCCAAATTTTCCTTTTTTCAGACTAACTGTAGAATATCCAGCAAATACTTTTTCGTTAAACTCGAAGGTGTTTTTCAAAGAATCAACCGACTCATACAAACCGGAAAAATTATTTAACTGATCGAAAATATTATTACCGTTTACTAATCGTTGGGTGGCTTTTAAGCCCGACTCCAACTTATTTTTAGATCCAAAAGGCTTCATGAAATCTAATTGACCCACGATGTTTCTAAAACTTTGATCGTTAAATTGGGTTTGCTTAAAAACGGTAGGGTGAACTACGTTTGAACTGCTCAACCCAATTTGCGAATAATCGGTACCGTTATCTGTCATCGATTCTGACCACAAAATGCTGCCCGTTAACTCAGATTTTTTGGATAAAAGCTGCTTAAAGCCTACGTTAATATCGTTTGTTGTGCCAATATTGCTATTGACATTGCTTCTGCGGTAATCGTTATTAAAAGTGCGGCTATAGTTTTGGTTATAAAAATCAACATCTTCGGTTTGTATTGATTTCTTATAATTAAAAACCCATGAAGCATAAAAGCTGGTTTTTTTGTTCAGAAAATAATCTACACCAAAACGAGTTACATGCGTGATGTTGTCTTGGAAATTATCGTTGTTCTGACGCAGGAAAAACGAAGTATCGGTTAAATAAGCATCGCGGGTTGATGCTCCAAAACCGTACAACGGGTTAAACCTATAATTGTACGAAGCGTTCACAGCAAATTTATCTTTACGCGCATTTAAAGAAATGGTTGTATTGTATTTATTTCTAGAACCAACACCTGCAGAAATATTGCCTCCACTACCGTTAGTTCTGTTTTTCTTGAGGATTATATTGATGATTCCGCCCATTCCTTCTGCATCGTATTTGGCAGATGGATTGGTAATTACTTCTACACTTTCAATAGTTCCAGCCGGAATTTGCTCAAGAACAGCTTGTCGATTTGAGCCAGTTAATCCAGAAATTTTCCCATCAATCAAAACTGTAATTTGGTTGCTTCCACGCAAGCTTACATTTCCGTCAATATCAACGTTTACAGCTGGGATATTTCGTAAAATATCCGTTGCATTCCCGCCAGTAGCCATGATGTTTTTATCAACGTTATATACTTTCTTATCGATGGCTAATTCAACAGAAGAACGGGTTGAAGTGATATTTATATCCTTTAATTGGGTGGTTTTTTGCTTGATAGTTAAGTCCGGAACTTTAACAAAAGGAACCGTTTCATTTACTATAAACTCCTTCGAAAACACTTCTTCATATCCTACAGTTGATACCTTTATTTTGTATTTTGATGAAGTAGAAAGTGTGAATACAAATCCCCCTTTATCATCAGACAACGCTCCTGTAACTACGCTTGAATCTGCACTTTTAAGTAATGCAACTGTTGCCAAGGGCACAGGTTGTTTGTTTTCATCAACCAGCTTTCCAGAAATTTTAAAAGAATTTTGAGCCTGAGCAAAAATGCCTAAAAAAAGAAAGAAAAATAAGATAATACTGCGATTAATGATTTTTTGCATTAGGCTTGTCAAGAAATGAATTAGGCAATGGTATAACGTTCAATAAAATTTTTCGCAGCATGTATATCGGTTGATGCTATTCTATCTACTAAAATTGGTTCAACCACTTTTCTAAAATCTGTCACTAATGTTTGCAACTTTTTTGACGTTTGTTTTTCGCGGAAATACAACGCCTGTGATGCATTTATTAGTTCAATTCCTAACACATTTGCCAAATTATTTACAACACGGACACATTTAGTAGCTGCATTTGCGCCCATGCTCACATGGTCTTCTTGCCCGTTGGATGACGTTATTGAATCTACAGAAGCTGGTGTGCACAACTGTTTACTTTGACTTACAATGGACGCAGCAGTGTATTGATGTATCATTAACCCTGAGTTCAATCCGGGTTCTGCCACCAAAAATGCCGGCAAATTGCGTTGGCCTGATATTAGCAAATAGGTTCTGCGCTCGCTGATCGAGCCAATTTCTGCTAAAGCAATGGCTAAACTATCAAGTGCAATAGCCAACGGTTGTCCGTGAAAATTTCCGCCAGAAACAATTAAATCTTCGTCAGGAAAAATTAATGGATTATCAGAAACTGAATTCCATTCTATTTCAGCCACAGAAAGTACGTGTGCAATAGTGTCGTAGCTAGCTCCAAGAACTTGTGGGATACAACGAAAAGAATATGGATCTTGAACTTGCACTTTGCGTTGATCTCCAATTTCAGATCCCTCCAACAATTCTAACATGCGCTTAGCCACATATTTTTGACCAAAATGGGGTCTAACATTATGTATTGGAGCAGCAAAAGCATCGTATCTACCATCAAAACCATCAACCGAAAGGGAAGCAATGTTCAATCCAATTTCGAAAAGTTGTTTAGATCGAATTAAGCTCCACGCTAAATAGGCACTCATAAATTGCGTGCCATTTAGTAACGCAAGGCCTTCTTTTGCTTCAAGAATTAAGGGTTGCCAACCAAGTTCAGTTAAAACCGATTCTGAATTTTGACGTGAGCCATTCCAATATACTTCACCGCAGCCCAAAAGCGTAAGCGATAAATGCGCCAATGGAGCTAAATCGCCTGATGCGCCTAACGAACCTTGCTCGTAAATAACTGGCATTACGTTTTGGTTGTACATATCAACCAATCGATTCACCGTTTCAATTCTAACACCGGAGTGCCCAAAAATCAGCGACTGAATTTTTAGCACTACGATTAATCGTATGATTTCTATAGGTACTAAATCGCCTGTGCCACATGCGTGCGATTTAACCAAGTTTTCTTGCAATAAGCTCAACGAATCGTGCGGTATTTGTACGTTACATAACGATCCAAAACCTGTATTTATTCCATAAAAAATGGCGTTTGGATCGGCAATTTTAGTTTCTAAATACCTTTTACATTTTTCAACACGCTCAACAGCATCGGCATGAACGCTTAATGTGTGGCCATCATTTACTAAAATTGATAAATCGTTTAAGGTTATTTTATTGTTAAGTATAAAATGCATTCTGATTAAGCGTTTAAGCGTTCTAATAATTGTTGTTTAGATACAATTTCTTGTATTCCTGTTTTTAGGTTTTTAAGGCTGACCTTATTTTCTTTCATCTCATTTTCGCCACAAACGGCAACCCACTCGATGTTTTTTTGGTCGGCATACGAAAACATTTTACCTAATTGCGCCTTGTCAGGATAAATTTCAGAGGCAATTTCAACTTCTCTGACTTCCGATAGCCAATTTAAAGCATACGCAAAACTCGGCTCATCAAACCAAGCAAAAAGCACCTTGGTTGATTGGCTACTGAGATCAGGAAACCTATCCAATTGATTCAGAACATCGATAATGCGCTCCGCACCAAATGAAATGCCAACGCCCGTCATACCTGAAACCCCAAAAATCGAAGTTAAGTCATCGTAACGTCCGCCACCGCCTAGGCTTCCCATTTCCACTTCCGTTGTGGTTACTTCAAAAATTAAACCTGTGTAATAATCTAATCCTCGTGCCAATCCAGCATCGAGTTTTACATAAGGCACGTATTTTGTTGATGCGATTAATAGGTTGAAATAGGTTGTAAGCTCGGCAATTCCAACTTCTCCAATCTCATCGCCTAAAACTAAATCGTGTAGCTTTTGAATTAAAACATCGTATTGAAACTCTCCTGTAATCAACTTCCACAACCCTTCTGTTACCTTTTTGTCAATACTAATTGCAATAAGATTTTCGAAAAGCACAGCATCTGTAAGTTTCCCTTTTTTATCGAGTTCTGTAACAAACGAAACCGCATTTTCGCCAGCGGCACGTTTTGCAACAGCCATTAATACCTTTCGGTTATTTACTAAAACTTGAAACTTTTGAAAACCCAATTTCAGAAAAGCCTCGCAGTAAATAGCGGTTAGTTCCACCTCATTTACCAACGATGTTGAGCCAATTACATCAGCATCGCACTGGTAAAATTCGCGGTAGCGCCCTTTTTGTGGTCTATCTGCACGCCAAACTGGTTGGATTTGGTACCGCTTAAAAGGCATTATCAACCCGTTTCTATTCATAGAAACGTAACGTGCTAAGGGCACAGTTAAATCGTATCGCAATGCTTTCTCACTTAAAGCACTCGTAATTCCTTTTGAGTTGTTAGCTTTTGCATCTTCAAACTTTTCTGTTGAGATGTCTGATAAAAAATCTCCAGAATTTAATATTTTAAAGATTAAGCGATCTCCTTCGTTTCCATATTTCCCTGTTAACGTGCCTAAATTCTCCATTGAGGGTGTTTCTAAGGGTTGAAATCCGTATTTTTTAAAAACAGATTTAAATAAATCGAATACATAATTGCGTTTCATCATCTCACTCGGACCGAAGTCGCGAGTGCCGCGGGCTAAAGAAGGTTTTAACGATGTCATATGGCTGCAAAGGTACATCTTAACCCATAAATTATGTTTTTTAGATTAGATTCTGAAGCTTATCTAGAAAATCCTTCCACTTATTAGAACTATATGGCACCTACAACCCCAAAAAGCAGTAAAAATGCGTAGTTTTGGTATATATATATTTGTATGCATTGGATTAAAAAATTAGGATATGTAACAGTAGTGGCTTTATGGCTAACTTTAATTTACTACCCCATTCCGGGAATTCCGCCCCTTCATAAATTCTTTCTTTATACCTCATCACCGCTTCAAATTAACAGCATAAACAATTCTAATGAGGTGTTTAAGAGCTCTCCATTCGGAGAAATTTCGATTGGTGTAAACGAAATTGGAGTGCCTCATATTTTTGGCAAAAACGAACTATCGGTTTCTTATGCTTTAGGATATATGCATGCCAGAGACCGCCTTTTTCAAATGGAAATGATAACTCGTCAAGTTAGCGGTCGTTTGTGCGAAGTGGTTGGCGAAAAAGCATATCAGTCTGATAGACTATGGAGAAAGTTTCATTTTGAAAAAAATGCCATTGTTTGGCTTAATAATTTAAAAAAAATTAGCCAAGCAGATTACGACCGTTATATAGCTTATGCAGAAGGGGTAAATTATTACATAAAAAACATGCCGTATGGCAAATTGCCATTAGAGTTCCATTTATTAGGATTTAAACCGTCAAAATTTAAGCCTGAAAACGCGTATTTGTTGGTTCGTGCCATGGATCACCGTTTAAATTATAGCGAAGATGATTTAAAATATTCGGAGACTAGCCAGATGCTTACAGACTCATTAATGCAATTTTATTACGGATTTATTGACCCATTGGCTTATCCAATATACCCTGAACTTTCGCCAAAAATGGATGCGGTTGCTAGCCAATTGCCATTAGCAAAAACTAAGCAAGTTTGGAAATTTAAAGATTTAATTAACATTACAAACGGAGAGCTGGGCCAAGGCTCTAACAATTGGGCAGTTGCTGCAACACGAACCACCACTGGAGGAACCTATTTATGCAACGACCCACATTTAACGTTAAATTTTCCATCGACTTGGTACGAAGCTCAGCTAAATTTTGGGAACACCACTGTTCACGGAATGAGTATTCCTGGATCACCGTTTATTATTTCGGGTTTTAATACGCATGCCGCATGGGGAATGACAAATGCTACATGGAATTTAGTTGATTTTTACAATTTTTTAACTCCAGAAAACACCCCTATAAATAGCAAAAATGCCTATAAAACTAACCCAAAAATCATGTTAGATGGCAAAACTACTCAATTGCAAAAAATCACAGACACCCTGAAAATAAAGGGAATTGGCAACCGTTTAGTCGATTATTTTGAATCGCCATTTGGGCCAGTGGACACCTTTGGCGGACAGTTACTCGCCACCAACTGGATTGCCATGATGGAAAGTCACGAGAGTTTAACTTTTCGTGGGCTTGAAAAATCTCGATCAGTAAGTGAATCTAGAAAAGCACTACATAATTTTATGCAACCCCCACAAAACATAGTTTTATCAGACGATAGCGGACATGTGGGCATGGTAACTGCTGGACTTGGTGCAATACATAAAACACCATCGGTTGGAATAATTGTAGCTACTAAATTATCAGACAAAGTTGACTACAAACCTCTACAAGGCATATTTTCGATAGAAAATCCTGTGAAAGGCTGGGTTGCTTCAGCAAACCAGCATCAGGTTAATTCTGATTTCAGCAAGATGGTGAGTCACCGATTTGAACCCGCTGGGCGAGGAAGAAGAATTGCTCAAGTAATGGAAAGCAGGCCAAAACATTCTATTGACGATATGAAAAATCTTCAAAAGGATATTGTGGATATAGAATGGAGTTGGCTAAAGGAAAGGATGAAACAATATTTACCACCAAATGAGTTTGAGAAACTGAACGGATTTTCAGGTGTTTTTGATACGCTTTCAACACAAGCAACGTTGTTTTATGCGTTTAAATTGCAGTTGATAAAAAATGCATCTCTACAAATTGCACCTGATTTGCCTTGGAACCCATCGCATGATATAGTGTTAAACCATTTGCTAACCAAAGCAACTTTGCCAACAAAAAAGGGGGATATTTCAGTTAAAGATTTATTTATCAGCTCATGGGATAGTACCAAAAATGAACTTACTAAAAAATTTGGCTCAGATTCTAAAAACTGGCAATATGGAAAATACCACCAAACTCATATCAAACATTTAACAGGTTTGCCAGCATTATCTTTTGAACCTTTTGCATCAGTAGGAAATAACAGAACCGTAAACGTTGCAGCAAATCTGCCAGCAACCACTGGCCCTAGCATGAGGAGTCTAATTACTTTTTCAAAAGATGGCCCACAAGCTTGGTTTATGCTAACAGGGGGGCAAAACGGGAAAATAAACAGTAAAAACTACAGTAACCAAATCAGGAATTTTAGACGAAACGAATATCATAAAGTATTGCTTAAAAAATCGTTTAAACCGGCAAACTATCAAACCTCAATAAAATTCAACTAATGTTTAAAAAAGAATCTATTGTTTGGCTCTCATTGCTTGGATTTATTTTGATTCATGTACAAATGAATATTCATGCGCCCATTTGGTTTATTGCAACTGCCGTTCTTAGTGGATTTATACCTGTAGCAAATTTGAATTTTTTAAAATTTGCTTTACTAGAGGTAGTTACACTAAGCATTTGTTTGTTCCTGAACCAACCTGATACCGTAATCCTTGAAACATTAGGTATAATAATTCCGGTTGGAGGGCTAGGAATAATTGCCTTAACAGCTTTAATTTCAACGATTACTTACGGATTAGTTGCAAATACTACCTATCAATTATTTGGTAGAAAAATTTTTAAGTTTTAACCTTACTTTTGCATTGTAAAATTTCAATATGAATCTAAAAGGCATTGTAAACATTACAGGTAAACCTGGTTTGTTCCGAATCATGAGTATGTCGAAAAACAACTTTGTTGTTGAATCGTTAGATGGTACAGGAAAGCGTTTTTCTTTACCCACAAGTAGTAAGGTAGCATCGTTAGAAGAAATCAGCATTTATACAATTGAAGACAATGTTCCGCTTTGGAAAGTTTTGAAAGATTTACATGAAATTGCTGTAACCACTGAAATTCCTTCAGAAAAATCAGCGGATGCTATAATTCGTGAGTTTTTCTCTGAGGTTGTTCCCGATTTCGATAAAGATAAAGTTTACGTGAGCGACATGAAAAAGCTAATTAAATGGTACAAAATTTTATCAGACAAATTAGACTTCGACTCATTGGGTAAAGAAGTAGAAAAAGGTGAAACCGAAACAACAACAAACGCTTAAAACAAAACCTCATATGAAAAAATCAACTTTTACCTTTATTTCAAAAGCATTTAGCCTTGCACTAGTTGCATCGTTATTTTCTTTTCAATCAAACGCACAGTTTTTGATGTCTGAAGACTTCAATTATGCTGATGGTTCGATGATGGCTGCAAATGGTTGGAACGCACACAGCGGTGTTGGAACTCGTCCTATTTCTGTAACCCCAGGAGCTTTAACATATACGGGTTATATTGCTAGCGGTATTGGAAAAACAGTTTTAATGGATACTACCGGTGAAGATATTTCTAAAAACTTTAGCGAAATCACAGCTGGTTCTATTTATGTTGCTACAATTGTAAATGTACAAACTGCAGGAAACGGTGGCGAATACTTTTTACACTTAGGCCCTACTACTATGGGGACTACCTATCGTATGCGTGTTTATTGCAAAAACGATTCGTTAACTCCAGGTAAATTTTCATTCGGTATTGCTAAATCTAGTACTGCTGGTCAAATTGTTTATTCGGCAGCAACCTATAACTACAATACTGCTTATATGCTAGTTGCAAAATACAAGGTAATTGCTGGTGCAGATAATGATTCTGTATTCTTATTTATTAATCCAACAATATCTTCAACAGAGCCTTCAGCTACACTTACTCAATTTGATGCAGCAGCAGGTTCAGACATGGCAAATGTTGGAACTATTGCTTTACGTCAAGGCACTTTTCCGAATGGTCCTAGACTTAGATTAGGAAGCTTAAGGGTTTCACAGTCTTGGAGCAATGCGGTAACTGGAAATGTAGGAACTTCTCAAGTTTCAAGTTCAAACTTGTTAAAAGTGTATCCTAACCCAAGCAATGGCGTATTAAATGTTAATTATACTGGTTCAGAAATGTATACAGTTTCATTAACCAATATTGCTGGTCAAAATGTAGTTTCTAAACGTTCACAAGGTTACTCATCATTATCTACCGAAGGTTTATCTGCAGGTATTTATATTTTGAAGCTTGAAACTGAAGGAAATGTTTACTTCGAAAAAGTTTCTGTTAAATAGATTCAATTTCAGATATAAAAAAAGCGCACTTTACAGTGCGCTTTTTTTATGCTTATAGCCTGAAAGCTAGCTTTTAGTATCCAAGTTTAAATTATTCTATTTTGTAGATTTAATTAGCTTTCGAACAAGTTTATATCTGTCGTTTTCTAACTTCAACGTGTAAATACCATCCGGAATTCTACTTGTTTGAATAGTTGTTTTATTTATAAACATCGCGCTTGATACAACTTGACCCACTGCGTTTACCAATTGATATTGGAATAAATCATTATTCTGCTCTAATTCGATATTAATTTCATTTTGCATTGGATTAGGATACACGTTTAAACCAATTTTATTTTCTTTAACAAAAGTACCCGATTTCAAAATTGCCAAGGTGTCTGATGTTGCTGTTGAATCTTTATAACCTCCTGAAATAACCTGAGCATAATAGTAATAGTTTGAAGAAAAAACATTTGCTGTTAAATCTGAATAAGAGGTTAGGTACGGGTTATTTATAGTTGATAATAAAGTATATGGACCGTTTATATTGGTTGCTCTCCACAAAATTGCTTTTTCAAATGCCTTTTCTTGAACAGTCTTTGAATGAACGTAGGTAGAGCATCCTGGAATTATTTTTCCTAGCTTAATTAACGAGTCTAACTCAAAATTTACATTTCCGTTAGGTAAAGCAATTATATTTTTGATTTTAATATTTAGAATTAATGGTGGAGGTAAGAGCGTTATTCTTACAATTTGTTCATTCCTACCTGGAACAGGGCACTGATCATCAACTGCTGTTACATTAAAAGTGAAATCTCTCTGCTTTACACCACAACTATTAGAACTCAAATTGTTAATTGAGGTTATCCATTTAAATTGAGAAGCAGTTTCTTGAGAGCCAACGAACCCATATCCTAACGTTTGGCCGTTTTGCAAAATTGGAGTAGCTACAATGCTAGTATCTGGCCAACCATTTAAAGTTGCACAAGGAGGGTTATTACATCCAGTATTTTGTGAAAAATTTGTACCAAAATTCAATCCTTTATAAATCAAAGTAACCATTTGAGCAGGAATATTTGGGAAGAAATCTCTAGTTTCTATGTTAAACTTAATTGTATCTCCAGCAAAGAAAGTTGCATCATACACAAATTTTGGAGGGTTACTGCCAAAAACTTCAAAAGGTGGCTGAATTTCTGGTGCTAATTGCGTACTTGGATAATTTGCAGGCGGTGCAATTACTTGAATCTGAAAATCTCTAATTATTGTAGATATTAATTGACCACAACGATAAGAATTTACAGAGATACAAGTTGTATAATTACCAAGCCTAACAGGATTAAAATAAATTGTTCCACTAGTACTATCTATTCCTTTTCCATTTACCTGTATAATGCCTGGAAAAGGGTAATTTATGTTCAAAGTTGGATAACCCGGAATTGCTTTATAACCACAGGTATTAGCCGTTGGCGGTGTACCCGTTGGGCTAGTGCTCCATGGATCTTGTAGACTATAGATAACAAAATCTTCATTATCGATATCTTCAGCGTTATTGTAGAAATTTGTTACAACCGTTGGAAGTCCTAAATAAATTGAAGTAGGATTTTGGGTAAAAACGGGTGAATTATCGCACATAATTCCCGGTGGTACTGGTTGGTTCGTAATAGGATCTATGTATCTATACATATAACAGCGCAAAACCAAATCTCCAGTATTACTACATGCCAATGTATTATCATTTAAATTCCTGCAACAAGTTACGTTACAATAAAAAAGGTAAGGTGCATTTGCCGCTGGAGATGGCAAAGAAGAAAGATTTATAGGTGCAGATTCAAAAACAAACATAGAAATAGCCCCTTTATCCGTTTGAGTACCACCAGTTATTGGTGGATTACAGAATATTGGAGATAAATTAGACCCACTTTGTTGAGTGCATAAAGGCGAAATATCAACAGCACCGTTAGCCCCTTGTAACCTTGTTAGTGCAATTGACGAAAACCCTGGAACTCCTGCTGTTTGAAGCGTTAACGAAGTGCCAGAAAACGCAGCTCCTGTACAGTCTCTATAAAACTTTACTTGGAAAATATAATTCCCTCCGCCTACACATCTATACGAAATATCTCCACCAGATAAATGTGATGCTTTTACATTGTTTACAACAAAAAGCAGGTTATTATAGCTGTAACAGCTTTATTAAATGTCAACGTTATATTCATATTTATATATATTTTTATTTATTGAAAGTACTATAAATCAGAATAAAAGGTGTCTACTTTTCTTAATTTTAATTAAATATTAATCTTTTTTAGTGAGCATCTAACCAACAATCTCCAGTTCCCATTTCAACTAAAATTGGAACGCTCATGGGTAGTGCATTTTCCATACCATCTTTAATTATGGCTTTTAGTTGGTCTAATTCGTCCAATTTTGCATCGAAAACCAATTCATCATGCACTTGCAATAGCATTTTAGATTGCAGTTTAGCATCTGTCATAGACTTATGAATGCGAATCATGGCCAACTTAATCATATCTGCAGCCGAACCTTGAATTGGCGCATTAATAGCGTTGCGCTCAGCAAATCCACGCACAGTTGCATTTCCCGAATTTATATCGCGCAAATATCTTCTTCTTCCTAAAAGCGTTTCTACATAGCCTTTGTCTTTTGCTTCGTTTATGGTTTTATCCATATAGGTTTTGATTGATGGATAGGTGGCGAAATATTGCTCAATAAGTTTTGCTGCTTCTCCACGAGGAACACCTAAACGCTGCGATAAACCAAATGCAGAAATGCCGTAGATGATTCCAAAGTTTACCATTTTAGCATTCCTACGCATGTCTGATGTAACTTCTTCAACAGGGATTCCGTAAACTTTTGATGCAGTTGCTGTGTGTATATCTAAACCAGCTTTAAAATCGGCTAGCATTTGAGTTTCTCCGCTTATTTCAGAAATTATGCGCAGTTCAATTTGCGAATAATCGGCTGATAAAAGCGTATAATCTTCGTTCTTTTTAATGAAAGCTTTCCTAACTTCTTTTCCTCTTTCGGTACGAATAGGGATATTTTGAAGGTTTGGATTATTCGAACTTAACCTACCTGTTGCAGCAACAGCTTGGTTGTAGCTGGTATGAATTCTGCCCGTATTGGGATTAATAAGCAATGGCAACGCATCGATATAGGTCGATTTTAGCTTTTGTATTTGTCTAAAATCAATCACTTTAGCAGCAATACTGTGCTCAATGGCAAGCAATTGCAAAACCTCTTCGTCTGTTTTATACTGCCCTGTTTTTGTTTTTTTAGCTTTTGGATCGAGTTTAAGTACGTTAAACAAAACCTCGCCCAGCTGTTTAGGCGAGTTTACATTAAACTTAAATCCTGCAAGTTTGTAAATCTCTTTTTCAATGATTAGGCTTTCTTCTTCCAATAATTTTGAATACTCTGCTAGTGCTTTGGTATCTAAACTTATGCCTTCTTTTTCCATCGATTGAAGCACTGTAACTAACGGCATTTCAACTTCGTTAAACAGTTTCTCAACTCCAAACTCAGCTAACATTGGTTTGAAAACCTCGTATAATTGAAAAGTAATGTCTGCGTCTTCAGAGGCGTATTCGCACGCAAGTTTCACGGAAATATCACGCATCGAAGCTTGATCTTTCCCCTTTTTGCCAATAAGTGTGGTTATAGAAATGGGTTGATATCCTAAATACGTTTCGGCTAAATAATCCATATTATGGCGCATGTCTGGCTCAAGCAAATAATGCGCAAGCATGGTATCGAACAAAATGTTTTCGACTTCAATTCCGTAGTTATCTAACACATGCAAATCATATTTGCAATTTTGACCAATTAACGTTTTTGATGTATCTGAAAAAATGGGTTTAAACTGATTTAAAATCGAAACTACTTCTTCGCGATTTTCGCTTAATGGCAAATAATATGCAACGGTTGGTTCAGTACAAAACGACATTCCTACAATGTTGCACAATAACGCATCTAACCCGTCAGTTTCTGTATCAAAGCAATAGACTTCTGATTTTGACAATAAATCTAAAAGTTCCTCGATTTTTTTATTTGTATCTACCAAATGATACGAATGAGGTGTGTTTTCAGCGGTTTTATAGCTTTGTTCGGCCGAAACAATGTGCTCTTCGGTAGAAAACAGCCCGATATTATTTGCATTGTTGTTTTTGCTGGATGCTTGAAGAGAATCTACACCCGTACTTTGGCTATCGCCAAACATGCGTTTGTATAATGTGCGGAACTCCAGCTCTTTGAATAAATCGCCAAGCTTTTGAGCATCAGGCAATTCAACTCTTAACGATACTTCGTCAAACTCGATAGGTACATCGGTTGGAATAGTTGCTAATTTTTTAGAAAGAATAGCTTGATCTGCAAAATTTTCGAAGTTCTCTTTCTGCTTGCCTTTTAATTGATGCACATTTTGCAAAATATTTTCAACCGTTCCATAGGTTTTAATGAGGCTTTTTGCTGTTTTCTCTCCAACTCCTGGAACACCCGGAATATTATCTACCGCATCGCCCCAAAGGCCTAAAATATCGGTAACTTGATCAATGCGCTCTATCTCCCACTTTTCTAAAATGTCTTGAACCCCTAAAACTTCAATATCATTTCCTAGTCTTGCAGGCTTATATATGTACACATTTTCACGTACCAATTGTCCAAAATCTTTATCAGGTGTCATCATAAACACCTGAAAATCGTGTTCTACTGCTTTATGTGCTAAAGTCCCGATAATATCGTCTGCTTCGAATCCATCCAGAGTTATCACCGGAATGTTCATGGCTTCTATGCACTTTCGAATGAAAGGCAAAGCCTTGCGCAAGCCTTCGGGCATTTCTTCGCGTTGTCCTTTATAGGCTTCAAACATTTCGTGCCTAAAGGTTGGTTTGTTGGTATCGAAAACTACTGCAATATGCGATGGTGCTTCTTTCGATAAAATTTCGAATACCGAGTTGATAAAACCATATACTGCTGAGGTTTCTAAACCATAAGACGTAACGCGAGGATTTTTAATAAATGCAAAATGTGCACGATAGGCTATGGCCATACCGTCTATTAAAAAAAGGGTGTTTTTGGGAATTGCCATGCAACAAAAATGTTCCCTAAGGTAGGGGAATGAGATAAAAAATAATAATTAAACTACTCGTAAATTGCTTCAACAAAGTGAATGTCGAAAACTACGGTAGCGTTTCCTGGAATTTTTGGCGGAACGCCTAGCTTTCCATAAGCCCATGGTGCGGAGGCAATAAACCTTGCTTTTCCGCCTAAACGCATGTTTTTAATGGCTTCGTTCCAAGCCGGAACATATATTCCTCCGTTTAAAGCAAACTGAAAAGGATGCCCTCTTTCGTACGAGTTATCTATAATTGTCCCATCCAATAGCGATGCCGTATAATGTATACGAAGCATTTGTTTTGGATTTGGAATTAGCAAATCGCCTTTGCCTTCTTCAACCACAAACATTTGTAAACCGGGTTTTAGTTGAATGGGCTTTATTGCCGAAACATCAAATACTACCGGATCGGATTTGCGGTAGGCCGACCTTACTTTTACCCCATACATCAAAGGAGTGTTTGGAGCCACGTTTCCATATGGTTTATTGCCATATCCTAAAGCGGGTGGTATCGCAATTAAAGCGCTATCTGCGCGATGTAAAAAGGTGAATCCTAAGTCGAGTCCCGGTACGGCACTGCCTTCTCCAACTACCATTTTACGGAATGGGTTTCCAGCAATATCCGAGGTCAATCTTGTTCCATTTATTAAATAAAGGGTAGTTCGCGCTTCAATAAAATCTCCAACAACTAAGGATGTAGTATCGGTGCGATCAATAATTTTATATAAAACACCAGATCTATCTAACGAAAAACCCTCTGCTACCAACGAGTCGGTATTCAGAGGGTTATCTGTATTTTTTTTATGCGAATTACATGCAGTACCTAGGCAAAGAGTTGCTAAAAAAAGGTACCACATTTGCATTACTTAACGATATCTAAAAGCTCTACTTCGAAAACTAACGGAGAAAAGGGTGGTATTTTTTGAACACCGCGCTGTCCGTAAGCCAAAAATGAAGGAATCACAAACGTTGCTTTTTGTCCTTTTGTTAACATAGCAACACCTTCATCCCAACCTGGAATAACTTCGCCTTTACCTAAAACGAATGTAAAAGGCTCGTTACGATCTAAAGAAGAGTCGAACTTTTCGCCATTTAATAAGCGGCCTGTATAGTGCATAGCTACTTTTTGACCAGCAATTGGGTGAATTCCTGAATCTTTACCATCGATACGAACATACATTCCTGATTCTGTTTTCTTAGCTTCTAATCCGCTTTTCTTCATGAATTCGGCCATGTCTTTTTCTTCGTTTTTGATGTCAATAACTCTGAAATGAAAACCAATTTTGCTACCTGCTTTTTTTACAAACTCAGGCACTTCGGTATGGAAACCGTGCTTATACATTGAATCTGCGTTAACCATAAAAGCAGCAGAATCGCCTTTGCTTAATAATGGAAAACCTTCTTCGATGCTTCCTTTAAAAGAAGAGTTAGTAACTTGAATGTACACCGCACTACCCATTTTTCCGTTATCAAACATAACAGAGTCTGGAGTTCCGTACTGTACGTTAGCTACAAGTATGTCGCCAAGTTTTGCGTTATCGCCAGAAACATCTTCAATAAGTTTATATTCTAAACCTGTATCGGTTGTTTTAAAATCGCTCGAAGCGTTATTACATCCTGCAAATACTACAGTAGAAGCAAGTAATAGAGAAAAAACCTTGTTCATTAGGTTGTATAAAATTTCTGCAAAAGTAATGATTTAGTAGCAATAACCATTTTGTATTACCACGATTTGTAAAATCCTGGCAATTCTTTTAAAAACAATGCTATCGTATCTTCAAAAGAAGTGTTAGAAGCTCCACCAGAAGCATTTAAATGGCCTCCTCCTCCAAAAAACTGACTCGCAAATTTGTTGGAAGCAATAGTCCCCTTGCTTCTAAAGCTCAATTTACGAATCGAGCCTCGGTCTATAATTAAGCAAGCGAATTTTACGCCAGAGATAGATAATGCATAATTCACAAAGCCTTCAGAGTCGCCCGTTTCAATATTGAATTTGGCCAATATATCTTTTGAAATTGCGATATAAGCTGTTCTGTACTCAGGCAGATGCACCAAACAATTTGCCAATACATATCCTAAAAGCTGTAATCGTGTAAATGTGGATTCATCGTAAATTGCTTCATGGATTACGTTTGGCACTACGCCTAATTCTAGCAAATTTGCTACCAGCCTATGTAATTTTGGCGATGTAGATGAAAACCTAAAAGAGCCCGTATCGGTAACTATTCCGGTATATAAACAAGTTGCGATTTCTTTATCAACCAGTTTTATTTGTTGGATGATTTCTAAAAAATCCCAAACCAATTCGCAAGTCGAGCTGGCAGCGGTGTTTACAAAGTCAAAGTCGGCAAAATCGCTAGGCTCTAAATGATGATCGATAAGTACTTTTATAGCTTGAGATTCTTCTATTTTTTCGCCTAAATCGTTAATGCGAGAAAGTTGGTTAAAATCTAAACAGAAAACCACATCGGCATCGCGAATTAATTTTGATGAATTTCGTGGATGTTCTGGACCAACAATCACCTGTTTATTGCCTGGTAGCCAATGCAAAAACGGGGGGTAATCGGAAGGAACAATTACAGAAACCTGATGTCCCATTTTTTCCAATGCAAAACGCAGTCCTAACGAAGACCCAAGTGCATCGCCATCGGGCTTAAAATGCGTGGTTATAACGATATTTTTAGGGGTTGATAAAACCTCTATTATGGCTTCTTTAGATAACTTAACTTTCATTAGATAAATGTTTTGGGAATGCTGGCTTTTTCCAACCGTAATATCCCATTAAGGCTAATATTAAAAATGCAAAAAACAAAATTGCTGTAGGATATAATTCTCTGGAAATATACATGCCCACATACAGTATATCAACAGCAATCCAAATAATCCAGTTCTCGATATGTTTCCGAGCTAAAAGCCATTGTGCTAAAACGCTAAAGCAACCTGTAAATGCATCGAAAAATGGCAAAGAGGCATCCGTATTTTTCTTTAACCACCATCCTAGCAAGAAAGCTAAAAGTGACATTATGAGTATATAGCTAGCTAACGTTTTGGATTGAATTTTAACGGCTTCAATGGTTTTTTCATCTGTAGTCGATTTCCAATAAAACCACCCATAAATCGAAGAGCCTATGAAAAAAAACTGCAAAGCGGTATCCACATAAAGTTTTACCTGATAAAAAACTACGATATAGCAAAGGCTGCTAACAATTGCAAAAGGCCAATTTAGCACATGCCTTCGTGTGGCCAGCCATACACATAAAAAGCCAGTTATTGCTCCTAAATATTCAATACTATTCACAACTACTTACTTTACCCGGTCTGGGTTGCTTTTTAAAAACGCACCCCATCCTGCTTTTGAATTGCTCGAGATACCTTGCAATGGGCTTTGCAACTGCATGGCATGGCAAACTGCAACACTGAGCGCATCGGTTGCATCTAACTTATGTTCCAATGTTGGTATTCCTAAAATGCGTTGCATCATTACAGCCACTTGATGTTTTGATGCATTCCCATTTCCTGTTACTGCTTGCTTTACCCTTTTAGGTAAATATTCTGCAATGGGAACCTGCCTGTTTAAAGCCGCTGCCATGGCTACGCCTTGCGCACGCCCAAGCTTTAACATGGATTGTACGTTTTTGCCAAAAAATGGTTCTTCAATCGCAAATTCATCGGGATGGTGCTTATCAATTAAGGCTGTGATTTCTTCGAAAATGTGCTTCAATTTAAGCGCGTGATTATCAAACTTAGTTAAATTAATAACTCCTAAATCGCATAATGCCATTTTAGGACCACAAACACTTATAATTCCAAACCCCAAAATTTGGGTTCCTGGGTCAATTCCTAAAATTATCTTTTCGGTACGATTCAATTGATGTTTACTTTTGAGAAATGCTATCGAACAAAGCTAAATCTTTCCTTATTATTATCTTGAAATTATTATTCGGGACAACTTTGTTCTTTGTTTTACGCTATCAGTTAAAAGGAAAAACTCCTGAAGTTTTTAGTTGGGCACATATCGAGGCGCATTTGCAATATGGCGGCTGGGTTGTACTAGCTTTTGTTTTTCTATTAATGGGATTAAACTGGGGGTTTGAAGCAAAAAAATGGCAGTTATTGCTACAAAAACATTTTCAAATTTCATTCCTAAAATCTGTTAAAGCAGTTTTTGCAGGCATTACGATAAGCACTTTTACCCCAAACAGAACAGGTGAGTTTGCTGGTAGAATTTTGTTTTTACCTAACCGACTTAAAGTTCCAGGAATCTTTTTAACCCTTGTGGGTTCATTAGGTCAGCTAACTTCGATTTTAATTTTTGGATCATTTGGCTTTGCATATTACCTGTATTTAAACAACATCATCCATTCCAATTTGCTTTTTGTTTTAGTAATTATGTTAGCGGTAATTTCCGTGATTAGCATTTTACTTTTCCTAAAGGTTAATCGGATTGTAAAGTGGGTTCCAGAAAAATGGCTAGGCCTGAGAATGTATGAGTGGCTTATGCAAGTTGCGCAAATCTCGCCAAAAACGCTGTTAAGAGTGGGTGGGTTTTCATCCCTTAGGTTTTTAACGTATACCTCCCAATTGATTTTGATGTACCATTTTTGGGGAGCAACTATTCCACTAATTCCTGCTTTCCTGCTTACTTATATGCTTTTTTTATGCCAAACTATAATTCCCTCTACAATAATTACAGACCTTGGCATTAGAGGCAGTATTGCCTTGATTTTGTTTAAGAGTTGGTCAGTTTCAGAGCAGTTATTTTCTGCTATTTTTTCGGTTTGGTTTATCAACCTCATCATACCATCTGTTCTTGGTTTCTTTTTTATATTAGAAGTAAACGTTTTAAGAAATGGCACTACTACTGCTGATTAGCGCCATTCTTTGTGGTTTTTATGTTGCGTATTTTCTTCGATTAACCCTACAATCCAGTTTGCTTAATGAGTATCCAAAAACGAAAAACGAAATCGAGTTTGCATTTATAAGTATAGTTGTTGCAGCAAGAAACGAGGAAGCAAACATCCAAAAACTATTAGAACGCTTTAAAAAGCTAGATTATCCGACAAATTGTTTTGAGATAATTTTGGTGGATGATTATTCAACCGATAAAACCCTAGAAAAAGCTAAATCTTTTCCACTCGAGAACTTGATTTGCCTTTCAAAATCGGACTTTAGTTCTGCAAAACCCTATAAAAAAGGGGCTTTAGAATTAGCAATACATCAGTCAAAGGGAAGCATTATAGCATGTACAGATTCCGACTGTGAAGTACCCGTTTCATGGTTAAATCTATTAAATATTTGCTTTGTAAATCAGAAAACAGTTTGTGTATCAGGTCCAGTATTACTTACTGGAAATGACTCTTTATTCGAAAAATTTCAAGTGTTAGAATTTGCAGGTCTAAACTATATTGGCGCTGTAAATCTTGCCAACAATAACCCTCAAACTTCAAATGGAGCAAATTTCGCATTTCTAAAAGCTGCTTTTGTGCAGGTGGGCGGCTATGATAAAATAGATCAAGTAGCGTCTGGAGATGATGAATTGCTAATGCAAAAGTTCAGTCAAACTTTCCCAGCTCAAATTCATTTTTTAAATAACCCAGCAGCAATAGTTACCACCCAAGTCCAATTTACCTTCAACGAATTTCTGAACCAGCGCATCCGCTGGGCAAGCAAATCAAACGTTTACTCCAATAAATCAACCCCATTAACCATGTTTATGATAGCTTCAAATATGTTTATGATGCTGGGTTGGATTATTTTAACAATTTGTAGATACACTAATGCATGGATTATTTTTCTAGGTTTCATTGCTATCATGATGCTAGCTGAAATGCCATTCATGCTAAAAGCTTGCCGATTTTATGGCATTCAGCTTAAGCCCTTGCCTTATTTTGCCGGGAAAATCATACAATTTATTTATATCCCATGGGTGGCTATCAGGGCAGTTTTAAGGCCTAAATACCTCTGGAAAAATAGAAAACTCAAATAAATCGGTCTATTTTTTATCGATTCGGTATTTTTGTACCATGCCGAGAGCCCTTGCTATTGATTTTGGAACTAAACGCACTGGAATTGCTGTTAGTGACTCGATGCAAGTTTTTGCCTTTGCTTTAGAAACCGTAAGCACCAAAGAGGTTATTTCCTATATTAAAAAGTATATACTCTCTGAGCCGGTTTCGCAGTTTGTTTTGGGCGATCCTATTCGATTGGATGGAACACCTTCTGAAACCGCACCGTTGGTAAAGCAGTTCAAGAATACATTAAAGCAAACTTTTCCTGACATTCCGATTTGCATGATAGATGAGCGATTTACCTCAACTATCGCAAAACAAACCATATTGGCCAGTGGAATTGGCAAAAAAAAACGACAAGACAAAACAATAGCTGATAGAATCAGCGCTGTTTTAATTTTACAATCTTATTTAGAGAGAATTCACAAATGATTTTACCCATTGTTGCCTACGGTTCGCCTGTTTTAAAAACAAAAGCTGAACAAGTTGACTTTTCGAAAGATCCCATCAAAGAAATTATCGAAAACATGTTTGCCACCATGTATCATGCACGTGGTGTTGGTTTAGCTGCGCCACAGGTTGGGCTAACCAAACGCATTTTCGTTGTAGACTCAACTCCATTTGCCGATGATGATGAGTCGTTAAAAGATTTTAAACGCGTATTTATTAATGCCGAAATTTTAGAATACACCGGTGAAAAATGGCTCTTTAACGAAGGTTGTTTAAGTATTCCAGACATCCGAGAAGATGTGAGTCGCCCTGAAACCATACTAATTCGTTACGAGGACGAGAATCAAAATATGGTAGAAGAAACTTATAGTGGAATTATTTCAAGAATAATCCAACACGAATACGACCATATCGAAGGGAAACTTTTTGTAGAGTACCTACACCCTTTTAAAAGGCAGCTTATACAAAAGCGCTTAAATAATATTTCGCGTGGAGACGTTTCCGTTTCTTACAAAATGAAGTTTCCTGCTGGCAAAAGAGGCCGATAATCTAAGGCGATTTCCTTTTGAAGTCGCCTCTTTTTATGGCATTGAAAAATTGAGTCCACGCCACAGGGCTCAGCAACGTACTCGGAATTGGAATTCCGCCTCCTGTTGGCGACCCTAAATAGCTGAAGGGCTGTTGTCCGCCTGCATAATACATTTTCTGAAACTGCATTTGCATAAAGTATCGGTGATTTTCGCCTCCATCCATAGCCATCTGTGAGGCTAATGATGCTATCAACTTTTGCTCTAAATTCTTGCGTGCAATTTCTAGATCATCGCCTAATTTCAGATTCAAAAACGCGTTTTTAAAATCATCTTTGCTAGGCCAAGGGTAAACGGTTACCTCTTCAAGCGAAAATGTATCTCTTTCCATCACCTCTATTACAGACCAAGCTTGCTGTTCTACTTTTGAAGGAATAATGGTAAAGTTATTTTTAAAGCCTATTGCAGTGAAATGAACGGTGTCGCCTTCTACTGCTACAAAGTTAAAATACCCACGGTCGTTGCTTATGGCACCGCGCGGATTCGACTTTACAAGTATGGTAACAAAAGGTATTGCGCGCATACTATCTTCCGAAATTGTAACCCCAGAAAACTGAACAGGACGTTTTTTTGAGACTTGTCCGACTGAAATCAAACTAAAACTTAAAAAAAACATTAAAAGATACGCTCGCATATGATGTAAATTTACAGCAGATAACAAGAATTGAGAATATTTTCTTTGTTTTGAATAAAATTTAATAAACCACAACACGTTAACAACGCATGAACGTTTTTCAAGTAATAACCCAACTGGCATATACTTTCTTTGCCAAAGCTGCTGTACAAGGCGAATTGATTTTAAATGAGGCTGATTCTGTTGCAAATTCGGTACCGGTTGATGTTCCTCAACAGACGAGTGAAGCTTCCATTTCGTTGTTTGATCTTTTAATAAAAGGTGGATTTGTGATGGTTCCGATTGGAATTTTATCCATTTTAACCATTTATTTATTTATCGAGCGCCTTTTTTACATCCGAAGTAAAATGAAAACGGATAAAAACTTCATGTCATCTGTAAAAGATCATATCCATAATGGAAATATCAGCGGAGCGATAAACCATTGTGCAAATACCGATTCTGCTATTGGAAACATCATAGGCAAAGGCGTTAAACGCATTGGCAAACCGATTAAAGAAATAGAATCTTCTATGGAATCGATTGCAAACATCGAACTTATGCAAATGGAACGTAACTTAGGTTATTTAGGAATTATTGCTGGTATCGCTCCAATGTTTGGATTTATTGGAACAATTTCTGGTATTATCCGCATTTTCTACAACATCTCATTAAGCGACAATATCAGTGTAGGTATTATTGCAGGTGGACTTTATGAGAAAATGATTACTTCAGGTTCGGGGTTAATTGTGGGCGTTTTGGCTTATATTGCATATCACTATTTAAACTCATTAATCGACAGGTTTACCCTTTCAGCTGAAAAAACGAGCGTTGAGTTTCTTGACATCTTACAAGACAACCAATAAGTAGTACAACTATGAATATTCGTAGAAGAAGTAAGTTTGCAGCAGAGGTTAGTACAAGCTCTTTGAACGACATCATGTTTTTCTTATTGCTTTTCTTTTTGATAGTATCAACCGTAGCAAACCCCAGTGTTATTAAGCTTTTATTACCGAAAGCTGAATCGCACCAAAATGTGTCTAAAAAGCAAGTAACCCTTTCGGTAAATAAAGAGTTACAGTATTTTATTGATAGCAAGCCATTTATGTTCGAACAGTTAGAAGGCGCATTGCAACAATTAATGGCCAACTCAGAAGACCCTACCATTGTTCTCCGATTTGACAGCGCACTATCCGTTCAAGATTTAGTAGATGTGCTTTCGCTCGGAAATAAACTTAAAATTAAAATGGTTTTAGCAACAGCTAAAGACTAGTATCCTATAAAACATGTAGAAAAACCGAAGGAAACTTCGGTTTTTTTTATTTTAACTGAATTTTGGATTTAATTTTGCCCACTTATGATGTACACTCTGCTCACTTTAGTTTTTATTGCTGGCTATATTGCTATCGCGTTTGAACATCCATTACGTATAAATAAAACCGCATCTGCGCTATTAACCGGTGTGCTTTGTTGGACCATTTATTTACTTGGAACTGGCGATGTAAAAGAGGTAACCGGCAATTTATCGCATCATTTAAGTTCAATTTCAGAAATCCTGTTTTTCTTGTTGGGTGCAATGACTATTGTTGAGGTGATTGATGCGCATCAAGGCTTTAAAATAATTACCAATCGAATTGAAACAAACAGCAAGCGTAGGCTACTTTGGATTGTAAGTTTCATTACTTTTTTCCTATCGGCTGCCCTTGATAATTTAACTACAACTATTGTAATGGTTTCTTTATTAGGCAAGATGCTCGATGATGCAAATGATCGTAAAATCTTTGCTGGAATGGTGATAATTGCCGCAAATGCAGGAGGAGCATGGTCGCCTATTGGCGATGTAACCACAACAATGCTTTGGATTGGAGGTCAAATCTCAGCCCTAAATACAATTAACACGATTTTTATTCCTAGCCTTTTTGCGATGATTGTTCCGCTTTTAATGATTCAAAAATGGGTTACTGGACCCATAAATAGAAAAGTAGAGAATGACTTGAGCGCTATCCGTAACGAAAGATTGCATGGCAGCGTATTTATGTTTGTGTTGGGGATTGGCGGATTGCTTTTTGTTCCGATTTTTAAAACGGCTACACACATGCCCCCTTATATGGCAATGTTACTGGTGTTAGCGATTATTTGGATTGCTTCTGATTTGTTGCATGTTCGTAAAGACGATGATGAAAAACACCAATATTCTGCTGCTCATGCATTAACTAAAATCGATACCCCAAGTGTGCTTTTTTTCTTAGGGATTTTACTTTCCGTGGCCACATTAGAGTCGACACATATTTTAGAAAACTTTGCCCATATGCTTGAAAAATCTATTGGCAACCTTGATGTAATTGTTGCAATAATAGGCGTTGGCAGTGCAATAGTTGACAACGTTCCGTTAGTAGCTGCAAGCATGGCAATGTACCCTATTGAGCAATATGCAATGGATGCTAAACTGTGGTCTTTCATGGCCTATTGTGCAGGCACAGGCGGCAGTATTTTAATTATTGGCTCAGCTGCTGGTGTTGCTGCGATGGGCATCGAAAAAATTGACTTTATATGGTATTTTAAAAAAATATCGTTACCTGCATTTATTGGTTATGGCGTTGGGTGCGTTGTATTTTTATTACAATACTTGCTTATAAACTAAAAATTGGCTTGAAATGCTAATTGGAAATTTCTTCCTGGTGCGCTAATACCAGAAGCAAATGTGCGGTATTGGATGTCGAAAATGTTTTCTATTCCGCATTTTAATGCAAAATTTTTGTTCCAAACATATTGGCCTCTGATGTTAAATGTTATCCATTTAGGCATACCATTCGAGGTTGCATATTCGATATTATCTTCTCCTGAAAGGCTATAGTCTTTCAGTTTTTTTGGTCCATTATACATAGCATAAGCATCTATTCTAAAACTATTTTTTCGGAATTGAATTGCCGTTTTTCCGAACATTGGTGGAATATGATCTAATGGTGAAGAAACTCCATTAGATGACATTTTACCAATGGTGTTTGTCAATTGAGTTTCAATGGAAATATTTTTTGTAAATGAGTAATTAAGATTAAAATTAAACCCATAAACTTGGCCATTATCCTTGTTTTGAAGGGTATACACTTTAGACATCACTCCGTCATAAACTACTGAATCTTGCCCATTAAAAGTGCTGCCGCTTAAAGCTATGGCATCAAACAATTGGGTTGCCCATAAAACAGACGAAATTGAGAGTTTATTCTCAACGGTGTAGTTAAAACCAACTTCTCCATTCAACGTTTTTTCAGCATTCAATTTGAAATTTGGAACAATTACCTGATTAATTTTAGTGCTAAATACTTTTGCTAAATCATCTACATTAGGCACTCTAAATCCAGTAGCTAAATTTCCCTGAATACGGAGCTTTGTGTTAATTGCATGCACTAAACCAATACTTCCATTTAAAGCAGAATTATTTTGATTTATAGTTGGAACAGCGATTTTATAAAATGAGGTATCGGTAATTTTAGCCGACAAATTGGTTTGTGAAAACCTTAACCCAGTGGTTAAAATCCATTTTTTGGTAAACTCACGAGAACCAAGAACATAGGCTGCAATAGAATTAAAGTCACTTCCACCATTCGGATATCTAGTTGATGCCGATTTGACATCTAACGCATTTGAAGCGTTTACTTTATTGGCAATTGAATTTACATGGTTTAAGAATCCTTCAATACCATACCTAAATTCTATTGACTTACCTTGTTTTTCTGCATCAAAATTTAAGTTCCAAACCCCTACTTCTTCTTCTCTCTTTGTTAAATAGGTAGCATTAAAATCTCTCGAATTCCTACTTTCTTTAACTAACTGATTTGCTATAGATAGTTTATAGGAATCGTACAATTTAGTTTTAAAGGTATTTGATAAAGTATATGCCGCCAGCACACGTAACTCAGGACCATAAAACCACTCTGCAAAAGCCGGCTTGCCGTTTTTAATTTCTGATAATCGGTCGTAACGTTGAATATTACTACTAGTCGAAACCTGAATATTTATATCGTGTTGAATATGATTTCCTGATTTAATCAAAAACTTTTGCACTAAGTCGCTTTGTTCGTAACCTGAAGGACTCTGCAAAAACTTATTACTATTCTCAACTATAGAATCTCGGCCATTTATTCGAAAAACTTGGTAAGGTTTTGTCCATTCCCCTCCACCACTTATAGTTTTTTTACCTTGTATCAAGTCACCAAAAGACGATTGTGTTAATGAAGTGAAGCTTGCCCACTTCTTTGAACCCAGATTAAATTGAATGTTTCCTGTAAACTCGTTTAACGCTGAACTGTATCTGGCATTTGAACTTCCTGAAACTGCAAAACCACTTTCAGACAACTTAGGCTTTTTGGTATGAAAATGAATTACACCCCCTAAAGCATCGCTTCCATAAACAACTGCCCCAGGTCCCATTACAACTTCTGCACGCTCTAACGAATTTTGATCTATCCGTAACACATTTTGCAAGTGACCTCCTCTATAAATTGCATTATTCAAGCGAATTCCATCTACAACAAGCAACACTTTATTTGCTTCAAAACCACGCAAAATGGGACTTCCGCCACCTAACTGGCTTTTTTGCACAAATGCTGCGCCAGATAATTGCAGCATTTCAGCTGTTGTTGGCTGGCTACCATATCTGATTTCAGAAGCTTTAATTATTTGAATTTGTTGCGGCACATCAGATTTTTGCTCTTCAAATCTGCTAGCAGAAATCACCACCTCTGATAAATTAATTACGCTTTCTCTTAGCAACACTTTGTATCCAGAAGCAATAAGCAAATCCCTTGAATATGTAGCATTTATGAATCCTGAGGAAGTAAAAGTCAAAATTTCTCCTTCTTTAATCTCTAATTTAAATTCACCGTTTGCTGAAAAAATTTCTGAGCCATCAATTAACCTAAGTGTTACTTGTTTTACTTGTTGTTGATTTTCACTGTTCAACACCTTAATCAAAGCTGTTTGACCAATGGCAATTTGAGCTAGAAGTACAAAAAAGGCAGCAATACGTATTGTTTTCATCAATTGTGTTATGGAATGCAAAGTTGGAAAAATAAATCGCAAAAAAAAGGAGTTGCTTTTAGCAACTCCTTTTAAATTCTATAATTTGATATTACTTGGTTACAACAAACGTTGCTGCCTGGAATTTATTGCCAGAAATAACACGATACGTGTACATTCCTGAAGCAAAACCTTGTGTATCGATAATAAATAATCTGTTTGAAGTTCCAGCAGTGATTGGCACTTGTTTCATAACTCTGCCCACCATATCGCAAATCTGAATCATACCCGCTTCTCCAGCCATATCAACCTCTAAGTTTAAAAGACCATTGGTTGGATTTGGATATGCGTTTTTAACTAATCCATTGGTGTTACTGATGTTTTTAACATCAACAGTAGACAATAAATTAATACAAGTAGTATCGTTTGTTCTATCGTAATCATCTGTTACACCAACAGTATAGGCACATAATTTAATGTTACCAGAAAGTGTAGGTAACCACGATGGAGTAATTGTAAACGAAACCGAATCAGTTGGATTGACAGTACCAATATAGGTTGCTGTTGATACCGGTTGCCCGTTAGCTCTAACTGTTACATCAATAAATGAAACAGCTGCAATACCATAGTTTTTAATACGAACTACTAAAGGAGTATGTCCAGAAATAGTACTAGAAGCAGTTGGAGAAATAAATGCAGAAACGCCTACATCTGTTGCACCACCAACTACAAACACAATTACTGTATCTGTTTTAGCACATTTGCCGTCTGACATTGTCATCACATACGATGTCGTAACCGATGGGGTTACTTTTATCTGTGCACCTGTTCCTACTGGCAAACCTATTAAAGTAGCCCAAGAATACGTTAATGAAACTACGGTTAAACCTGGATTTAAAATGCCTATGGTTGAGACATTTGCTGCGTCATTAATTACCCAGTCCGCTGAAGTATTGGTATCAGATCCATTGCGTTGAATACCAGATTTACCTGATATTGGAGTAACATTCCCCGACCAATCTGCTGCTGTTACACCAGATGCAGGTAAAAACACATAGCTATTTAAACCAACTGCATCTATTAATGAGTTAGCAACAGTATCTTTTAAATAAATTCCAACAGCAGTACCTGACGTTGTAAAGTCTGAACTACTATTTTTCATGTAGTATAGTTTATCGGTTGGACTGTCAGTCCCAGTTCCTCCAACCAACGTAATAAATTCACCTGAAGCCAAGGTTATTGCTGGCAAACCATAAGAAAACGTTAATGTAGTTGTAGCACCAACAGAATAAACACGCAAACCATTTAAAGGTTTAGGCGCTGGCGAAGTATTTGTAATTTCAATGATATCTGCAGAACCTGTGGCAGGTCCTATTGGGAAAGTTGATTGCGTACCAGTTCCCCCACGATTAACCATCACTTCAGAAATCACCAAACCTAAACCACTTGAGATAGTCCCTGGCAAGCCAATTGTAGCTGTATCACCTGCAACAATAATTTTATCGGGACCAGCTAACGCTGTTAATGTTTCTGATGTAAACTCATACATATCTGATGTATCTCTCAATCCCAAAGAGTCAATTGCAATCACGTAATATTTTGCTTTTTTCCCTTTTGCTGTTGCTGGCATCATGGCTGTCCACATTTCTTTATTTGGCCCTAAGATCTGAGACTTAGTCATTACAGTTGTTGTGTAACTACCTGAAGCATTTAAATCGTGATGAAGATTTACAGATTGTAAACCTGCAAAACGAATAATTCTAGCATCTACTTTACGAGCTCCAACGAAACAACTATCTTTTAAAATAGTAATCGAATCTACGATTGGATCAATAGGTTGTACAATTTCAAAGTTATCCACCGCAAAACCTTCGTAGTTTCCTGACCCGTCTGAACCAAACGCTATGCGAAGCAATACTTGGCTCTGACCACCTAATCCTACTAGTGGCATCTCAGCTGTTTTCCAGCTACCTGAACCATTTGTTGTTGAATTTCTTCCACTCCACGCATCTTTTTGTCCACCAAAAAACGAAGTAACTGTTGAACTAGACATCGTATTTCCATTATACCAGTTTACACCTAATGGGTCGTTCATTACCCCAACAGTTGTCCAGTTTATTCCACCATCTAACGATGATTGAAGCGCTAAACAGTCCCAGTTTCTTTCAGATTCCCACCAAATCGACATTTTAAATTTAGGCGAAGCCATGGCAGAAAGATTAAAACACGGTCCTTGTAGCCAAGAGTTTTCATTGGCATTATAAGTTCCTGTTAATTTAGTAACGTAACTGTTGCTACCAGGAGTAGCAGCAGAGTTTATAACTGTTTTAGCAGGAGTTCCTAACTCCCACGAAATGTTTGTACCGTAAGGTAACCAACCTCCATTACCACTTTCAAAATTTTCTGAATAGGGATAAGTAGAAATCGATGGGATATTTACCACAGTAACAGTAGAAGTAGAGTCGTTAAGCTTGTTTGAGTCGCCTGTCATACTTGACCAAGAACGTAACGTGTAAGTTCCAGGTACCGATAAGTTTGCACCTACTGGGAATGAATATGAAACTGTATCTCCGGCAGGCAATGTTCCTGTAAAAGTTGCAGTTACTGGAGCCAACGCATTTACCCTGTAAGCCACTTGGAAATTTGTAGCAGCAGATGTTCCGTAATTACGAATTCTAATTCTTACGGTTTGATTGCTTGTCAATCCACAACCCGTAGTGGGTGCTAAAATTGCTTGAACACCTACGTCAGCTGGTAATGGAGTAAATTCAAATGCACCAATATCAGGCGTAGTTGCATGTCGTGCAACACCTAAATTGTCTGTAGTTATGCCTGCTATTGGTTTTCCTAAATTGTTAAATCCACCAAAAGATGGAATCAAGTTATTGGGAGCAACATATGCTGGATCTATTGCAACTGAATTCAAGTCACGTAAAATAACTGTTTTCCAGTCCGTTAATGTATTAATATCAGTAGCATCAACCCTAAATACCGGGTTTGGAACATTCATTAAATAGAAATTATTATAATTACTTATCAATGAATCAATTATATAGGACCTGCGTAAATTCAACGCCCTGTAGGCTATGTGTACAGATCCATAAATAACCATGCTATTATTATACAATGTAACTTCGTAAAAAGCGGGAATTGTTAATGGGCCGTTAATTTGTATTGCTCCGTTTGCAGTGCTTGAATTTGCACTCGAAATATTTAAATTAATGGAGTTGTAGGCAATATACGCTCTATCAACAGGATTTGGAGGCGTTGATGCAGCACTATAGGTTGCGTTTAAGTAAATTCCATTAATAATAGCAGATGTTGAGCTCCCTGATATTTCGTTATTGAAAATCATGTTATTGCTAACTCCATCCGTATTCAGGTTGTTTAGACTTATACCATAAGACCCGATATTGCCTGAAATTCTATTATTAGAAATTACCGCTTCATAAGCTCCATCTAACCTGATTACAGCAGAAACACTATTGGTTACTTGCGTATTTGCAATAGTATTTTTATTTACTAATACATTTTTTTGGTATTGCATGTCAACTGCAACTGTATAAAATTTACCAAAAGTGTTTTGAATAACTTGATTATTCAAATTATAGTTGGCAATGTCTCCCTGCATATATACACAAGTTCCATATCCTGTAAAATTGTTACCAGAAATTAAGACTTGAGACGATTTTAACACACCAATAGCTCGTAAACTTGAAGATGTTGTTGTTATACTATCAAAAAAGGTGCAATTTTTAATTTCGTTATTATTAGAGCCTAAATCAATTTTTATCGCATAATTTGTTCCAGTTCCAATTATGGAGTGAACAAAATTGATTTTTTCAAACTTTACATATGGTGTGTTTGCTACTGAGAAAATTGTTGTGTTTGTGGCCCCTGCAGGATGTGATAAAGTTACAGTCCCAGCAGTTAATGCTCTAAATGTGACTGAGTTTGTAGCACTTGTTCCAGGAATATTTGCAACAACAAAATTTCCGGTATAATAGCCTGGGTTAACATTAAAAATAACAGCACCTGAAACCCCTCCACATTGTATTGCGGTTATTGCATCAAGTATTGTAGCAAAATTTGCGCCTCCGCCTCCAATGGTATATGTACCCCCTGCCATTGAAAAACACAAAGTTTTTGTTAACGTATCGTTTCCTGGATTTAAATCAGGATAAACTCCATTTGGAGTTGTTGCCCAAACCTTTAGGGTTTGAATACCGGATGACGGAAAAGTAAGCTGAGTTGAAAACGTATGGGTTGAAAACTGGCCAATACCCATTACCCCGTTCCAGTTTTCGATGATTGCCGGATTGTTGTTTAATTTATAACCAACCGATGCTGTTGAAATTGTGTTTGATGCAAAACTCCCAAGCTCAACTGTTACACTTGTTGTGCTACTAGGCGATATGGGTGATGCAGGTGTTATTAATTGCGTTAACCCAACATCTTCGCCATTGGGTGGCAAAAAAGTAAACTTAATATTTGGTCGTTGTGAGTTCGACAATGTAAACGTATCTGCTGTGCAAACTGTAGCCGACTCATCCAATCTACGAATTATGGTAGAAACATATGCTGTTGTTGATTGATTAAAAACAGCATTTCTACTCCAACTTTTATTGGTAAAATCTGCATTATTAAAACAGGTTTCAACAATAATATTGCTAGTCCCGTTCCAATAAAAATTCTGGGTAAATGTATGGGTATTCCAACCCAACACGTCAACATACGAGGGAGTTGTATAAACCGTTGTTAACCCTGATTGTGGGGTTGTAGTTGTTAGTGCCGTAGCTGTTGTATTACCCATTTTTATGGTAAAATCTGTATGAGATGTATCTGAAATGGTAGAAACATCAAAAGCTAGGGCGGTTATAAACCCCGGTTGTGCACCTGCAGCAGTTAACTCACTTGCAAGAATCAAAATCTGATGACGTGCCCCTTCATAATAATTACCATACGGAGCAGGGTAAGCAGTAGAGCCGTTTTTTATAGTACCGGTACCGATAATAACTGTTGTTTGCGCATATGATAATTGCGCAAAAACAGATAAAATAGTCAAAAATAATAATCGAATTAACCTATTCATAGTTGGATTTGAATTCACTGAATTTGTAAAAATATACATTTAAACGCAATTTAGAATGAAAATAATGTCTTCTTATTATAAAATCAACACTTTTTCACACCTTAAATATACGTTAATTAAAAAAAAAGGTTGGGAGTAAATATTCCAACCTTTAAATAATTTATGGAGTTAACCTACCGTAACTTCTAGGAAATGGAATTGATTCACGAACATTCGGCAATTTGCATATATATGCCACCAAACGCTCTAATCCTAAACCGAAACCAGAGTGTGGAACAGAGCCATACCTTCTTAAATCTAAATACCATTCAAATGCTTCCATTGGTAAGCCGTGTTCTTCAATTTTTCCGACCAGCCATTCAAAATTAGTTTCACGCTCTCCACCTCCAACAATTTCCCCATAGCCTTCAGGAGCCAAAACGTCTACCCCTTTTGCCCAACGCTCATCGGTTTCATCGCGTTTCATATAAAACGCTTTTATTTCGTGTGGCCAGTTGTAAACCATAATAGGAGAATCAAACAAACGGGTTAAAACCGTTTCATCTGATCCACCAAAATCGCTACCCATTTCAAAGTTGCGGGCGCTATTTAACCATTGCGGAATATTGCGCTGCTGTTCTTCCCAATCTGAAATCGACTCGGTAAGTTTTTGAATTTGTGCTTGATTGAATCCAATTTCGCCTTTTTTCATGCCTGGCGTTTTAAGTTTCTCTTCGCGTTGCGTAATTTCTGCTTTAGCATTTAAAACATTTTGGTTTATCTCTGCCAAATCAGCTTCTAACGTGGTTATAGCATTTTTGCCATTTACGTTTTCTTCGCCACGAATAATTTTCACAGCATCTTCGTATTTAATACGCGGAAAAACTTGGTTTACACCGCGTAACTTCTCTACATCTCTGCCTATAGTTTCTAATTCAATCGTACATTTTTCGATAACACGGTTAGTTACATGACGCAAAAATGCTTCAATAACATCCATGTTTTCATCTAAGGTACAAAACGTCATTTCTGGCTCTATCATCCAAAATTCAGATAAATGCCTGCGTGTTTTCGACTTTTCGGCTCTAAAAGTTGGCCCAAACGTGTAAATTTTACCCATTGCCATTGCCATTGCTTCGCCATAAAGCTGACCACTCTGACTTAAATAAGCTGGTTCTCCGTAAAAATCCGTTTCAAATAGGGTTGATGTACCTTCGCAAGCGTTGTTAGTAAACAAAGGCGCATCCATTTGGATAAATCCTCTGTCTTGAAAAAACTCATGAATAGCCATAATAATACTATTGCGTATACGCATAATTGCCCATTGCCTGCGAGAACGCAACCATAAATGGCGATTATCCATCAAAAACTCAATACCGTGTGCTTTATTCGATATTGGATATTCTTGTGCAATATTTACAATAATGAAAGAATTTACTTGTAACTCACAGCCTCCAACTTGGCGCTCGTCTGCGTTAACAGTGCCAGTTATTTCAACTGAACTTTCTTGGGTAAGCCTTTTAGCTTCTTCAAAGCGGTCAGAACCCACTTTTTCTTCAGCAATTACACATTGTACAATACCTGTACCATCGCGTAAAACCAAAAAAACGATTCCTTTACTATCGCGTTTGTTCGAAACCCACCCTTTTAGAGTAACTTCTTTACCAACAAACTGTTGTAATCTTTCAATAGATGTGTACATGCGTGAAATATAATCGTGCGAAAATACGCCCAAAGATTTAAAAGTTATAATGTAGTTTATGCTTGATAAATCTTTTTAAAATGTCGATTTTAGCGGTAAAATTAAATAAATGTTGAAACAGTCGCTCAGTCAGCGCATGTTGCAGAAATTATCACCTCAGCAAATTCAGTTTATAAAACTGTTGCAGGTGCCTACAACCATGTTAGAACAGCGTATTAAAGAAGAACTTGAAATAAATCCGGCTTTAGAAGAAGGACCCATTCAAGAGCAACCTTCTGAATACGACTTTTCGAGCGATGATGACACTTCAGGTTCTACCGATGAGCCATACGAAGAACACAGCGGCAATGACGATGTTGATATAGAAGGCTATTTAGAATTAGACGACACTCCAGACTATAAATATGCCGATTCGAATTACGAAAGCGATGAAGATAAAGATTATCAAGCACCTATAACCGTATCTACCTCATTTCACGATTTGTTAGAAGACCAACTTCATATGTTGGAATTGGACGATCGGAAATTAAAAATAGGCATACAAATTATTGGTTCTATTGATGAAGATGGGTATTTGCGCAGACAACTTTATTCAATTGTGGATGATTTAGCATTCTCACAAAACATTACCTGCACTGAAGATGAAATCTTAGATTTATTAGAAGAAATCCAACAATTTGAACCTTCTGGCGTTGGGGCAAGGGACCTAAAAGAGTGCTTAGCGCTTCAACTAGAGCGCAAACATCACAGCCCGGAAGCCATAAACGCATTGCGCATCATCAACGAAGCTTTTGAAGAATACTCAAAAAAGCACTTTGAAAAAGTATTAAAAACGTTGGAATTAAAGGCTGCTGAATTAAAGGCTGCCCACGATGAAATATTAAAGCTAAATCCAAAACCAGGCGGTTCTTCACAGGCAAGCTCCAATAGCGCTCAGCAAATTGTACCCGATTTTGTCATTCACAACAATAATGGGGTTCTTGAGCTGCGGTTAAACGCCCGTAATGCTCCTGAATTGCGTATTAGCCAAGAATATCGAGACATGTTTAAACAGTACGATAAAAGCAAAGACAAGAAGCTAAAGGAGACTGTTGGATTTGTAAAACAAAAATTAGACGCTGCAAAATGGTTTATTGATGCCGTTAAACAACGCCAGCATACCCTTTTATCAACCATGGAAGCAATTATGCAATTCCAATACGAGTGCTTTGCAACGGGAGATAAAAGCAAACTTCATCCCATGATTTTGAAAGATATTGCTAACATTGTTGGCTTGGATATTTCAACCATTTCTCGTGTTGCAAATAGCAAATATGTTCAAACTGAGTTTGGTACTTTTCTCTTAAAATCATTCTTTAGCGAAGGTATTATGACCGATTCTGGAGAAGAAGCTTCGAGTTTAGAAGTAAAACAAATTTTGCAAGATTGTGTGGATGCAGAAGATAAATCAGACCCGCTTTCTGACGAAAAAATATCAGAACTATTGCAAGAAAAAGGGTACAATATAGCACGGAGGACGGTTGCTAAATACCGCGAACAATTGCATATTGCCGTAGCACGTTTACGAAAAGAATTATAGTGATTAAAAAATCGGCAAACCTATTTTCGTGGCTATTCCACCCGCTTTTTATGCCAACCTTTTTTGTGTTGACATTAATAAGTCCATTTAATAGCTCTTGGAATGGTATGGAGTTTAAATTTAAGGCGTTTTTATTAGGTTTTACTTTTTTAATTACCGCTTTTTTACCAGCTCTAAGCGCATGGTGGCTTCTGAAAACCAACAGAATAAGTTCTGTTTTTATGTCGGATAAAAAACAACGCTTTTATCCATTTTTGATTACTGCAATTTGCAATGGGGCGTTTACGTATAAAATTTTTCAGGCGGGAATGCCCTACTATTTAGTAATGCCATTCTTAGGAATTACGGGTTCAATCGCTATCTTAACCTTTATTACCTTAAAATTTAAAATCAGTGCCCACATGACAGGCATGGGTGGAATAGTTGCCATATTTTTAATTAGTCCGCTGTTTTATGCTACAATTTCTCCTATTTTGCTTCCTTTATCTATTCTTATTGCTGGAATTGTAGGAACTTCGCGGCTGATACTCGAAGAACATACGTTAGTAGAAATTGCATCGGGGTTTTTACTTGGATTCAGTTGTTTATTTGTTTCATTAACACTATCAATCCTAAATAATATTTAATTTCACCTTTAGCCCATGATTGCATATAACGACCTTCTTCTAACCGCAAAAAGAGTATTAGAGTCAGAAGCTAATGCAATCACAGCTGCGTCAAAAACGCTAGATCAGTCGTTTTACGATGCAGTTAAAAGACTCTCTGAAGTTAAAGGCCGCATTGTTTTAACTGGCATTGGAAAGAGCGCAATTATCTGCCAGAAAATTGTTGCTACCCTAAACAGTACCGGATCTCCATCGCTTTTCATGCATGCTGCTGACGCTATTCATGGCGACTTGGGAATGATACAGAACGATGATGCTGTAATCTGTATTTCGCAAAGTGGAAACACCCCTGAAATAAAACTGCTGGTACCTATTATAAAACATGCAGGAAACCCATTAATTGCAATTACCGGAAATATTAAATCAGACCTGGCAAAAAAAGCCGACTATGTTTTATTGAGTTACGTTGATAAAGAAGCTTGCCCTTTAAACTTAGCGCCTACAACTAGCTCAACTCTCCAACTTGCTTTAGGCGATGCCTTAGCGGTTTGCTTATTAGAGTGGAAAGGTTTTACCGAAAGGGATTTTGCGCGTTTTCATCCAGGAGGTGCACTTGGCAAACGATTATATATGAAGGTAGATGATTTTTTACATCACTCGATACCACCTATTGTAAACGCAAACGCATCCATACAAGAAGTAATTTTAGAGATAACCTCTAAGCGCTTAGGATGTACAGCGGTAGTTGAAAACGAAGAACTCGTGGGCATTATTACCGATGGAGATTTGCGAAGAATGATAGAAACGGGCAAAAATCCGTTACGCGTAAAAGCCAAAGACATCATGTCGCATAACCCAAAAACACTTCCCTTAGGAACCATGGCTGTGTATGCACTCGAAACTGTTACAACAAACAATATCACCCAGGTTTTAGTAACAGATGGCAAAAAAATCAAAGGTATTATTCACATACACGATTTAATTCGCGAAGGAATAGTTTAGACTTTTATATTTTCTTAGTTCCCGCTAATATTTGTTTGTACTTTTCGATATTGCTTAACAAATTTAAAGCTTCTTTTAGTTCTTTATCGGTTGAAAAGCCAGCTTCGAAACGCCCGTTTTGATAGTAATAACGCGAAACAATTTCTTGTTCCAATATCATTACAATCTCTTCCTTGTGTTTTAGAATATCTTGATCTTTATCGTGCGCTAATTTCTTTTGTAAAGCGTCAAACTCTTTTTCAACCCCCTCAAAGTACTTTTCCTTTTTAGCTTCCTCTTTGTATCTCGATAGCATTTTTTCGCTATCGGTTACATAATCGTAATTTTTATCCTTGATAAAGGCCTTAAACTTTTCATACTCCTCGTTGCTTAATTTGAAATTGCGAGAAGAACTTATTGTTGGATTCAAAAACTTGTAATACGTTGCAAAGTCAAAAATTAGCGACTTTGACAAAAGACTCAAACTTATATCTGAAATCTCTTCAGGAACAACTTTTATTTCAGGAGAAACTCCTCCGGCATCATAAACCGTTCTGCCATTTTTGGTTTTAAATGCATGGCGCAGCGAGTCTGGAGTTAAACGCTTAGTCAAATCTTCTTCGCCATAATTAATGGCTTGAACGCATCTTCCACTTGGTGTGTAATATTTTGCTGTGGTCACTTTCAGTTGGGTGTTATAAACCAGTGGCTTTACAATTTGCACTAATCCTTTGCCGTATGTTTTTTGGCCAATAACAACGCCTCTGTCGTAATCCTGAATCACACCCGATACAATTTCAGATGCCGATGCAGAGTGGTCGTTTACCAAAACTGTAATAGGCATATTTAAATCGATGGGATCGTTCATGGTTCGGTAGGTTTTATCCCACTGCTTGTTTTTTCCTTTGGTTTCAACTGCAATGCTCCCCTTTGGAATAAATAATCCTGAGATAAAAACAGCTTCATCCAGAGATCCACCTGGATTAGAACGCAAATCTAAAATCAAAGAGGTAATGTTATTTTTGGTTTTAAGCTCTAAAAAAGCATCTGAAACTTCTTTTCCAGCATTGGGTTTAAAGCCGTCAAGGCGAATCAAGCCTACATTATTTGATACTAGCCCCGACCAAGTCACGCTTTTTAGATTAATTTCTTCGCGCTTAAGCTGAATAACTTGTACTTTATTTTGATAAGGTCTGCGCACAGTAATTTTTACGGATGTGCCCGCCTGCCCTTTCATCATTTTAGAAATATCTTCGCTATTGGCGCCTTTAGTGCTTTTACCGTCCACATCCAAAATCACATCGCCAGTCATAAGCCCCGATTTTTGCGCTGGCAATCCTTCGTAAGGATCAACAACGATTATACTATCGCCTCTTTGGCTTATTAATGCGCCCACTCCTCCGTATTGACCGGTGGTCATGAAACGAAAATCTTCTACTTCTTGCTCAGAAATATAATTGGTATAAGGGTCTAAGCTTTTAAGCATTGCCTCAATACCTGTACGAACAAATTTATTCGGATCAACCTCTTCAACATACAACGTGTTGATTTCCTTGTACATTGAAACAAAAATTTCGATGTTTTTTGATAACTCAAAATAGCTATCTACAAAAGCAAACGAACCAAAACTGGCCGCAACTATTGCCGCAATAACAACCCACTTACGTTTAAAAAAATTTGGCATGATGAAATATCTACTGCAAAATAACGTAGAACCTAAAAAAAAAGATGCATGAACTGCAAAATAAATTTATGGAACGGGATCGTATCCGCTTTTCCCCCACGGATGGCAACGTGAAATACGCTTTATAGCCATCCAACCGCCCTTAATTCCTCCGTATTTCTTTACTGCTTCAATTCCATACGCTGAACACGTTGGATTATACCTGCACATTGGTGGCAAAAGTGGAGAAATTAACCATTGGTATAATTTGAAAATCGCTAACAACAAGTATTTCATCGGCTTTCAATTTTGGCAATGGTTTGAGCCATCAGCTTCTCGAATTTGGGCTTCAATGCGTGAAAATCAGGCATCTCATTTCCAATATACGACATCAAGATTGAAACATAAATTTGTTTCGATTCGAAATACTCAATTAAGGGTGACTTGTTTAGGCGATACAATTCTCGGCCAATGCGTTTTATTCGGTTACGATCAACGGCTCTTTTGTACCGCTTTTTTGCAACCGTTATTGCAATTTGAACATAGGGGCGTTCGACTTCAGAAGTGTCTGAAACATGGCATTTAATTACCCAGGGATATATAAACGCAGACAAGCGACTTTGCACCACGAGTAAAATCTCGGATCGGCTGCAAAGTCGCTCGTTTTTAGAAAAAGTATATTTTTGTATAGACATAACCGTAAAATACGGTTAATCAAAAGATTTAACCTTTGTGACGCTTATCGTCAGAAACGCTAATTCTCTTACGGCCTTTTGACCTTCTACGTGCTAATACCTCACGGCCGTTAGCAGTAGCTGAGCGCTTGCGAAAACCGTGTTTGTTTCTTCTTTTGCGATTTGAAGGTTGGAAAGTACGTTTCATAACTATGATATTCGGTAATGGGTGGCAAAGGTAAAAGTTAAACCCTCTAAAACCAAATACTAATTTAAAATAAGTTGATTATATTGCCTAATATTTATGAAATCGCATTACTTTCTTAAAAAAGTTGAATATCAACCCCACCTACTAAAGGTGGTTTTAACTGTTTCTGACATAACTTCTGACACGTTGAATGTTCGACTTTCAGCTTGGCGACCAGGCCGATATGAACTCGCAAATTATGCTAAAAATATTGTTCATTTTGAAGCGGAGGATGTTCGAAAAAACACATTGAATTGGAAAAAAACTGCACGAAATACGTGGGAAATTGATTCAAAATCATTTTCTGAAATCAAAATAACCTATACCTATTACTGCCAACAGTTGGATGCAGGCGCATGTTGGATAGACGACAATTTGTTTTATATTAATCCTGTAAACTGCTTGATGTATGCTGAAAATCCAAATTCTGGGCCGTGTGCAATCTCCTTAAACATCGATTCAAATTGGAATATTGCTTGGAATTTAGAGCAAAAACAAGGCGTTTACATTGCAGAATCCTGGGAAAAACTTGCAGATTCACCCTTACTAGTTGCACCTAAATTAACACATCTGAAATATTCTGTGCACCAAACTAATTTTCACATTTGGTGTTGGAACGCTGTTAATTTAGATGCAGAAAAAATCATTCAAGACTTTTCAGCATTTACAGAACATCAACTGAAATTATTTGGCGACTTTCCATTTAAGGCCTTCCATTTCCTGTGTTTATTCCCAGATTACAAACATTACCATGGCGTAGAGCATTTAGAAAGTACGGTTATTGTTCTCGGACCAACTGAAGAGGTTAGCACCACGCTTTATACCGAGTTTTTGGGGGTTAGTTCGCACGAACTTTTCCATACTTGGAACGTGAAAACAATTCGGCCAATTGAAATGCAGCCTTATAATTACCAGAAAGAAAATTATTCGGAACTTGGATTTGTGTACGAAGGTTTCACCACATATTATGGCGATTTAATGCTTTTTCGTTCGCAAACGTTGGATACAGACCAGTATTTTGATGAAGTAAACACGTATTTATTGCGGCACAGTTTGACCGAAGGCGCATCAAACTATGCCGTTTCTCAATCAAGTTTTGATACTTGGGTTGATGGTTACGTTATGGGAACGCCAAACCGCAAGTCATCTATTTATATAGAAGGTGCGCTGAATGCATTTATTTTAGACTTAGAAATTCGAAAATCAACTCAGAACAACTGCAGTTTAGATACGCTTATGCAGATTCTTTACCAAGATTTTGGAAAAAAGGAGATTGGTTACAACAGGAAAGACCTAGAAAAAATCTTAGTTGATATTACTCAAAAAGAGTGGAGTAATCATTTTGATTGTTTGATTTACTCTCCTACCCGACTTGAAAACCAACTGAACGATAGTTTAGCATACATTGGCTGTACCTTAGAAACTCATGATACTGTTTCCTCAATTGAGCGCTTTTTGGGGGTAAAATTTAATCCACTAAAAAAAGGCGAAGTTTTGACTTTTTCTCCAAATTCTCCAGCTGCAAAAAACGGAATTAGCAACGGCTGTGTGATTTTGAAAATAGACGATATGCCAATTCAAGATTTTGAAATTTCATCTTCAAAATCATATTCGATTACTTACAAAGATGGCATACAGCGAGTGATAACAAATGATATCTTTATAGATGTTAACGAGCGTTTCTATAGGTATTTTACATTAAGAAAATCAGACAATCCAACCTCAACACAAAAAGAAAACTACTATAAATGGTCAGGAAATCCTTTTTAATCCTAACGTTTTTAACATTAGGATTAGCTGCAGCCACAAATGCTTTAGCCCAAGAAAAAATTTCGTGGCATTTAAGGCAGTGGTTAATGAATAATTCGCCTTCAGAAAAAGCCGAAGTGATGGTAATCTTAACCGATCAAACGAATTTAGATTCGTTAAACCAAGCACTTTATGGGCAAAAAAGCTCGATACAACATCGCCAAAAAACCACCATTCATACCTTAATGGCGAATGCGAATGCATCTCAATCAGCATTTGTAAAATCGATTCAAGTGGATGTGAATGCAGGAAAAATTGTCATAAATCGTGCATTTTGGATTGCGAACTTGGTAACAATCCAAACTAATGAAGCTGGAATTAAGGCTTTGGCAGCCAACCCCAAAGTTGCTTTTATCGAAAAAACTGATGCCTATGGTGCATCGTGGATAAAACCTGTGGAAAGTAAAAGTTTGGGCGCATCTCCCGATGCCATTAACGGCCATGAAATTGGGTTAGAAAAAATTAAGGCGCACATGCTTTGGGAAAAAGGCTATACTGGTCGTGGCAGACTCGGTTTAAGTTTTGATACCGGGGTTTGGCAAATGCATCCTTCAATTCAAAGCAGGTACTTAGCAAATTATTACCCAACCAAACAAGCTTGGAAAGGGTATGATTCGTATTACGAAATCGACAAAAGTTCAAGTCATGGAACCCACACCATTGGCACAACCTTAGGCCTTGACCCAACAACTAACGATACTATTGGCGTTGCTTTTGGCGCTTATTTTTCAGCTTCAGACCCAATTGTTGAAGATTTAAATTTGGTAAAGCCCCTTATTCATATTATTGAAGCTTTTGAGTGGAGCATGAATCCAGACGGAGACACTTCTACTACCAATGATATTGCAGATGCGATAAACAATTCGTGGGGATTTAGCACCGTAACCATGCCTCAACTTTGCGATAGCAATAGCTTCGTGATTTTATCATTTAAAGCTGTAGAAACAGCCGGTACAGCTATTGTTTTTTCTGCTGGAAACAACGGGCCCAACGGACCAAGTATTGGCCAGCCTCAATTTGTAAATCCAGGCTTAGTAAACACGTTTACTATTGGCGCTTTAGATGGAAACTCAGCATCGTTGCCAATTGCTAGTTTTAGCAGCAGAGGCCCAAGTGTTTGCGGAGGATCCGGCTCTTTGCTCATCAAACCTGAAGTATCAGCACCAGGCGTAAATGTGCGGAGTGCAACAGACCAATCGAATTACGGCACAAAGTCGGGTACTAGTATGGCTGGTCCGCACGTTACTGGGGCCGTATTGTTGTTAAAAGAAGCATTTCCGTTTTTAACTGGCGAACAGATTAAACTTGCACTATATTATACTGCAACAGATTTAGGTACTCCGGGCGAAGACACTATTTATGGAATGGGAATTATTAATTTAGATAGCGCATTTACCTATTTATCTGCATTTTATACTCCCGTAAATCCTAAAATGCAGCATTATGATATAGCTATAAAATACATTCAAACTAACATTGCGGACAATAGAACATGCGACACCATCATAAACCCCATAGTTACCATTGAAAACTTGGGCGATAGTACAATTTATGGTTTTGAAATTTCGGCAAAAACATCCAAAGGCATTTCAAACCCTTTTAGCTGGTCTGGCACTTTGGCATCTAAACAAAGTATCACACTTCCCATTTCAACCATACAGTTGGGGTATAACCTAAACGAGGTTCAATTTAATGCGCAAATCACAGACACCACTAAAATTGACCGTGACCCTATTAACAATTTCCGTATTGCCCGTATTTTTGTTCATGAACCGCAATCGCTTCCATTTTACGAAGGATTTGAGAACTTTAATTTTACATACAGTAAGTGGTTGGTTAACAACCCAGACTTTACCATTACTTGGGATACAGCCTTAATCAACAACTTTCCGGGCAGTAATTCTGCAGCCTATTTAAACTTTGTATCGTATGTACAGCGCAAAAAACAGCAAGATTTTTTAACCTCGCCTAAAGTTAAATTGCCTGTTGGAGCTTCGGGAATGAGTTTTTATATGAGTTACCGCACTCGTTCAGTAAACTTTAAAGACTCGCTTTTTGTGTTAGCCTCTACCGATTGTGGCGTAAATTGGAACGACACGCTTTACGCAAACGGAGCTAATGGAATGAACACCTACGCAAACGGGTTTTGGCCTTTAGACAGTTCGTATTGGAAGAAAATGTGGTTTAATTTAAGTAGGTTTTCAAATCAAAACGTCTTGTTTCGATTCGTTTCTCAAAACGATTATGGCGGAAATTTATTGATAGACAGTTTCCATGTTTTTTCGGGAGCAATTCCATCGGGAAGTTCTTCGCAAAACCTGAATCGCTATCTGAATGTGTATCCTAACCCAACCACAGGATTGGTAAATATTTGTTGTAACGAAGATGCATCGCCAACAACTGTAATTGTAAGAAACCTATCTGGTGCGGTTGTGAAAAGGATAAACATTAGCAACCCGACCAACGACTTTTCAATTTCTGTTGAAGAAATACCAGCCGGAATGTATGTGTTAGAAGTGCAACAACGGAGCAGTTGGCAAGTTTTTAAACTGGTGAAAACCAATTAACAAAATGGCTAAAAAGCCAGTTTATCTACTGGCTTTTTAGCCATTTAAAGGTTTGAGTTTGATTATCTACGTTAATCTGAATGATATAAATACCGGGAGATAAAGCACTAGTGTTAAAGAATCCGTTTCTTATTTCAAGTATCGCAGAGGTAGAAATTTGGGTTTTACCTAACATATCCACTACATTGATTTGAGCAGTTGTAAAGTCTTGACGAATATCTATTTGCAAGTCGTTTTTGGATGGATTGGGATAAATGCGGACTCCATTTAAAGCATCTGATTTTATTTGTTTTATATCCGAATACGCGAATGTTCCATCTAAATCAACCATTTTCAAACGGTAAAACTGAGAAGCAGCAGTTGTATTTCTGGTATCTATAAAAGTATACTTATTTATCTGTCCGGCAATTCCATTAGCTTTTACTTCGCCAATTTCAGAGAACGTGTTTAGCTCGATTTCTGCTAGATTTGCAGTTTCAATTTCGAATTTATCGAAGTTGATTTCAGATGCAGTTTCCCAAGTTAACAGGTTTTGATTGTTCGATTTGCTTGCGCTAAAGTTAACTAAAGTTACTGGAAGCGGGTTATTTGCATTGCTGCCAAACGTAAACGGACTAAAGCTTGAAACATTCATTGCTCGTACCGACAAACTGCTTGCCGTGCCTGTAACTATTCCGTGGTAATCTTCCCAAGTATTGGTTGTAGAATTCCAATGCGCAACAGTTAACGAAGAGGTATTGGAGCTAGCGCCTGTAAAGTAATTTTCGCCAGTTATAGCTCCGCAACCACTATTTGTGTTGCCGTAAATGGTAACATCAACTGTAGAACTTCCGATGGTGCGCTCTAAATCCCAGTACTCGCAGCCCGAAACTGTTTTTAGTCCGTTGACTTTAGTTGTACCAAAGGTGTTTCCGTTTCCTCTGTTGTAGGTTGCTGTAAATGCATCGGCAGCTTGGGTTGGCGATGAGATTTCTATGGGTTGATATCCGGTTCCTGCTTTACCAACCGGAAAAACAAACCATGCATTTCCGATTTTGCGGACTGGACCATCAACAAAAGCTGTGTTTTTAGGCGCATCGGAACCTGTGCCTACGCTTGCACCATTTTCGAAAATCAGCATTTTAGTTGGCTCAGAAAAAATTACGCCAGACGTAAGCTTTACAACTCCAGCAACTCGGGTAATCGCATTTAAAACTAAGCCTCCAGCATTGTTTAATTTAAAATCGCCAAAGGTGGTTGCGCCATTTATTTGTTGAAGAACTGTGCCATTAAATTCTACCGCTGAACTGCTAGGCGTAAAAGTTGCACTGGGATTCATTGTCCAATTCTGACTTATTTTTATCCCACCCAACACATGAGTTGAACCTATTAAACTACCATTTAGCGCTAGGTTACCAGCAATAACTAAATTTTGGGTCATTGCATTTGCTCCTAAACTCATATTCAATACGCTTCCAGCCTGTACGGTTAAATTACCTCCAAGAGACAAAACTACATTCGAGTTTCCACCACCTGCAGCATCTAAAAGTGTGTTGTTGCTAAGAACTACATCTTTAGGAAACCCACTCCCTGAAACTGCACTCCATTCTTTCCCTCTTACAAAAGTGCCTCCCGAAGCATAACTTAATGTTGAGCTGCCACCATAAATTGGACCGAATCCAGAATTAATACTTGAACCCGAACCCATAATTAATGTACCAGTAACAGTTACAGCACTCTCGAACACGGTTGAGCCATTTAACTGAAGGTTTTTAAACATTAACGCTCCCGAATACGTTATAGATCCAGTTGTAACAACTTGACCTGTACTTGCACTCGTAACTAATGTGCCAGCATTGCTAAAAGTAGTTCCCGATAAATTTAAATTATAATTACCCAACATCGTCAACGTTGCACCGCTTTGGATACTTACGGTATTTGCGGTTGCAGTTGCAGTTTTTATGTTTGGCGAATACGTTGTACCTGAAGGTATAACAACTGTAGATGCAGTAGTTGGAATTCCTAAACACCAGTTTGTAGCTGTATTCCAATCATCGTTGATAGTTCCAATCCACGTATTTGTTGTATTTAAATTGATAGCTGCACTTGAAGAGGTTAACGAACCACAAGGATTAGAGCCGCTAACTACTACGTTGTAATTATACGCTGTATCGGATACGGTAAGTGAATTAATAACCAATGTTGCAGAGGTAACTCCTGAAACATTGGCTGTATTTGATAAGTTACTGTTTCCTTTACGCCATTGATAGGTTAACCCGGTTCCAGTTGCAGTAACCGATAGACTTACCGAGCTATTAAAGCAGGAAACTTGATTTGCAGGTTGCGAACTAATTTGCGCAACTTGATTAATGGTTATAGCCGTAGTAACCGGTTGCCCAGAAACTGTATAAGTTACCGTATAGGTTCCTGGTGTACTCGATGCTAAAGTTACAGCACCTGTCGAAGCATTTATTACCAACCCCGATGTGGAAGAATAAACTCCTCCAGAAGTTCCAACAAGAGTAACAGAAGCGGTGCCTCCAGAAGAACAATATGGATTACCAGTATAAGAAATGGATGAACATGGGCCATTCCATATGCTAGCAACATATTCTGGATGATCTATAAATGGGTTTCGGTTTCCCTGAAAAGAATATCCCGAATTGTTCCGCGCTATTTCTTTAGCACTTACCGGATCTTGATTATGCCATTTGAGCATTAATTGTAAGTATACCGATTTTATGGATGGGAAAGTAGTGCCTTCAAAGGCCCTAATGCTCCCTTCGGTTGATATGGCTGCCCAGGTAGCCATGTTGTTTTGATACATCGTTAGCATGTACAAAAAAGCGCGGGCTACATCGCCTTTGTACTCGTTTATGGGTTCAAAAACTATCACAGAACTTGGTATTCCTGTAAAAGAAGAAGGTCCAAGCTTACTGCCATTTAAACTAGTTTTGGTGGGGCTTGATGTTTCGCCATAAACGTAATTTGATCGGTCTGCATTAACTTTTCCATCCGTAGGATATATGTGATGATAATCTGTTCCGGGACCCGGAGTAGTTCCTCCGCCAAACCACGACTGAGGAAAAGAATGCTCACGGTTGTAACAATCGCCCTCTACAGAGTAGGTTCCGCATTGCTTAGTTACGGGAATAAACTCGTATGGATCTAACCCGGTTGGATTATCCGAATAGATATCCCAAATAACATTATACGTTCCCGGGCTACCGCCTCTTTCGTTCAATTTAACATCTGCTGTTGTATAAATAGTCCATAAATCAGAATAGTTTTTAGGAGTAACTCCTGTTTTAACGATATTATAAAGTGCCGTTTTTAAAGGAGCGCAGGTTAACCCTGTTGCCGATGAGTAATAACTTGGTGCAACATTGGTAGTTGTAATCTGATATACAGATGTACCCGTTGTTAAATATTGAGGAGAGCCGTTGCATCCATTATAGGTATAAACTGTTGCATAATACGATGTGGATGCAGACAATCCAGTTAAATTAAAATTTGCGGCAACTCCTTTATACACCCATTGCTGACCTGAGCCGCTATAGGTTGAATTTGCCGAATAATGCGTGCCATTTACTGGGGCAGTTATCGTGTTGGTAGTGTTTAATCGAACAATAATAGAATCTCCATTACCTAAATTCCACGATAAGGTTGCAGATGTATTTGAGTTAGAGGAAGAAGTATTGCTTACTTGAATACTTGGAGTGATACAAAGGGTGGTTGCATTTACAGAAAATGGCGAACTGACATTGTAACAATTGGTTGCTGTATTTAAACTAAAAACAGCAATGTAATATTTAGTTGACTGAGATAAACCGGTGATATTTATTAACTCAGCCGAACCGTTATACACCACATATTCTCCAGCGGCAATTGTTTGTCCTGAACCAAATGTAGCATTGGCTGTATAACTAGTACCATTGGCAGGAACTCCGGCAACCGCACTGCCTTGTTTAATTACCACCAACGAGTTAGCACTTGCCACTTTAGTCCAATTCATTTGGAATGAGTTAGAACTGATTGATGATATATTTCCAGCAGCGACTTGGGTGGTTGGCGCAGTGCAGCCTCCACTAGCAGTGTAGGTTAGTGCCAAATCGTCAAAGCCCGTTGTTGCTCTATTTCCCGAACCTGTTGATGCAGAAAGCGATACTATCCGTATCCAAACATTTTGGTTTTGATTGTTTAATAAACTGCCAAAATTTACGCTTACACTTACATTGGTATATACACTATTTCCACTTGTTATAGGCGTTGGAGTAGTTGTAATTGAAGAAAAAGCTGTTGGTGTTGCGCCAAAACCGTAATCGACTAGCCAAGTGGTAGTGCGTGGAGAGGTAGAATCGAGCGATTGCAATTTAAAACTCAAATTAAAATTGGCAAAGCCCGTTGTATTGGCAAGTTGCATTACTAAACCAGCGCCAGGATCACCAAACGACCCCGATTGCCTTAAAGTCAGCGACCTATCTATTGCAGCATTTTGCACCGCAGACGATGCATTGCTTGCTAACCCATCAGCAGATGCTGAGTTTTTCCAACCCGATGTGGTAGAGGTCCAAGCAGTTGCAGCGGTTGTAAAAGCCGCAGTTGTTCCCAAAGCTGATGCAGAAGCTGAAGTAACAACCGAGAATCCGGTTGGCAAACCTGAACCAATGGCATCAAAAGCTTGAGTGTAGCTGGTTCCTGATAACGAAATTTGGGCTTCTGAAAAAGTAAAAGAGAAGATTAAGGCTAGGGAAAGTAAAAATCGAGTCAAACTGTAAAAATTAGGGCTTAAAAATACCTTATTTTTTTGCAGTTATTTCTCTAATTACTTGCTAAACTTTACATTAAGCAAAGTGCTATGCTATTCCTAACGCTTGGTTTATATCAAAAATAATATCGTCTGGATGTTCTACGCCTATCGATAAACGAACCATTTTTTCGGTGATCGATAATTTTTTTCTTTCATCCACATTCACATCAACGTGAGTCATTGTGGCTGGGTGCTCTGCTAAACTTTCGGTTGAGCCCAAACTCACAGCAAGTTTTATCAATCTTAGCGCATTTAAAAACTTAAATGCTTCGCTTTCTCCCCCTTTTACATCGAAAGAAATCATGGCACCCGCAGTTAGGCATTGTCGCTTGAAGATTTCGTATTGCTCGCCATCTTTCTCAGAAAGATTTCCTAAAAAGTAAACCTTTTCAATTTTAGGGTGATTGTTTAAATAATCAACAACAATTTTGGCATTTCTAGCTTGGATATCCATTCGGGCTTTCAAGGTTTCTAAGCTGCGAAGCAACAACCAACAGGTCATTGGTCCTGCCATGTTCCCTAAAAAGGTACGCATAACCTTTATACGTTGCACGATTTGTGCCGATCCTAAACAAGCGCCTGCAATTACATCGCTATGGCCGCCAATATATTTGGTTGCAGAATATATAACTATATCCACTCCAAATTTTAACGGATGTTGCCATAAAGGCCCCATGTAGGTATTATCAACTGCTACAAAAACTTGTTTTACGGGGGTACTATATTTATCAGCCAAAGCCTTGCACATAGTCATATCAATCAAATCGTTGGTTGGATTTGCAGGCGTTTCTACATAAACCAATGCTGTTTTTGAAGCAAATCCACTAGCTTCTATTCTTTCTTCAATTACTTTTTGAGATTCACCCACCATAAATCCAACGGTGTGAATGCCAAAACGTGGAAGTATTTTTTTGATAAAGTGATCGGTTCCTCCATAAAGTGGAGAGCCATAAATCAATAAATCGCCCGGTTTTAAAAACTCCAATAATACCGTACTGATTGCAGACATGCCGCTTTCAAAAACTGCACATGCCTCTGCTTCGTCCCAAAGGGTGAGTCGGTTTTCTAAAATCTCAAGATCTGGATTGTTGATTCTACTATAAATCAACCCCATTTTTTCGTTTTCTTTTAACGCACGATGCCCATAGGCTACTTCAAAAAAGGCTTTGCCTTCTTCGGCAGTTTTAAAAACAAAAGTCGATGTTTGAAAAATCGGACATTTTATTGCGCCTTCAGACCATTCTGGATTGTATCCGTAGGTCATCATTAAGCTTTCGGGCTGCATTTTATGCATGAAAATGGTAGTTTATAGCTTAAAAAGTATTACCATAAAGTTATCTCTTGATAGTAACACAATTTTGCTCGAAGTTGCTTATTCCTATCCAAAGCACCAAACTAATTTAAATCAATCCGCAATTTACTTCTATTTCTAAAACCTTATTGTTCCCTAAATTCTTTACTTAAATTTACGCCATGTTTGATACGCTAAAACCTCATCTCGTAAACGAATTGGCAGCCATAAAAGATGCTGGACTTTACAAACAAGAACGCATTATTGCCTCTCCTCAGGGTGCAGAGGTTACGTTAGAATCAGGTCAAAATGTTTTGGTTTTTTGTGCCAATAACTATCTGGGTTTAAGCAGTCACCCGCGGGTAATTGCAGCTGCACATAAAGCATTAGATACGCACGGATTTGGTATGAGCAGCGTTCGTTTTATATGTGGAACTCAAGATATCCACAAAGAATTGGAGCAGAAAATAGCCGATTTCTACCAAACCGATGATACCATTTTATACGCTGCGGCATTTGATGCCAACGGTGGAGTTTTCGAACCGCTTTTGGGCGAAAACGATGCTATTATTAGCGATGAACTAAACCACGCATCCATTATTGATGGGGTTAGGTTGTGCAAAGCAGCGCGTTACCGTTATAAAAACAGCAACATGGAAGAGCTTGAGCTTCGGTTGCAAGAAGCAAAAGCGGCAGGTTGCAAAAACATAATGATTGTTACGGATGGTGTTTTTTCTATGGACGGTTACGTTGCACAATTGGATAAAATTTGCGACTTAGCCGATAAATACCAAGCGTTAGTGATGACCGATGAGTGCCACTCGGCAGGGTTTATTGGTAAAACAGGACGTGGTGTTCCGGAACTTTGCAATGTAATGGGTCGCGTAGATATTATTACCGGCACCCTAGGCAAAGCGTTGGGCGGTGCCATGGGCGGTTACACTACCGGCCGTAAAGAGATTATTGAAATGTTGCGCCAGCGTTCTCGTCCTTATTTGTTCAGCAATTCATTAGCGCCTACCATTGTAGGTGCGAGCATTGAAGTGTTTAACATGCTGAGCGAAAGCACCGACTTGCGCGACAAGTTAGAAAGCAACGTGAAATACTTTAAAAAAGGCATTGTGGATGCTGGTTTCGAAATACGCGATGGCGATTCTGCCATTGTACCGATAATGTTATACGATGCAAAACTGAGTCAGGAAATGGCATCGATGCTATTAGCAGAAGGTATTTATGTTACCGGTTTCTTTTTTCCGGTGGTGCCTAAAGGTTTAGCGCGTATTCGCGTGCAGTTATCGGCAGCGCACGAAATTGAGCATTTAGATAAAGCCATTGCTGCTTTTACCAAGGTTGGTAAGGCGTTGGGTGTAGTTAAATAATTGCTTTAGTATAGAAATGATGAAGGCTGCCTACTGGCAGCCTTTGTTTTTTGGGGGTAGGGTTTATTGAAGAAGGGATTAATAGCTGTACCATATCCGCAAAAATGCGAACAGATAGATAGGATTTTCACCACATAGTAATTCACATTTTTTGCATTAACGATAATGGAAATTACTTATCCAATCTAACCTGACCGATACTGCCCTTCTTTTTTCAAATTTCTTTTAAACTTCCTGTTGTAAGCAGTTATACTTTTCAATGATGTCCCTGTCCGCATAATTTCTCAACATCTGTTTTGTTGTCAAACTGTTTTACTGAATTGCTTACCGTCACTAAAAAACTTCTTACATCCTCAAATTTCTGATCGGAAAATTGGGAAGTTGAAAGTCCAATTATTTTGTCACCGATTATAAGGTTTATAAATAACAAAGATCTTGTTACGGTTGCTCTTTCGGTTGGTGATTTTTTTGGTTTAGTGTCCAATTTTTCAGGCGGAAAATCAAAAGACCAAATCAATCCAATTTGATTAGGTGATAAAGAAAGTTTCTGCATTGTGATATTTAATTTCCTCTCAAATATGCCTGTGAAGTATTCTGCTTCTTTCATAGCATATCGTCTGAGCACAGACAGGTCAGTGTTGCCTTCGATAGAGTCAAGGTAATTGATTTTGTCAACGATTATATATTGCAATGCATAACTATCGGCCAAAAGAACATTTTTTCGTTCAGTTTCAGCTGCATTACCAAAAAGCTTTGCTACAAAAGAAGTACCGCCTTTTGAAAATATCCAAAATGATTTTGTCGAGTCACATTTATGAAGCTCTTGTGCGTATGTTGTCCAGATTGTTACACTCGTCATCAAAAACGCAATTAGTGTTATTTTGTTTTTCATCTGTATATATTTTAATAATTTATTGGAATAAACATGGCTGGAAATTTACCTTCATAATATCTGTAAACCTTACCAGGGCAAGTTGTACATCGCATTCCCGTATAATAGTTATCAATGAAACCCTCTATGTTTTTTGTTCTATTATTGTATTTACCATGAAAAGTGTATGATGAATAGTATATTGAATCATTACTTGAATAACCAGCAATTCTCGTAATTATACTATCATTATTCAAGGTTTGCACATTGATAGAATCGGAACAATAAAGAAAACCTGGTCCATTTGGATCTTGGAATTCTGTTGTCCTTAGGTAAATAGAATTATCTTTATTCAAACTTTGAAGGCCGAAAATTAATCTACTGCCACTAATACTTGTATTCTTTGGGAATTCTAAATAATAAGGAATATTATTTACATCAATACTGTCTAATTCTGGTAAAACAAACATCCATCTTGCCTCGTAAGGCGTATTTCGTGTTAAGTTTTCTCGAACATTAGATGTTTTTATTTGTTCTTCGTGCCTACAAGAGCTGATAACAGTAAGGAGCATAATTACTAAAATTTTATTTTTCATCGTTTTATCTTTTAGTTACTTGTAAATACATTTGGGTATTTTCGTCAATTTCAAATCCTTCATCAAGGGTTATAAACTCATCTGCTCCATCTCGTCCTCGTTTGCAACGAGGACGTTTTAAAAGAGCGTTTGTAACGCTCAAATTAAACCTTTGAAATTGTAACCAATCCTTTTCCATCTGCATAATCAATTGCACTACTAAAAATATATTCTACTGCATTGTTAACTATCATTTGCCTAACAGGGTTTTGATGTATATAATTTAATCGCTGAGTAATCCATTCGCTTTTTTCTAAACAAATTGCATGGTTATCATCACGCCATACTTTATAGTTTTTTGCCCTTGCCGTTCGTTTTGCTTCAAATGCAAATTTGTTCAAAAGCCATTCTCTCCTACTTTCTCCAACCCCTACTATTTTGGATGTAATTTGTTTGGATGTGAATTTTTTAAAATCTCTTAATGTATGCGATAATACAAATCCATCTTTTGCCCTCACGATTAAGTGCAAATGGTTACTCATAACAACCCATGCAAAGATTTCTAATCCTTTGCTTTCAACACAATAATTTAACGAATCAACAATACTAATTTATAATCTTTTCTTGTAAATACATCTACCCAATCAATAATCGTTCATGTTAAAAAATACGGCTGTTGTTGGTCTGCTATTTTATATCTATCTCCACTCATTTACCCAAATATAAATATTTTAATGTGCGTTACAAACGCACCTCTAAAGACACACTAACGGAATGTCAGGCGGAAACACCTGACACCAATTCAAAAAGGCTTGAATGTGAAAACCCCCTTTTGATGCCGTAGAAAAATGGTATTTGTTAAAAACAGAACTTTTTTTTACAAAATCCTTATGGATTTAAAAATATAACCCTATATTTGTACGCTCAAGTAATCAATTTACATCAACAACCTTGTGAAACTTGATATCTATCCATTAAAATGGAGCTCCGTCACATTGTAAAAAATGAATATTAGCTTAGCAAGATTCAATAAATAATCAAAAACAATTTAAACAAATAAAAAAATGAAAATAAACAAAATTTACTTAGGTATCATTTCAATTATGCTACTATTCTCAATGGGATGTACAAAAGAACAAGAAAAACAGGTAAGTGCTTTTGTAAGACAAATTACCATATTTTTCAGTGAACATTCGGGCGACTTATTTGTTACGGATTTTATATTTGATGGAAAGAAGTATTTTCCTGATGAATCAGAAGATAACGTTCATAATCCTGAATTAAAAAATAATATCAGCTATTCATACAAAATGGTACAGAAAGTACCAGGATCGGTTCTAGTGAAAAGTTATGTTGGTACACTTGACTTAAATGCATTTATCAAAGGTAAGAAAAACACTGTTAGTATATTAGGGAATGCAACTTCATCGAAAATATTAGTTAATGGCCAGAGTGCTGATATTGGCTCAGGTGGTGGAGGTAGTAGTGGATATAATTGTGTAAGTGGTAATTGCGTTGCAGTAAGTAGCGGAGCACAATATAGCACTCTTTCTGCTTGTCAAACAAGTTGCAGCAGCGGTACATCAGTATTGTATACCACGGTACTTAATGGTGGCAGCAAGGATAGACAATATGCTCAGTTTGTAGTCCCGGCTGGTGTAAAATCTATGGAGGTGAGGACAAATGAATCTACCGCTGGGTTCAGTAATCATGCAGATCTTTTTGTAAGACGTGGAAGTAAGCCGACATGTAATGCTGACCCATTTACAGGTTATGTAGCAGATTGTGCAAGCATGAGCAATAACAGGGAACAGGATTTTTGCAATTTTACTAATCCATCATCAGGTACATGGTATGTAATGTTATATAACTATAATGGGGTTTCTTATAAATCTAATTTAGTAGTCACAATTACAAAATAAGATGGCAAATAGAACTACTTTTTAAACAGCTCAAGCAAAATTTTCCGCTGAGATATTTTTTAGGAGATAACGAAAACGCTATCAAAATACAGATATATTGTGTTTTGATTGTCAATTTGTTGATAGCTGTGATAAAAAAGAGATTAAAAAGAAGTTGGGCATTTTCAAACTTGGTTAGTTTTTGTAAAATCCATCTTTTCAATTATATCCAATTGATGAAATTTTTAGAAAATCCAGAAAAAAACTGGATTATTGATAAAGCTGAAATAGAGCAATTGTCATTTTTTTAATGCCTTGTTTTGAGAAACGAGAGATTTAAAAATTAAACAACTGAATAACAACTAGATAAAAAATAAAAATAGTCGTTTTTATTTTTTATCGGACATTAATGCTTGTAAATACATTTACCCAATCAATAATCGTTCATGTTAAAAAATACGGCTGTTGTTGGTCTGCTATTTTATATCTATCTCCACTCATTTACCCAAATATAAATATTTTTAATGTGCGTTACAAACGCACCTCTAAAACATCCTCGTTACAAACGAGGACGAGGTGGGTATGTTTTATTACCTAATTCTAATCTTTTCTTCTTAATATAAAAAAACCTTTATTGTCAATAAAATAGTGCTTAGTATACTTTTCTTCTTTATCATTTTTATATGATGTATAATTGACACAAATATTATTTACCCCACCTATAATCGATGTGAAAACTAAAGAATCTCCATATCCACCTGTAATAGGCAATACAGAAATAATTTTCCCTTGGAACGAAAAGGTTGAAATAATAAACTCACTCCTTTGTAAATTCACATCATCCGAAAGATAACCTCTGTAGTATAGAAGAATCCAATAATTTTCAATTTTTTTCTTTCCAATATAACTAAATTCATATTTGTCACTAAAATACCATAATGAGTCTCCTTTCTCATGAAGAAATTCATCATAGTTTTTTTTCGATATTTTTAATATCTTAAAATCCCCCTTTCTCTCTCTTTCTCCCAAAAGTTTTGAAGGATCAACTGGAAATTGGAACTCAATAAATTTTGATAAGAACGATTCAATTTTTTCATTATATGATTGTCCCCTACAATTGAATAAAGTCAAGGAGAAATAAATGATAAATAGCCTTTTTTTGAATTTCTTTTTCATATTTATTTCATTTATCTAGTTGGTCTGATACTAGTAGCAACAATTGGCTTTTTATTATTCATATGTGTTCCTTCTAATCTATTGTTTACAACGCTCAAAATATTAGCTGGCGAAGTTCCTTTGCTACGGTTACCTGTACCTGGGTCAAAACAATGGAAAGAAGTTGAAGTCACTTTCCCATTTCTAATTTGTTCTGTTTTACCCTGAGCTAAAACAAAATGGTCTCCCATTTTATCTCCACTACCTGACCCAGAACGAAAATCAATATTCACTTTGGTAGGATTTCCGAAATCTAGAGCTGTACTCATTTTACTAATTGCATCAAATCCAGTACTGTTAGCAGATCCAGCTCTTCCACTACCAGCATTGTCTACAATAATATTCATACTACCATTGCTTGAATTGCCAGTATTGGACAACATTGCATCACAAGCTTTATTACAAGCTTTATCTGCTGGTGTTCCACCCCAATCTGCTTTGCTATATTGAGAAACCCATTGTTCAGAAGACATTGTATTTGTTGTAATTGAGGTTGCTTTGTTTTGAGTATATCCAATAGAAACACCGCCTCCAATTTTATGATTGTAATTTTCTCCAATATTTTTATAGCCATCAATGTTTTCATTTCCTTTTCTCCACATTACACTTCCTTTACTATCATCTGATGTGCCCTCATACCAATCTCTACCATCTGGGTCTATCATATTTATTGGATTATTTCCGCAATATATATAAGGTGTGTATGAAATGTTTTTATCCGCCAACGGGTCCACACTCAACCAAATGCTTAGGTCGGCTTGGTAGTAGCGTGCTCCAAAGTAAGAGAAGTTGGTTTCAGCATCTTTTTCTTTGGCGGAGAAAGTGTAGGGTGTTTTATAGGTGCTTGCGTTTTGTTGGTGTATAAAGTCTTCCCCATAGGCCATGCGTTCGGCAAGCTCAGCACAAGTGTATTGCAGGTGTTCGGTAGCGTAGCCGCCAGCGGTGGTTATAAAGCTGCTGCTGCCTAGGTTTAGTTTTATGGTTGGTGTTGGCAAGTTGTACGTTTACTGAACGAATTTATTTAAATTTTGATGGTATTCTATTTTAGTCTTTCGATGCTTTGTTAGGGTACGGATTGCAAATCAGCGCGAGCGGGTTTGACTTAAAGTTTCTTGATTATCTGGCCAGTAAAATGAGTCATTTAAATCATATCTTTAATTGGGATCTTCAATTAAATATAAACCATTAAGGTTGGGGGTTGTATAAATGACTCCAGAATTATAATTTTTTTCTAATGGAATTTGAATGTTTATGCCATCAATAATTAGATCCATAATTTTTATCCCGTAATGACCAACCCAATAAAACTCATAGTAGAGTATTATCTTTAATGTATATATTTTATTTTTCTTTAACTTGTATGATGTACTTGTATTAGTAATTTTGGACAAGATAATATATTGATATTTGTTTTCAATATCCTTTAATCTTATTATGTAAAATGCATTTGTTTTATTTTTACTAATCGTACTTTGTTTAATTTTAACCACTTTAAAATTCCTAATTAATGTATCAGATTCAATAGCAATAGAATTTGAAAATTTCAAACTAAACAAAAGTATTAAGACATATTTCATTAGCATATAATTTATAATTATTTATTCAAAAATCATCTTTTGAGTTCTTTTTCTGTAATATTAGGTTGTTTTGTTGCTTTGAAATGAGCTCGTAAGAATACGTTATTGTATGATGATTTATATTCTGTTGGAGCATCAATTCTATTATATGCAGGAAGTGCTCCTATACCTCTTTTCTCAGAAATTTTACCACCAAAATAAGCTTCTGTAACTTCGTGTAAGATAGATTGTCCAGCAAATTTCCCGAATTTATTATCTAAAAAACTGGTTTCATCAGGCTTAACATATTGGTTTGCAGATATAATTGTTCTATTTAAAGAAGTAAATGTTTCAATAAATGGTTTATTATTAACAATATTATTTTCTTCTCCAGTTTCAGTAATGAATTCATTGCCACCAAACCCTCCACCATAATAATCTGCAGAATTATTTAAACCTGGCAACGGGATTTGAGACCCATCTGTGTGCACGTTTACTCTCACTTTAGTGTCTGTTATTGCAGCTAAAAGTTTTCTATCATTTCTATTTAAAGGATTTCCCGTTGCACCCACTTTCCCATTGCCATCCATTGATAATTGTAAATTTGTTGCCGCTTTTAATTGTTCAAATGCAGCACCTGAATTAGAACCTTTAATTACAAGTTCATCATTCATCCCATTGGGGTCAACCCTCATTACAGGGTTATTAGAGCAATAGTGGTATGGCGTAAGATGCGGATATTTATCCGCCAACGGATCAACACTCAACCAAATGCTTAGGTCGGCTTGGTAGTAGCGTGCACCAAAGTAAGAGAAGCCGGTTTCAGCATCTTTTTCTTTGGCGGAGAAAGTGTAGGGTGTTTTATAGGTGCTTTTATTTTGTTGGTGTATAAAGTCTTCGCCATAGGCCATGTATTGCAGGTGTTGGGTGGCGTAGCCGCCAGCGGTGGTTATAAAGCTGCTGCTGCCTAGGTGGTCAGAGTGGTAAAAGTACACATCTTGTGTGCTGTAGCCGGTGCTGTATATCCAATTATCTGGTGTTTTGTAGCTGTGGCTTTGGCTGTTTAGCGTTGTGCCGCTGCATTGTACATCGAGTGCTAATTTTTGGAGGGTTGCATCGGCAAATTCATCTACCGTTCGGGTATCTATTGTATTTGTATTTGTATTGGGTTGCAATGGGTCGTTGGGTAGTCCGGTGGTTGGTTTAAAGCCAGCCCCTAACATACTTGCCACCCGTTGGCTACCGATATAGTAATGGTTTGTATATGCCCCATCTACCACGGTTATGAGTTCGTTG
>CAMTUB010000030.1:0-20841 GCA_947084835.1 uncultured Bacteroidota bacterium | reverse complement strand
TTGATAAAGCTGAAATAGAGCAATTGTCATTTTTTTAATGCCTTGTTTTGAGAAACGAGAGATTTAAAAAATTAAACAACTGAATAACAACTAGATAAAAAATAAAAATAGTCGTTTTTGTTTTTTATCGGACATTAATGTCAAAAAATATAGAATTATAAAAATTGATAAAATATAATTAATATTTTTGTGAAATAAATAATTTAAAATGATTGACATTACATTTTCAAACGAAGAAGTTAGTTCTTTAAAAGAATTTTACAAATCAGAACTAGAAAAGGCAATCAACCGTGTTTCTGATATTAAAGAAATGATTTCAAAATTAGACGGTAAGTTAAAATCGGAACCTAAAAAAAGAGGCCTTAAGGCAAAAGCAACAACTACTGCTAAAAAAACTGCGACAAAGGCTGTAAAATCAACGAGTTCTACCGGAAAGCGCAGAGGAAGACCTGCTAAAGTAAAAGTTGAAGAATCGGCTGTTGCTGAATAAAATAAATTAATATTCTAAAAAATAAAAGCTAGTCGAGGCTTCTTTGTTTTACATACGCTTATAATTTCGGTATTCGAAAGGTCGAATGCCCGTAAGTTTTTCGAACGAATAAAGCAGCCAATCTTTTAAGGCAAACTTTTTCTGCTTAACGTTGAAGTTAAACGCCCAAGTTTCTTTGCTAATGCGTTGCTCCATAACGGCAGGATGCGATCCTCTAAATTCTTTTAATGAATCGATGGTATTATAATCGAACTTATCTTTTTCGCCCGTCATTTTCTTCACCTTATCATCAGAATGCCACATTTTGTGAAAACTTTTCTGCTTTTCTTGTTGATGATCGGGACTTTTTACCCAACCGTAGTGAAAAACTTTAGCATTAATCGCCTTTACGTTTAGTTTCCTCCCCGACTTGCGAAAGCCTTGCGCATCGCGCCAAGAGCGTATCTTTTTATCGTTACGAATTATGCGAACTTCGTGGTTGTACCATTTTCTAGAATCGCCAATGTATCCGTAACTGCCATAAAAATGTACATATTTAAACAGCAACCCATCTACTTTTCTATTGTTAAGATGCAATTGCATGCCCTTTTTTATATTAGAAAGGTATTTTTCATGGATAACTTCATCGCCTTGGATGTAAAAGCACCAATCGTACTCTGAAGAAATTGCATCAAACGCTTTGTTAGTTTCCACAGCCAAAACTTTACCGCCTTCGCGCAATGAATCGTCCCAGGTTGTGTGAATTATCTTGATTTTTGGACTATCTATTCCCAGAATCAAGGCTTCTGTTTGGTCATTCGAATTACCAATGGCTACCACAAAAGCATCGCAAATGGGCAAAATAGAGGTTATTGCTTCTACTATTGGGTAATCGAATTTTACCGCATTACGAATAAACGTAAATCCACAAACCTTCATATGTTTCCTTGGCCGAGTTTATACCCCATAAATGATGCAAATAACGATACAGCTACCGTAATCGTAATGTTTAGTATCAACAAACCCAATTGTGAGTTTTGTTGTAATTGAATATTATCTAAATTGAAGGTAGAAAAGGTAGTTAAACCTCCACAAAACCCTGTAATTAACAACAATCGCCCTTGCTCTGGCAAAAAATTTACCAAAACTCCAGCAATAAATGAACCTAATATATTTACAAAAAAGGTTGGCCAGTAGCCCGCTAAATTTAAGAATGTAGCAGCTTGGTTTACCCCAAAACGAAAAACGCTTCCTACTCCTCCTCCTAAAAAAACCAGCCCAAATTTTAGCATTATTTATACAAAAGGAGAAACTAACTCTTTTAACGTAGGCAGGATGGCATCTTTTTCAGAAATTATAGGGTTTTCAACATTCCAGTTAATCCCAACTTCAGCATCGTTCCACAATAAGCCTCCTTCAGATTCCTTGTTGTATAATCCAGTGCATTTGTAAACGAAAATAGTGTCGTCTTCGAGGGTTAAAAACCCGTGAGCAAACCCCGGTGGAACCCAAAACAGTGTATGATTTTTTTCGGAAAGTTCAACCAACTGATATTTTCCATAGGTAGCTGAACCAACACGTAAATCAACAGCAACATCTAACACAGCGCCTCTAACTACCCGTACCAATTTGCCTTGTGCATATGGGGGTGCTTGAAAGTGCAAACCTCGTAGCGTTCCTTTTTGGCTTTTCGACTGATTGTCTTGAATAAAATTGGTTGGCAATCCATGCTTTTTAAAAACAGCCTCAGAATAACTTTCAAAAAAGTAACCCCGCTCATCTTCCCAAACCTTGGGTTGAATTATTAAAAGTCCGTCTATTTCAGTTTCTTTAATTTCCATTTATCAAATAAAAAATACCATTGCTACAAAATAACTAATAATTAACTTCATTAAAAGGAAAAATAAGCAACTTTGTAGAAATTATGGGATTAGGTAAATGGATTGGCGGTGGCTTAGGTTGGGTTTTTGGCGGACCAATTGGCGCTCTTGTTGGGGTAGTTTTAGGCTCGATATTGGATGGAACTACGGTAGTTGAACGTGGAAGTCCTCAATTAAACACGGCATATAATTTCAATATCAGCTTAATTGTGCTCTTGGCACATTTAATGAAAGCCGATGGAAAGGTGGTTAAGTCAGAATTAGCCTATGTAAAACACTTTTTCGATACCAATTTCGGCAGTCACAGAACACCAGAGTATTTAATTATCCTGCGCGATGTTTTAAAAAAGGAATACGACCTAGCTCCTATTTGCCAGCAAATTCGCGAAAACCTCGATTATAAAACCCGCTTGCACATGATGCATATGCTTTTCAATTTGGCTAAAGCCGATGGAAATATAAGCATATCTGAGAAAACAGAATTAGACCACATTGCAAACTGGTTATACATTTTAGATGCTGACTACGCATCCATCAGTAACATGTTTATACCTGCAAACGATTGGGCATTTAAAATATTGGAAATCGAGAAAACGGCAACTCCCGAAGATATTAAAAAAGCGTATAAAAAAATGGTGTTTAAATACCATCCCGATAAGGTATCGCATTTAGGAGAAGAGCATCAACTTGTTGCCCACGAAAAAATAGTAAAAGTAAACGAAGCATACAACACCCTTAAAAAGGAACATGCGTTTCAATAATCATTTTTACCTAAATTTGTAAAACGTGTTTATTATCCGACAAATCCCCAATATGCTTACCCTTTGCAACCTGCTTTGCGGGTGTTTAGGCATAATAGCAGTTAGCCAAAATAATTTTGAACAAGCCGGTTGGTTGATTATTGCTGCTGGGGTTTTTGATTTTTTTGATGGGTTTGCTGCCCGGTTATTAAAAGTTTCGTCTCCGATAGGTAAGGACTTAGACTCATTGGCAGATATGGTAACCTTTGGCGCTTTGCCTGGCATTATGGTTTTTAAAATGCTTGCACAAACTCCAACTCCTTTCAACGGATTTCAGATTATTGCTTTAGCAATTCCTTTATTATCGGCTGTGCGCTTAGCTCAATTCAACAACGACACCCGTCAGCAATACGGTTTTATTGGCTTGCCAACTCCAGCGCATGCTTTCTTTTATGCCGGAATCGCTTTTATTGTTGCATTAAAACCAGAATCTAATGCTGCATTTTGGCTTTCGAACCCGTATGTATTAGGGGCATTAGCATTAAACACTTCGCTATTATTAGTAGCTCCATTGCCTTTATTAGGGTTGAAGTTTACCGATTTTTCGTTCCGAAAAAACTATCTTAAATATGCAGTAATTGCAATATCACTCATCCTATTCCTTGTGGGCGGCATTTTTACATTACCTACTATTATTTTGATGTATGTTTTGATATCGTTAATCGCCTATTTATTTAAACTTTAACACTTTCTGATTTATTCGTTTGTGAGCGATTATCAACACCCTATCAAAACTTTCCTTTGTGGGTCAAAAGCGGCTTTTGTTTTGCTTTTGGTTTTCTTTATTTCGCTAATCCATACGTTGAGTTTTGCTCAAGATATTTCCTATGCAAAACACACGGTTGACACCTTGTGTTCATCTACTTTTTCGGGTCGAGGTTATGTAAATAACGGGCAAGTTTTAGCTGGGAATTACATCGAAAACCAAATGAAAGCTTTGGGTTTAAAACCCTTACCAACTCTAAATCGGTTTGGGCAGCCATTCAAAATCAAGGTTAATAGCTTTGCAGATTCAATAGTTTTATCGTTCAATAAAACGCCACTTTTAGCTGGAGTAGATTATATCATCGCACCTGCCAGCAGATCGTTTACCTCTAAAAAACTTCAACCTAAATTAGTATCGTCAGGTAATTTTTTGGATGTAGATTTCTTTTCTAAAAAACAAAAAGATTGTGCGTGCATTATTCAACCCGAAAACAACAGTAAGGAGGTAGTAGATGATATCTTAAATCTTTATTCAAAAACATCTTGCCAAATATTCATCAAAATTTCACGCGAGAAACTGATTTGGTCTGTCGCATCGGAAAGCTCTCAAAAACCTGTATTTATTGTAAAAGAGGGTGTAATTCCTAACAAAATAAAATCGATAAGCGCTTCAGTAAAATCTGAAAACAAGGAAGTTGAAATCGAAAATATTATAGGCTACATTCCTGGAACAACTTATAAGGATTCGTTTATTATGGTATCTGCCCATTACGACCACTTGGGAAAAATGGGGCAAGTTTTAATGCCCGGTGCAAACGATAACGCCAGTGGCACCGCCATGCTTTTAGATTTAGCCTCTTACTTTGCAAAACCCGAAAATCAGCATCCTTACAGCCTTGTTTTTATAGCTTTTGCTGCGGAAGAAGCAGGATTAAAAGGCTCAACCTATTTTGTTGAAAATTCTCCAATCCAGCTTTCAAACATCAAAAAAGTAGTTAATTTAGACCTTATGGGCGGTGGTTCAGAAGGCATTATGGTGGTAAATGGCATTGAAAATCCAACTTTTACCCAGCAACTAGACAGTTTAAACTCATCGGGAAAGTATTTGATAAAAGTTAGTAAACGCGCAAATGCTGCCAATAGCGATCATTTTCCATTCACAAAAAAAGGTGTTCCCGCCATTTTTATATACACCTTGGGCGATGTTACTGCCTACCATGATTTAAACGACAACCCTAATTCACTTTCTTATCAGCATTACATCCCTACTTTTTCGCTTATCCGCAAGTTTATTCAAACAAAATAAAAATAATTTAAGGTCTGATTAAACCTTTTTGGCATTTATATATCAAAAACAAAAATCAACCATTATGCGACTTATTAAAATCATTTTTTTTGTAGGATTACTTTTGGGTTTTGTGAATTCAGCATCAGCACAAAGACCAAGAGCACCAAGAAATGTTAGTGCATCAGAACGCGTTGACATGCAATTACTTCGTTTGAAGGATAAACTAGACCTTACTTCAGATCAAATGCAAAAAATGCATGCCCCATTATTAAAAATTGAGCAAGAGAAAATAGAAATTATGAAGTCTGAAAATCCAGATATTTCCAGAAGAATGGAATTAAGCAAAGAGGCAGACAATGCAATCGAAGCTCTTTTAACCAAAGAGCAAAAAGCATCGTACGATGCCATCAAAGAAGAGCGCAGAGCAAAAGCTCGTGAAGTGCGCTCAAATAACTAAGTCCTCAATAACCCTTTTTTTCTGACCCACTTTTACCAAAGTGGGTCTATTTTCATCCAATTTTTTTTATATGGCGATTTCAAAAGAAATCGCCTTTTTTGTGTGTAAACCTGTTTGCTAAAAGCAATAAACTAGCCTTTTACCGCTTAACTACGCAAAAACCCGAATTACAATCATAACTGCACACAATCTGATTGTTATAATTACCTTTGAGTAATAAAATCTAGTTATGATTATTTTAATTTTAGGTGCATTGGTTTTTGCTTTTGCAGTTTACTCATCCAAAACACAGCCTCAATGGAGAACACAATTTAACTCCGTTAAAATTGTTGGCCTAGTAATTATGGCATTTGGTATTGCAGCCTCGTTTTTTGTACAAATTGAAGCGGGTGAAGTGGGTGTACAAACTATGTTTGGAAAAATCAAAAAAGACATTTTAACCAGCGGGTTAAACATCATTAATCCAATTGTAGAAGTAAAGCGTTTTGATACAAAAACGCAGAATTATACCATGAGTGGAGTTCATGACGAGGGCGACAAAGGGGGCGATGATGCTATTCGGGTTTTGTCATCAGATGGTCTAGAGGTTATCATCGATTTAACCGTTTTGTTTAGAATTGTTCCAGGCGATGCCCCAAAAATCTACAACGAAATTGGCACAGACTACATGAACAAAATTGTTCGTCCAGTAACACGCACCAAAATCCGCGACAATGCCGTGTATTACGATGCAATTTCGCTTTACTCAACTAAACGCGATGAGTTCCAAGCCAAAATTTCGAAAAGCATTGAAGACAACTTCAAAAGCCGCGGAATGGTGTTAGAGCAATTATTAGTGAGAAATATCACTTTACCGGCTTCTGTTAAAACCACCATCGAATCGAAAATAAATGCGGAGCAGGAAGCACAAAAAATGCAATTTGTGCTGCAAAAAGAAAAGCAAGAAGCAGAACGAAAACGTGTTGAAGCACAAGGTATTGCAGATTATCAACGCATTATTAGTAGCGAATTAAACGACAAACTTTTAACCTACGAACAGATAAAAGCATACCGCGATTTAAGTGTTTCTACCAACAGTAAAGTGATTATTATGGGTAAAGGAGCTAATGTTTTAGTAGGAGATAAATAGGCATTTTTGGGTAAATTTGCACTTTAATTAAGTACATGAACTTTTCAATTTCTACCATACACGATAAATGTATGGACTACGATACGTATGTATCACTTATTAAAGAATTATTTGCTCAAGGTAAAACTACAGGACACGACCAATCTGCAGACATGCTAACCTATACGGAGCTAAATTTGCACCGTATGCATCGCGTAGAAAAAACGTTTGTCCTAACTGAAAAACTGAAAAACGCAATCTTTAATTATCCTGAGAAACTTACGTGGTTGGTTATTACCGAAGGTTGGTGTGGCGATAGCGCACAAATTGTACCTGCCTTAAACGAAATTTGCAAAGAAAGCAACGGTAAATTCACAGCTCGCTATTGCTTGCGCGATGAAAACCCAGAAGTGATGGATCAGTTTTTAACCAACGGAGCACGCGCTATTCCTAAATTAGTAGCGTTGAAAAACGATGGTAACGTTGCCTTTTCGTGGGGCGCACGACCAGCAACTGCGCAAGAATTAGTGGTTACAATGAAAAACAACCCAGAAACAGCAGCTACTTTTAAAGAAGAGTTGCATAAATGGTATGCTAAAGATCGCTCGAAAAGCATCCAAGATGAAATTGCGAACGTTTTAGAAACAGGTGAAATTTAAAGCTCAACTGTGATAAAAAAACTCATACTCTTTTTTACGTTGATTTTGGGAACTGCATTCAACAGCTTTTCTCAGTCGATGGTGGAGTATGAAATGGCCGTAAACTACTATCAACGAGCTGAATACGATAAAGCCGAAGATTTATTTGGCAGGCTGTTCGATAAGCAGCCCGAAATGTATGTGTACTACGCCTACTATTACAACTGCTTAATTGTGCTTAAAAAGTACGATAAAGCCCAAAGTGTTGCCAAAAAACAAAACAAACGTTTTCCAGAAAACCCGAATTACGGAATCGATTACGGCTATGCGCTAAAAGTAGATGGCAAGCTTGAAAAAGCAAAAGACGAATACGAGAAAGCACTTAAACTAATCAACGGAAATCCCAATTTGGCATCTCAAATTTCGTACGCATTTCGTGGACGAAGCGAAGCCGAATACGCCATTGTTGCACTGCAAAAAGCAAGGCAAGTAACTGGCGACAAAGGACTTTTTGCACTTGACCTAGCCGAAGCTTATTTTCAGCAAAACAACAAAGAAGGCATGGTAAATTCCTACCTCGAATTGTTAGAGAGTCAGCCGAACCAACTGATGTATGTGCAAAACATGATTCAAGCGCGGTTAGACGAAGACGATTACGCTATGCTGAAAAATGCACTTATCAAAAACGTGCAGCAATCGCCCGATAATTTTGCGTTATCGGAATTCATGATTTGGTATTTCGTGCAACAAAAAGATTATGAAACAGCGTTTATTCAGGCAAAATCCATCGAAAAAAGACAAAGAGAAGACGGCAGTAGAATTCTAAACTTAGCGCGTATAGCTGCTGATAACCTACGGTGGAGCGATGCATTGATGATGTACCAATACATTTTGGATAAAGGAAATACGAACGCCTATTTTATCACCGCAGGAAACGAATATTTAGACATTTCCATGAAGCAAATTTTAGCCAACGGAAATTATACACAAGAGCAATTGCTACAACTCGAAACCCGCTTCAAAAATTACTTAGCTCAAACCTCCGTAAGTGCTGCAACCATTCCGGTACAGCAAAATTTGGCTTTGCTGCAAGCAAGGTATTTAAATAAATGCAACGATGCCATTGAGGTTTTAGAAAATGCCCTAAAAATCCCAGGTGTGCACGCGCGTACACGGGCAAATATCAAACTCGATTTAGGCGATTATTACCTCATTAGTGGCGATGTGTGGGAGCCGAGCTTACTTTACGGACAAGTAGAAAAAGATTTTAAAGACGAACCTTTAGGGCAAGATGCCAAATTCAAAAATTCGCGTATTTCTTTTTACAGAGGCGAGTTTGAATGGGCGCAAGCACAATTAAACGTACTTAAAACAGCAACCAGTCAATTTGTAAGCAACGATGCGTTGCGCTTAGCGCTCATCATTCAGGATAATTTAGGCATGGACTCTACCGTGATTCCCATGGAAATGTATGCCCGTGCCGACTTGTTAATTTTTCAGCATAAATACACCGAAGCCATTGCTACTTTCGATAGTCTTTTGCTCGAATTTCCGGCACATCCGTTAACCGATGAAATTGCCTTTGCCAAAGGGCAAATAGCAGAAACCCAACAAAAATGGGACGAAGCCATAAAGCAATATACGTTTGTAAAAACATATAACGATGCAGACATCTTAGCAGACGATGCGCTTTTTCGTATGGCAGAAATCTACGAAATCAATCTAAAAAACAAACAAAAAGCCAGCGAGTTATACGAAGAACTGATCACTAAGTTTTCGAATTCTACCTTTGCTGTTGAGGCCCGTAAACGCTTTAGAGCTTTGCGTGGCGATAAAATTTCAGGATAATGATACAATACAACGTAACCGTTACAATTGACGCAACGATTGAAGAAAGCTGGTTAAAATGGATGCTCGAAGAGCATATACCCGAAGTGCTGCGCACCGGCTTATTTTTAGAAAACAAAGTAACCCGCATGTTAAGTCCAGCTTCTGAGCCAGGCTATGCTAACTTCTCGTTCCAATACATTTGCAAGGATATGGATACGCTGCAAATTTACTTAGATCAGTTTGCACCGGCATTGCAAGAGTCGCATGCTACGCGATATGCAAACCGTTTTGCGGCATTCCGCTCAATCATGGAAGTTATTTAAAACTTCTACTCCTCTAATAAATCTACAATCTGATAAAGGGTTGGAATTGTACAGTTCCAACCTAAGGTTGTTGTAAGTTTTACTCGAAAAGCATCGAGTGCTTGGCGCTCTCCGTGAATCAAAAACACCTTTTTGGGTGGAGTTTTGATGTCTTTTACCCAATTTAACAGCTCGTTTTGATCGGCATGGGCACTCAAGTTTTGCAACATCTCAATTTTTGCCCTAACTGGGTAGTATTTCCCGAAAATCTTTACCTCGTGGCACCCTTCCTGCAGCTGCCTGCCTCGGGTTCCTTCGCCTTGGTAGCCTACCAATAAAACGGTGTTGTTCGGGTCTTCGATATGCGTAGTTAAATAGCTGAGCACTCTGCCGCCTGTTACCATTCCGCTGCCAGCAATCACAATTTTTGGCGTTTTGGTATGCATTAATTGCAACGTGTTTGCGAACTCTTTAACAATCTTAAAGCTAGCAAACATTTTGTAGCATTCGATTTTATCTAGCCTGTGCCAGCTCGCAAATTCTTCGAAAATGCCCAACACTTTTGCACCCATGGGCGTATCTAAAATGCTGTTTATAGACGGAATTTCGCCAGAAAGGCTCAATTGCCATATCAAATACATGATTTCTTGCGCGCGTTCTACTGCAAAACTTGGTATTATTAACGAACCGTTTTTTGCCAGCGTTGAAAGTATAATTTCTTTAAGCGCTTGCTTTGGATCGATATTCGGATGAAGTCTATCGCCATATGTGCTTTCGATAAACAAATAATCTGCTTCGGTAGGGCGTTTGGGTGCAAAAAGCAAATCGTCTATTTCTCTGCCCACATCACCACTAAACACCAAGCGTTTTCCTTGGGTTTTAATTTCGATGAAACATGCGCCTAAAATATGGCCAACCGTCTGAAAGCGGACTTCCACATCGGGTTTTATCTTAATCCAAGTATCTACTTCAACAACTTTAAAACGAGAAAGCGTGTACTCCACATCGTCTAACGTATAAAGCGGCTCGGCAGGATGGTGTTTCGAAAAACCTTCTTCGTTAGCGCGTTCGGCTTCTTCTTCTTGTATTTTGGCGCTATCTTTTAAGATTACCTCGGCAATTGCCAAAGTTGGAGCCGTGCCATAAATAGCTCCTTTAAAACCCATAGACATCAACTTAGGCAAATAGCCCGTATGGTCGAGATGCCCATGGGTTAGCAATACAAAATCTAGCGTAGCGATATCAATGGGTAAAACATCCCAATTTTTTTCGCGCAACTCTTTTATTCCCTGAAATAAACCGCAGTCTACTAAAAAAGATACATCGTTACTCTCAACCAAATATTTAGAGCCCGTTACGGTTTCTGATGCTCCTAAAAAGTGAACCTGAAGTTTATTCATTCGCTATAACTAATCGGTTAATCCCGGAATCGGTAATGGAAAAATAAAATCTTCAACCACGCTGCGGTCTACATCTTTCACATGACTTGCAAAGCTTTTTAGACTGGCGTGCAATATGCGTGCATACTCGCGATCTAACTTGGCAATTATTGGCGAAAGGTTGGCAACTTCTGTTTTCAATGCTTCGATATTTGCCTCGTTAAGCGGAGTAAAGCGTTTAATCATTTCGTTTAAATTAGCTTCAAACGTTTTATTAACCTCTTCGTAATAGCCTTTAACCATTGGGTGAGCGCTAAATGTGCGTACAAAAGAAAAGCTAATGGCTTCTTTTTTCTCGGTGCTGTTTACTTCGCCATCGGTGCTTGCCGCCAAAACAGATACTAAAGCGGGCGCTTTTATCAAAATAGCCTGTTCTGCGGCTGTTAACTTTTTTAATTCTTGTATCATATATGCTAAAATTAACTCAGAAATTAGAATTTCGTTCCACTTTTCGATCATTTACAGTGTAAAAATAGCGATAAATATAGCTTTCTATCTTATTTTAAGGCAATTATCTGTAACTGATTATTGATTGAATTTTTACTAATTTGCCTTGACATATTTTTGTGTAAATTATTATTTTGAACAATTCATTTAAACTTATTTTTACATAAGTAAAAAAAATCATTTCAAAAACTATTGATTTTATAGTCGTTAGATAGAATAGCTACTATTTTATAGCTTTTTATAAAATTACAATTGAAATGTTTGTCCAATTCAAATAATATTTATATGTTTGGATTTTTATATAGAAAACGTTTACTTAAAAAAAATTGAAATGAGATTAATATTTAGTGTTGCAATCTTCGTCTTGTCTATTTCGCAACTTTTTGCACAGCAAACTCAAAGGCCAACGATGTGGTTTAAAGGGGACAGTCTTCCTGATACTTCAAATATTTGGCATGATCATTCAGGACTTCAAAATCACTTAACTGGCAGCAATAAAGGACTAAAATGGGATACCTGTTTATTCAATTTTAACAAAGCCGTATACGTGCCAAAAGGTGGTTTCACTCTATCAAACAATGGTTTTAATAGGCTAAGTAATAGCCTAACTGTGATTATTGTATATCGAGTCAAACAATCTGACATCGAACAACCTTTGTATAGTTTATCGTTTGATTCTAGCTATAGCCTTAAGCTTACAAGCCAGAATATAATAAAAGATAATATTCAAATAAATTATGCTAATGAAAATGATACTACTGCCATAATTAACACCTTATTTTACCAAATTAACCCAAAAGCAAATAACGCTAAATGTGTTTTTAATATTTTGAATGACAGCATTTTGGGTTTTGAGGGTAAGGTTGCAGAAATACTAATTTTTAACAAGAGGTTAAAAGGCATAGAAAGAGAAAAGATAGAAACTAGGCTAGCTTTGAAATATGGGGTTAGCCTTGAAAATTCTGATTATATTTCTTCAAAAGACAAAATATTATGGTCTAATAAAATAAATAAAAAATATCAATATGATATTGCAGGAATAATATGTGACACAATGTTTCAGCTAAACCAAAAACAAGCATCCGGTAATGGAGGTGAAGATATTGTTCAAATCGGTATTAATACAGTTGAAAAAAACAATGCTTTAAACCAAAGCGCAATGCCAATTGACAACTCACTAATATGGGGCCATTCTAACCAAAAAAGTGCAGAAATCGATTTTAAATCCCATAACGAAGACTCTTCATTTATTTTATTAAAAAGATCCTATTTAATGGTATGTAATGGTGACTCAAGTCGTTTTTTAAAAACACAGCTTAAATTTGATTTAAAAAATTATACCCAATATTCAGGGGTCTTTATGTGGCTAAATACTCAAAAAGACACATTTGACCTAAACACTACCGTTCTTTTTCCCGACAGTATAGACAATTTTGGTTTTGCTTATTTTAATAATATATTTTGGGATACAGATTTATCGGGTAAAGACTTTTTTGGTTTTGGATTCAAAGCATTATTTGAACCTCAATCTTCTTTCTTCTCACCCAATGAAATAACATCTAGCAACCCTAATGTTAAAAATGTTAAAAATGTGAAAAGTGAAAAACCTTCTGATTTTGATAAATCAACGCCCTTTAGAAATGTTTTCACCGCTAGTGTATTCCCTAATCCGACTTCAGGGTCGTTTCAGATAGAGCTATTTAGTAATTTTCAGCAATCTGTTAAAATAGAAATCCATAATATTATTGGACAAATTCAATTTTCAAAAATATATACGATTGAGGGTCTATTTAAAACAAACGAGTTATCTCTAAATCCTGGTCAATATTTGATTCATATCCATGAAAAAGATCAGGTTAAAGTTTTAAAACTATTCATTTACTAACAAATAAGATTTCATTTTATAAAACCACATTATGAAAAAGCTAATACTTTATCTGACATTTCCATTTTTAAGTTTTATTGGTTGGGGATACCTAAATAAAGAAAATTCAAAAGGGAAAAAAACCTTTGATAATCAGATTCCATTAAAAGCTTCTAAAAGTCTTGATCACATTTCGTCAATGCCTACATGTATAGACTTAGATTCAAATACCATACAAGTTTATCCAGCTATAAATCAGGTACAAGGAATTATTGGCTTCAATGGATTATCTCAAGATAATCCTATTGACAATATTTTTCAGGTAAAAATAGATTATCAAATAAATCCAAACAGTATCATTTATTTAGAATATGAACTCTTTGGACTCGCATCCCAAATTTCTGTTACCCGTGGAATAAACGATGAACTGAGTCAAGGTGGTGCTATTATTCAAAAAAATGAGGCTTGGTCGACTCAAAAAGAAATGCTACACCCTGATCAGTTACGTAAGGGCGAAAACACCATTCGATTCACTGCAAAACAAGAAGGTGGATATGTATATAAAATAAAAAACCTGAGAATCACAGCAGAAAACAGCCAAAGGGATTCAGATGATTTATTAATAAAACAATTCTCAACAAATTTTTTAGACGGTTCTAATCTTTATATAAGTGGCTATTTACCTAAACACAAAAATAGAACACTGTTTATAAACAATAGATCTATTACATTAAACTCTGGTGTTTTTGAAGAAATAATACAAATATCGAATCAAAATATTGAAATAGATATTAAAGAAGGAGATATCCTGTGTGAGCATAAGGTATTGAAAGCTCCAGATAAAGTTGGAAGTTTTTCATTTATAGGCATCGAAGCTCCATTAGGGAATGAGAATAAAAAAGTAAATAAGGAAGGTGATTTTGAGTTAAAATATAAAGGAATGGGGATTCATGGTGATGCTTTATCCTTAACTAACTATAAAAACATTAGCATAACTGCACTAAGATCCTTTGACTTACCACCCCTAGGGCCAGGTATGATAAATGTAACCTCAGAAGCCAGTGGGTATAGATTATTGCCACATAACGCCTTTTTTGATGGTTGGATAACCTTAGACATGAAAATAGACAGTTCAAAACTGAAAGGGTTAAATGCCAATAATGTTAGAAGCTATTATTTTGATGAATCTAATAACAAATGGGTTCAGTTAATGCCTGATACTACTAATAAATCGACTTGGGGCTTATCAAGCCGAGCTTATACCAACCACTTTACAGACTTTATTAATGCAATAATTAAAACTCCGGATATGCCAGACGCTCAGGCATATGTTCCTACCATGTTTAGCGACTTAAAGGCTGCAAACCCTATCGAAGGCATAAATGTGATACAGCCCCCTTCACCCAATAATCAAGGCACCTTAAACTTAAACTACCCTATTGAAATACCCAAAGGCAGGATGGGCATGCAACCAAATATTTCAATAAACTACTCGCACGAAAGTAACAATAGCTGGTTGGGTGTTGGTTGGAATTTAAATACACCTTCGATTACTGTTGATACACGATGGGGTGTACCACGGTATAGCACAAATTATGAAACTGAGGCTTATTTACTTAATGGTTCTGAGTTATTACCAATGGCATATTCATTGTCTTTAGAAACACCTAGGTCAAGTAAAAAAGTGTTCTTTCCAAGGGTTGAGGGTGCTTTCGATTCTATTGTTAGGTATGGTACAAATCCTAAAGATTATTGGTGGGAAATTATTGATAAAAATGGCACAAAACATGTTTATGGGAAATATGTTTATACAGGAAATCCTCAATATAAATCCACTTTAAAAGGCCCTGATGGCATTGCACATTGGGCAATAACTGAGGTAATTGATATACACGGAAATTATATCAGGTACAATTATGAATTAATAGAAAAAAATGAATTAAAAGATGATACAAAACCAAATATTAAAATTAGGAACAAAGAGCAAAACCTATATATATCTACAATTTATTATACTGGATTTTTAACCCCAAACAATATCAACACTACGGATGCCGAATCTAATAACGAGATTGATAATCAAATGAGTGCAAAATATAAAATTGATTTCAGTAGAGACAGCATTAACCTGAGACCTGATGTAAATATTGATCTACGCTATGGATTTCAAGTAGTTACAGACCAGAGGTTAAAAAGAATAAATGTAAGTTATAATGATAGTATAATTAAAAACTATTTTATTAATTACAAAAATGGGAGGTTTTCGAAAAGTTTGATTTGCAACATTATGGAATTAAATGGCTCAAATTTAGCCATAAATAACATTGGAAATGAAAAAGCAATACAGGATGTACTTACAGATTTATGTAACGGAAGCACTGAATTGCCAGAAGCATTCTCAAATGCTAAAATTCATAAATTTGAATATAGTGGACAAGATAATAGTGTACCCATATTTGATCCAAATCCAAAAACGATTAAGGGTATGCCCGAAACTTTTTATACGCCATTTGCTAGTTTTTCAAAAAATATAAAAGATATCTTCAATTCTAATAACCCTAATATATCGTATAATTTTGGAAATAAAAACAATTCATTTTTTAACAGTTTAGGCTCTTCTAGGTCAACAGGATATGGAGGCGACTTGGGCCTATATTTTGGTTTTGATACGAAATTTTACTTAAAAAGCAATTCTTTAAATTTTTCTGGAAGTTTAGGTAGAGATAATTCGATTAGTCAAATTGTTTTAACAGATATTGATGGCGATGGATACAAGGACAAATTGTACAAAGGAAACAATGGATATAAATATCAAAGGTTTGTGCCAGATGGCCAAAATATTAAGTTAGATGCAACGGTATATGACTTGGCAATAAATAACACTTTAGGTTTGCAACGTAGTAAAAATTGGGGTACAGGTATACAAGGTATTTTTGGCAGGAGTGACAATTCAAGTGTGCACCTATCCTATAACTATACCGAAACAACCTCTAAAACAGAAGACTATTTTGAAGATGTAGATGGAGATGGAATTTTAGATTATGTTACTAAGGGGGATGTCTATTTTAATAGAGCCAATGCCAACCAAGGAAGGACGTTTTTAAAATCATTATCTGATACCGTTTTTGTGGGTAACGGATGCAATTACATTGTACATTCAGGGCATGTAAACCCTGCAATTGGCAATTACCCTGATGACTATTTCGATGAAATTGATTCGGTGGGTGATCAGGGTTATATAAATTTTAAAAAGGTTTTAATATCCCACAATAGTGTTAAAGTATGGATTGCCCCTAGAGCAGGTAGTATTAACATTAACTCGATAATAACCTTAGATTCTATAAATCAATTAAGTCGGCTTAATTCAAATTTCGATGGCATTAGGCATATAATACAACATAATGAAAATTTAGTTTTAATAGACTCAATTCTTAAAGACACAGCCAATCATACGATTACAAACAGCCTGCAGATTGCAGTAAATAAAAATGACTATATTTTTTTTAGATTACAATCGCGTAAAAACAGAAAGTTTGATAACGTTATTTGGGAACCTACCATTAGTTATTCAAATGATACGGCTGTTGATGCAGATAATAAGCCCACAGATATCTTTAATTCAAACCAAGACTTTTTTTTAAATCAAGAAAATAACTTCGCTTTTCCACATACGGGCACTGTTAGTGTTCAGTTTAAGGTTAATGCCCCAAAATTATCCGATAGTTTATATTTGAAAGTTACCGGATCAAACGGCAAGTCGTACTCTAAAAAATTCGATTCAGGAATCCCTGTAAACTTTAAAGATGCCGTTTCTTGGTCTGTTACAGAAGACGATACCATGAAGTTTGAGTTAGTAAGTAATTCTAAAATACAGTACGAAGCCATAAAGTCTCTTGTTCAAATCGATTATTTAAACATTGCTGGCGATGCTATAGATACAACCTCAGAATTTGAAAGGGTTAGGATTAAAACAGTACCCTATATAAATACGCTGGGCCTACAGCTTAAAAAAGGTACTCCGTTTGCGTTTAATTCCACTGGTTATGTAAGTATTACGCCTCGTTTATCAATTACTAATACCGGTGCTACAAGCAATCTTAATCATATAAACGGAATAATATTTTTTACAATTAAAAAACAAGGCGAGTTAATAAAATCAATTCAAATTCCAGTTGTTAATGGGATTATTTCAACAATCCCTACCCTTTACATTAATGCATCAATTAACGAAAGCTATTTCTTTGATTTTCATAGCACAGATGCTGACTTAAGTTCAGAGATAGTAGAAATTACCCAAGCTGACGTAGTAATAAATTCATCTCAAATTGTTAATGCAGGTTTTAATGCAGTTTGGCCCAAAGCTTTAAAAAAGTTTGGTGATTTATACAGAAATTGGGGTCAGTTTACTTATAATGGCTCCGACACCATAAAGATTAATAGTTTGTATCTAAGCAGTGCTTTAACTGACAGTGCATCGTTAAATCCCATTGGAAACCAGGTTGTTGACACCACAAAAAAGCCTCAAGACAATGTGAAGTCTTATTTAAGTGTTGGTTATGCAGAGAATAAAATGAAAGGGCCTTTTTTCTCAATGCTTGCCAATTTCGAAAAAGGAGAATGGAGTGGTCCCTTTGATATAACCCACGTTTATAAAAAAGGTTTAAGTAACGATGTTTCAAATACCGATGCAGGCGAAAATGAAAAAGACAGCGTTTTATCAGGTACAAACACCACTATAACAAATAAAGGTGATACTAAAGCCGTTATCAAAGAAAGCATAAGCATTAACCATACATACGGTTTTGGAATAGGTTCAAGTTTAAATTTACCTAATGGTACATATTCCAAAAGTTCTACCAATACTGTTAAGGATTACATTGATTTAAATGGCGACAGATACCCCGATATTATTGGAGTAGAAACTGTACAATATACCAACCCGAGCGGAGGCTTAATAGCAACACTTTTTGATCATAATGGCTATACCCATCCAATGGTAGGTATTAACAAATCAGTAACTAACTCCTTTGGAGTTAGTTTAGGTGGTAAACCGTTATTAGCTAAAAATGTTGGTACAAGTTCTAATTCTAATAAAAAATCTCAAGGTGGTAGTTTAAATTATGGAAATAGCAAAAAAGATTTTTCACTGATGGATATTAATGGAGATGGTTTGCCAGATAAAGTCAATTCAAGTGGAAAGGTATCTTTAAATTCTGGTTACGAATTTTTGCCCATTTCAGATTTGAGTTTTAGCAATTTTGACGAGTTAAACAATAGTTTTTCAGGTTCTTTGACAACATCCTTACCATCGAAGAAATTGATAGATAAAACTGAGAGTAGTTGGACTTTCGGGGTTTCTACAAATACCGGTACCTCAGTTTCTGAAGAGTGCTTTATTGATATTAATGGCGATGGTCTTGTTGATTACATTAAGAGAATTGATTATCTATTACCAAATCCTAAGTATAAATTATTTTTAAATGTTGGAAATAAACTTGTTGAGTATAATGAGACATTTGGCCATAAAAAGCCTCCTAGTTTAAGTAACTCAAACAGTATTTCAGGTAATTTATCTGCTTCATATGGTTTTCCAATTTTTTGGGGAATTAAGATTGGTGCCAATCTTGGCGTAAATGGATCACTATCTCAAAACATAACCAGCGAACAATTTATCGACATTAATAACGATGGCTTTGTAGATTTTGCATACATGCAAGGAGAAGATATTTATGTACATTACTCCAATTTAGGAAAAACTAATTTAATTAAAAGTGTTGCAACACCTACGGGAGCACAGTATACTTTTGATTATGAACTGCAACAAAGTAGTCAAGATATGCCTAACAGCAAATGGGCATATAGTGCTTTAGAAGTGTTTGACGGTTTTAATGGCGATGGAGTAAGTACATCACGACAAGAATTTACATACGCAAACCCATATTACGACCGTTTTGAGCGCTCTTTTTATGGCTACAATCAAGTAACAGCTAAAGAAATAAATTATGGTACTAGCACTGTATATAGATCAAAAGTAGAATTTTACCATAACCGTAACTTTGACTTTAAAGGCCTTAAATACAACGACATAGTATTGGATGGTAATGGTAAAAAATATGTCGAAAACATTAAAACTTACCTTAGAAAAGATATTTTAACTGGCAATATTGTACCAGAAAGTGCCAGTGCTTGCATACCAGGTAAATACCCAGCAATAAACTCAGAAGAAACACACTATTATGAATTTGACACCATAAAGCACATTTCTACTAAAGTAGTTTATATCCATGGCCCAAAAGGGAATGTTAAAGAATATTTACAATATGGCGATATCAACGACCCTAATGATGACTACTTTGCTTCAATTAATTATGTTGATTTACCCAACAAGGGCATTTATTCTTTACCCTCTAAAATAAGCGTGTTTAAAGACTCTGCCAAAACAGTACTATTAAGAGAAAGACTTGCAGAATATAAAGCATCTAACGGTGATTTAACTAAAATAAAAGTAAATACCGGCAATGGATACGATTCTACATTATTTGAATTCGATAAATTTGGTAATTTGGTAAAGCAAACTCTCCCTCCAAATAAAAACAACCAACGCTATTGGATAAAATATGCTTATGATCCTGTCGAACATTCCTATGTCGAAAAGGTATCAAATGTTTTTGGGCTGAGTTCGAGCACTAAATACGATTACAAAATAGGAAAACCTATTAAAACTACAGATGTTAGCGGTAATTCTACCGAGTATAATTACGATGCCCAAGGCAGACTTTTGACTATTCGTGGACCCAAAGAAATTGAAGCCCAAATGCCTTACACACTTAAGTTTGAATATTGGGACAATGCACCTCACCAATTTCCATTACCCGAAGGCAGTATTTGGGCTAAAACTTCGCATTATGACGTAATGAACTCGAAAAACGACATCCAAACAGTTTTACATTGCGATGGCTTAGGGAGGGTAATACAAACCAAAAAATCATCTTCAGTCTTTAATAGTGAAAGCAAACAAGCTGAACAAGTTTGGGTTGTATCGGGTTGGCAAAACTACGATAAATTTGGCCGACAAATTGAATCGTACTACCCTACTACTATGGATATTGGGGCTGATTATAAATTAGTTTATACCGTTAAAGATGCCGTAAATCCAACCAAAACCTTTTACGATGCCGTTGATAGACCGATTAAAGTTGAAGAGCCACATCCGGGTTATATTTCGAATGTAAACTATGGTTTCGGGAACGATAGCTTTGGGAAAAAACGCTTTAAAACAGCAGCTACTGACGCCAATGGCAATACGGTTTTAAGTTTTAAAGACAGCCGAAACTTACAAACAACTTCTGTAGCTCCTTTTTCAACTACAACTTCGTTTGTTTACAGTGCGCTTGGAGAGTTAAAAACCAGCATTGATCCCGAAAATATCCCTACCCAATATTCATATGACCTGAAGGGTCAACAGATAAAAAGAATCCATCCCGATGCAGGCATTACTACAAAAACATACGATTTAGCGGGTAATTTAATCTCAATGGCAACCCAAGATTTAATTAATAAAAACTTAACTATCAATTATATTTACGACTATAACCGATTAATTCAAGTGTCGTA
>CAMTUB010000029.1:0-21838 GCA_947084835.1 uncultured Bacteroidota bacterium | reverse complement strand
TTTGTTTGAACACTGGCAGTACGAAGGTTTTCGTCCTTAAAAGTTCTTGGACTAAGAAGAGCCGTATGAATCGAGAGGTTCACGTACGGTTCTGTGAGAGGTTTGGGGGTGAGATTCCCCCTTACCTACTCGACCTTCTTTGTCCATCGCTGCTTTCATGCCTATTTCAATACGCTCCACCAATAATTTGTCTTGTAGCATGGAACTGATTTACCATTCTTAAGAACCATGTTTACGCTTTCCCATATATTTTTTCCATCACTCATTTTGTTAGTGTCCACAAGTTTGTTGTAAACAGTTGGGCTAATGTATATTTTGTTTTCCGATTCATTACACATATGCGAAGCGTAATTGCATGCCTTACCAACCCAAACTAAATCGTTGTTGCTTAAATCTCTGCCTTTCCCCACTTTTGTAATTAGTGTCATTCCAGTATCAATTCCGATTCCAATATTGATGGCATACTCTGGTTTGAATTTGGCATTAAGTATATTGGAAATTGCCCACCTTATGTTTAGTGCAGCTTCAACCGCATTATTGTTTTTATAACCACCTGAAAAAACTCCCATTATTCTGTCTCCATCAAATGCTCTTACTTGTCCGTCACGGCTATTGATAATTCTAACATTGATGTCATGAAAACTTTGGTAAATTTTTGCGGCATCAATATGTCCGTAAGTATCGTGTAGCTGACTGGATTTCCTAATGTCAACGAATAGAAATGTTAGTTCTGATGTCAGTCCCTTATTTCCAAATGTCAATTTTGAATAGTCAGTTGAAGGAACAATCGTTGTTTCTTCAACTTCATACTTTTCTGTGAAGTATGTGTCAATTTTATTTTTAAGGTCGTCTAAAAGTGCCATACAATTTTTATGATTGATGAAAAACCAATTAGTCCCGAACCAAAAGCTGTCAAGTAACTTGCGAACTTAAAAAAACCAAACTTTGCTTGAGCAATTCTCGCATTTACCAAAATCTGATTGATTAAATCGGTGTCAAATTTTGAGGGGCTGAAGCCTGTGTCAACCTTTCTGAATTCGTCTATGAATGTCTGGTTGTCAAAGTGAGAAAGGTGTCCGAAGAAATATAGGTTAGGGTTTTGAATTGTCTTTTTATTATAAAAGATATTTTGTGTAACAGGAAACTGTGAGATGATACTTAAGAAAACGGAAATGCCGAAACAAATGATACCGATTAAAATTGTCGGCTTGTAAATAAAGTTCTGAATGTTGGTGTAACTTGATAAAATTCCAACCACAAGTCCAGCGTTGAGAACAATTAGTCCACCGTGCTTTGCTTCAGCGAATTTCAACCAGTCGTTGACATTTGAAAATATGTATTTCAGTTCTGTTTTTGCTTCCATTGTCGGTTGTTTTATGTCAGTCGGTTAATGTTTGCACTGTCGTCATAGCATGAGGCATAACGTTTTGGCGCTTGGCGAAGAAGCGGATTTCGAAGAACAAAACTGTCTGCCAGCACTGAACTTGATACGAAGCACAAAGCTTCATTTAAGCACTGAACCCGCTTTTTTGCCAAACGCCTGTTAGCACACGGTGTTATAATTGCTTTAGTTTTTAACAATTTTAACATTATGGTTTCCTACTCTTAAAATGTAAATACCGCTTGATAGATGACTTAAATTTATAATATTGTCTATACCCCGATATACTTGGCCTCCAATGCTATTGAATATAATTTTCTCGGAATTTACATTTAAATTTTTGTCAATGATGTAAATGAAGTCTGCTGTCGGGTTTGGGTAAACAAAAATGTCATTAGGTATATTATTTTTAGTAATATTTAATGGGTTGTTAGTTATACCTGTTCTAGGATAGGTAGTTACAACTTTCCAAATCATATTTTGTAAATAAGACGCAAGTGCAGGAGAAGGCACTTGAAATACTGCTGGCGGATTTGACAGCAAGTTGTTTGGCAAACCAACCGGACTTTCATTAAAAACACAAGCATAATGAATCATTGTAATTGCATAGGATCCAAGGGAGTTTGTGTGAATATTATCACTGAAAAATTCGTTAATATTAGTAATTCCCGGAACTAAATTCATCTGAATATCATCATATAATCTAGCCATCATTTTATGACCTGGAATAATGTAAACATAAGGTGCGGCTGCAGGTTTGTTAGCATTTGCATAATCCTGCATTCTTTCAAACTCTTCCCCTTGTGTGTCCAACATTTGTCGCCAAGGGCCGTTACTGTTATCTAAATTAGTCCATGTAGTCCACAGCAATGTGGGTGCACCGTTGCCATTGTTGCCATTATTCCATGCATTGTTTACGAATAATGATAAATAATTCTTTTGCTCTTGTATTTGATTCAAATACCATTGCTGATTATTTCCACCTTGGTATGCCAGTGGGACTCTTTCTGTAATTGAAAGCAATTCCCAATTATTAATTTGATGCCTTGCATCAGGGGCACCAAAACCTGGCGGTGTATTCCATCGTGCATTCATAGCTGAGCCAGGAACAGTAGATTTGCCGACCATGACATCAAATATTGCCCAGCCTTGAAGTGAATTTTTGCTAGCCACGAGATCGACATACTGTCCGGGCCAAGGTCCAAATAAAGGGTCGGTTAAGCTATGACCACTATGAATTTGTTTTACATTAAATGGATATGCCTGTTTAGGAGGCAGCACTTGCCCAAATGTATAAGAAGTGCTTATGAGTAATAAGATAAATGTTGTAATAATTTTCATTTTTTTAAATTTAAGTAGATTATTGTGTTGTCTTTTTTACACTGAGTGCTAACAACTATGTTTGCGAAGTTGAATTGCGTATATATTAGCCTTGGATGTAGTGTGTGTCATGTCTAAGTTGTTGTAGATTAATTACTTATGTATTTAAAAGTAAATTCTGTCAGTTGCGTAAACATATTTTGATCATGGTTTTAGTGTTATATCGTATTCAAATATATGTATTATTTGAGATTAAATGTCTAATTGGTCTAATGGATTTATAATTTGATCAAATCCTTTGGTTGTAATATGGGTATAAATTTCGGTGGTTTTACTGCTTTCATGCCCTAATAATGCTTGGATGTATCGCAAATCTGTTCCATTTTCGAGCAGGTGAGTGGCAAAACTATGACGAAGTGAGTGCACAGAAACGTTTTTTTTAATGCCCGCTTTTTTAACAGAATCTTTCATAATTTGTTGGATGCTTCGCGTTGAGTAAACACCGCCATCTTGGCCTTCAAACAATAAATTCTTAGGCTTGTATTGCTTAAAGTAGGATCTTAATAACTCTAATAACTTTACCGAAAGGAGAGTATATCTATCTTTTTTACCCTTCGACTGCACAATTTTTATTTGCATTCGAGAAGAGTCGATGTCTGATATTTTTACTTGCACCAATTCACTAACTCGTAAACCTCCAGAATAAGCCAGCATTAAAATAGATTTATGTTTTATATTTTCCGTAACCTTAAGTAATCGGGTAACTTCTTCAATATTGAGTACCGTTGGCAACTTTTTTTCTTGTCGGGGCCTATCAATCTGATATACTTTTCGAACTTGGCCCAGCACCTTTTCATAATAAAATTTTATTGCATTGATGGCTTGGTTTTGGAACGATGATGAAACCTTTCGTTGCAAGACTAAATATCGCAAAAAGTCTATTATTTGGTTTTCTTCAATTTCGGTTGGATGTATTTCGGGGAAGTGATTTATTAATTCATCGAAAGCTTGTTTGTATGTTTTTATAGTGCTTTCGCTATATCTCAATTCACGTAATTTTAGCTCGTATTCTTTCGGAATTTGCTTGTAGTTGGCGGCATTTTTTGCCGAAACTCGATCCGTTTTTTCTGAATTTGAGTTCTCTTCAAAAAAAGTAACCTTCAAATCAATTGTATTAGAAAATCGCACTATATCTTTATAGAACTTTTCAGTGTAGGGGATAGACCAGCAGCCGGTTTCCGGGTTCCAGCTATGATAGGGTATGGTTTTTAGATACTGAATTAGCTCTTTCCGATACTGAAAAAGCAGGTTTATCCTTCCAGTTAGAGTTCTAGTTAATATAATTTCGTTGTCTTTAGCCTGAACAATTTGCTCGGCAAAAGGCTTGCTAATTGGTTCGATTTTAAGCTCTTTAATGCGCTCTCCAAAATAACTTTTGATAAGCTCCAAAGTGTTGTTATAGTTCGGTACAACCCAGCAATAATTTTTTCTGTCCCAACGCGTATACCGAAACGACAAGATGAATTGTTTATCTACCTCATCTTTCGGAAGATGAATATAAATACTTTTTTTTCGTACGTGAACAGATACATTTCTGACTAATAAAACACGAGTTTCAGGCACTTTTTCGCTTTTTACAGATATTGGTGTATTGCCATCATCTAACAATCGAAAAAGTATCCTGTACTTTTCATTATCAGGTACATGCCACGACCTTAAAGTTTGACTCCATAAAACGCCTTCTAATTTTTTTACCCTTGCGTTTAAATCGGCTTTGTTTTCGAATTGAAGCGAAATTCTTTTTTCATTTTTATGTATGATGGGTACAGCACGAAACATAAACAGTATTTTGTATATTCAAAAATAGCGATTTTTTTAGCAGAAATGCATACCGATTTAGTATAGAGAGCTCATTAATAAAGCAAAATATTAAGATGTGCAGTTCTCTATAAATAGATAAATTTACAACGTTGAATTAGTACTTGTATTATGAATTTTAGTTTAATACGTATTATGATAATTTTAATATTGTCTACAAATGCGGCTTGGGCACAATTAAATATTGATTGGGCTAACAAAATAAGTGCCGATTCGGATACAAACGATTTCTGTAATGCCATAAGGCATGATGCTTCCGGAAATATCCTAGTCGTTGGTAGCTTTAGTGGAGTGGTTGATATTGACCCGAGTGCAGCTACTTTTTATGTATCTATACGCGGTGGCTTAGATATGTATTTAGCAAAATTCGACACAACAGGAACACTAATTTGGGCCAAAACAATGGGCGGATTTACAGATGATATTCCGTATGATGTTGTAACAGATAATTTAGGAAACATATACATTACAGGCTCTTGTTCGAACCTAGCTGATTTTGACGGTGGAGCAGACACAGCCTTTTTAAAACCAAATGGTAGTTCTGGAAATACGGTTATTTTTTTAGCAAAATATACTTCCAATGGCGACTATTTATGGGCTAAAGTAATGGGAGGGTCGGGGTATGGATTCGGAAAAAGAGTTAAAATTGATCAAAATGGAGAGGTTATACTCGTAGGAAATTTTAAGGTAACTATCGATTTCGATCCATCACCCAATGTACTTAATTTAAGTGAACAAGGGTCTAATTTTTACGATATATTCATTTCAAAGTTCACATCGAATGGCGATTTGCGATTTGCAAAACGCATAGGCGGTGGAGATTACGATGAAGTAAATGGTTTAACCCTTGATCAAAACGGAAATTTATATATCACAGGGTATTTTATGCTTACCGTAGATTTCGACCCAGGACCTGCTGTTTTTAATATGTCGGTACCTATAAACGACAAATCATCGTTTGTAGCAAAGTACGATAGTTTAGGGATTTTTGTGTCGGCAGGCGGTCAAAATGGAAAAGCCGGATACGATTTGCTGATTGACCCTCTCGGGAAATTACGTGTTTCTGGATATTACAAAAGTGGTTCATCCGAGATTGTCTTTTTGAATAAGTATATATTCAACGATTTCCGGAGCATATGAGTCGCAATTTACATTTACCAATGCAGGTTGCGAGCGCTTATTCATGGATGCAGACTTGAACTTTTATTTTGGAGGTCCTATTTTCAACCTGGACGTTTCCTCAAAACAAGAAATTTATCTTAGAAAAATCAACTTTTCAGGGATAACTATTTATGAGAAAAAATTTGGGGCACCATCGTACGATGATGAACTGCACGCATTAGCAGTAACATCAAATGGCACAGTTATAATTGGTGGCTTTTTTCAAAACACAGTTGATTTTGACACTTCTCCAACTGCAGTTGCAAACCGATTTTCGGTGCGATCAAATTCATCATTCATTGCATCATATGCCTCAAATGGGGCCTATAAATGGGCTTCAATAATAGAAGATAATACAGGATCGAAACGTTTTAGATGTGCTGGAAAAAAGAGTATAAAAATGACCGTTGGAAAAATGCATAGGAAATAAAAAACCCTTATTCGATTTGAATAAGGGTTTTTTATGTGTTTTGGTAGCCCGTAGGGGAATCGAACCCCTGTTACCAGAATGAAAATCTGAGGTCCTAACCCCTAGACGAACGGGCCATACCGTTTTGGTGGTGCAAAGATAAAACCAATTTGCTCTTTAACAATAGTTTTTTGATATTTTATTGGGTATTTTAAATTAAGAATATGATTTAAAATGTAGGATGTTGGTTTTCAGAATCTTAACCAATGTCGTTGGTAGAGTTTATTTCTATAGTTTTAACAAGGCGGTATTTGTCATATACACTTTTGGCTGAAATTTTAGCGATGGTAAACCCGTTTTTGCCATCTAAAAATCCTGTTTTCAGAATATAGTCCTTAAAAAATTTAAAATAGGGGCTTAAAAATAGTTTTGTAAAGGTTGGTTTGTACCCGCTTTTAACCATTTCTTGTGCAGATATTCGGTTAAATTTTTCGGTTTGTTTCAGGTGTTCCGCCAAAGAATAATAGGAGTAATGTAACAGATCTCCATAAAGATGTTTCACAGAAATACCCTTACCCAAAACTACTTTGTCGTGTGGGTTTGTGCCTCCCCATTGGCCTTGATTTTTGTTCCATATCCTGACTTTTCGATCGGGATACCAGCCTCCATGTTTTATCCATTGCCCGCAATAGTTATTCAACCTGTTCATGGAGCAAGCAGCGGTTTTGTTAGCTTTTTTAAATTCAAGAATAGATTTCTCAAGTTCGGGCGAAAGTGCCTCGTCTGCATCTAACGAAAGCACCATGTCGTTCGAAGCCAGATGCATTGCCCTGTTTTTTTGTTGGATATGCCCATCGAAAGCGTGTTGCAAAAATTTCGCACCAAATTTTTTGCAAATGATCTGTGTTTTATCGGTTGAAAAGGAATCTAACACGATAATTTCATCGGCAACCTTTTTTACAGAATCTAAACACCGCTGAATGTTTTTTTCTTCGTTAAACGTGATTATTACAACAGAAAGCTTCATCATACTACAAAGGTCGATAATCTGATAACAAAAAAGAGCCCAAATTTGGGCTCTTTTTTGTTATCAAAGAAGTTAAGTTTAGTGTTTTTGGATTTTCATATTCAAACATCCATCGTTGGTGCACACTTGTAATAAGTATATGCCCGACTTAAAGTCTTTAACATTTAATGCTTTGTTTCCAGAAATAGACGCTGTTAGCTTTTCTGAATAAACAATCTCTCCAAGTAAATTATAAATCATTAAGCTAGTTGCTGTTTGATTTTTCAGTTGATAATTTATGTTCAATAAATCGCTCGATGGATTAGGATAAACCGTGATTTTTCCAAGCTTACTTTCTTGAACACTGGTAGGGTTCATCAATACTTCGATATGTTCAAACTTTTCAACCGTATCGCGGCATTGAACTGCGTTTCTAGAAATCAACCTAACGGTGTATTTACCCGGAGTGGTATAAATTTTAGCTGGACTTGGTTGGGTAGAAGTTGTACCATCGCCAAATTCCCAAACATATACCGAAGCATTTGTAGATTGGTTGGTGAAAGTTACAATGTTTTGGCTTGTTGAAATTATTAAAACAGTATCTGAAGCATTAAAAATTGCCTTTGGATCAGGAGAAATATTAACTACCTGTGTTACTGTATCAATACCAAATTGGTTAAATGAAATCAACTGAATTTGATTTGCGCCCGATGCAGATAAGATTGCAGTTGGATTTGCAATTTTTGAAGTTGCTCCACCTGGGAAAATCCATAAAATTGAATCGGCATACGATACTTTACTTGTTAATGAAACATTATAAGGCGCACATCCGTTTTGAACTGCAGAGGTGAAGCTTGCAATTGGTTTGGTGGTATGGCTTACTAATGAAATGCCATCCAGATAGAGGTTGTTTCCATATCCGTTTCTTGCTTCAAAAGCAAGTCTGAATGGTTGGCCACCTACAAAGGAATTTAAGCTTATACTTTCGTCTCTCCAATCGGTAACTATTGTAGGCGACCAAGTTGTAGTTGTATTTATGCCTGTTGCTAGGGTAGATCCTTGTTTAGACCATAATGGGCTGCTGAAAGTTGTTCCACAATCTGAAGTAGTTTTAACCGATAATTTATCAATATAGGTATTGCTATATGGACGATGTGCTACTTTGAAATTCAATGAAAAATAGCCAATTGCTGGAGGGTTAATTATTGGACTTATTAAATAATCAATTTGACCAGAATCTGCATAGGCGAAAAAATTCATATAAGCAGACTTGGTTGAGCCAGCAATACCTGCAGTTGCAGCAGATTTCCAAGTAATGTTATTGTCAGGATTTTGAACTATCCAATTGCTCGCTTCTAAAGTTGCTCCTTCAAAGCCTTGTGCGTATGGAGCAGCAATGGTTAAATTTGAAAGTGAAATGCTCGTACTTCTAGTGTTGTTTACTGTATCAGGCTCAATGCTTCCTGCAGGTAGTATTGCACGGAAGTTAACCTTAATTGATCCAGCTAACCCTGAAATAGACATTTGAGGAAAAATAATAGTATCGGTTTTGCTTGATGCTAAAGCTTTTGCACTGTAAACTGTATCGGCATATGAGCCATTTAAACCGTAAGCAATTTTGTAAGAACTGATTGTGCTATCGCCAAAATTTCTCAACACAATTGCGGGATTAATTAACGTATCGCATGTAGTTCCTTTAGGGCTAATGATATCAAAAATTGCAATGTCGTGTGTGTTTAAAGCCGGAGCAATTGGAGTATATTTTGTTGCTAAAGTATCGAATGCGCTCAATAAATTGATAATTCCCATGCCAAAAACATTGTCTTCGCCTGGTGCGCCTAAATCAGTTGCTGAAACATATAATGCCATTTTAACCTCTGTTCCTGATGCCATCGGGAAAGCTTCTTTTAACAATGCAATAGCGCCCGCAACGTGTGGAGCTGCCATTGAGGTTCCAGATAAACTTTGGTATAAACCACCTGGTCTTGCAGAACGCACGTTTGTACCAGGAGCTGAAACTTCAGGTTTAATTAATATTGAACCTGTTCCTCCACATTTAGATGGACCACGGCTTGAAGAGCTATTGATTTGTAGATTTGCTGCGTTAAGATTTCCTACAGTAAATGTATTTACTAAGGTAACACTGATATTTTTGGGAGCAGTAATTGTTGATGTACCTGGACCACTGTTTCCAGCAGAAAATACAGTTGCAACACCAGCAGCCTCTAATGCTTCCAAAATGGGTTTGTATTGGCCAGTACATTCAGCAGTTCCGCCTGTTCCTGTATTCCAAGAGTTGTTTATTGCATCTGGAATATCTGCTACCGTTGAGGTGTCGCCATCTGGGTTCATTGCCCACTGTAATGCAGAGGTAAGGCTTGGGCCACCGCCACAAAGTCCGTTTGCACCAATCCATTGTGCATTAAAGGCAACTCCGATGGTATCATTCTTTAGTGGATCTAGTCCAACCATAGTACCAACTGTATGTGTTCCGTGTCCATCGCAATCGGTAGGCTGCGTGGTGTTTGGTGAGAACCAAGATTGCGCCATTGGAGCACTGTTTCCTCTAAAATTCTTGCTAATTGCAGGGTGGGTTGCATCTACACCAGTATCAATGGAATAAACTGAACGTCCACGACCAGTATAACCTTTTGCCCATAATGCAGGAGCATTAATAGCTTTTAATCCAATTTCTGATCCGTTTACTGCTTCAGTAGTAGGGATTCCCTTTTCAACTTTGTCGGGTTGCGCAAATTGGTCTCCGTCTAAGTCTAATTGTTCCAATAAACTGTTTTCTGCTAAAGTTAAAAGTATGTCTGGCGTTGCGCGTACTTTAACCATATTGTTAATCCAAAAAGACTCGAACTGGGTAAGTTTTTCAGGGAATTGTTTTTTTAAACTTGTGCACAAATTCAAAATAGGACCCTGAGTTGAATTAGACTTTGTCATTAATTCACGAAGCACAATCCTTGCCCTTTCAGCTACTGGGGTTTTTTTGATTAAGAATTCAGCCTCAAGAGCCTCAAAGTTTACCTTGTCTTTTAAAATTAAAACTACGTCTAACGTAGAATTTAAGTTTGCAGGATCAATAATTTTTTCACGAAGTCGTTGAGTTAAAAAAGCGCCATTATTTGCAATTTGAGCACTGGTCGACAAAGCTAAAATTGTAAATAGGCAAGAAAATAGTAAAACTCTTTTCATATTTAAATGAGGGGGGGTTAAAGTTGTAAAGATGAAAAAATCGTGTTAATAATTTTATTAAAATTTTAAGCCGTTTTTAAAACTCATAAAATGAGGGGTTGTTTTAATTTTTCTTAAAACACTAAATATATAATTATGGTTTAAAGTTGGATGTAATTTGTTGTTAGAAAGCAGTTTGTGTCTGATTTTTTAATTTTTTATGGAAAGTATTTTTGGATAAACAACAATCAGGCTTTTATGCTATCTCAAGTTTGTTAATTTTGAATGCATTTTCTACGCAATGATTATAGGAATACTAAAAGAAATCAGCCCAGAAAGACGTGTTGCTTTATTGCCAGACATTACAAAGTCGTTAATTGACGCTGGAAATAAGGTTTACATTGAATCGGGTGCAGGTTTAGAATCTTCTGCTTCAGACGATACTTACCTACAAATAGGAGCCAGTATTCAAAATCGAAAAACGATTTTGGAAGAAAGCGAAATAATTTTACATATTGGCGTTTTGACTTCAGATGAACTAAGCCATCTTAAAAAAGGATGCGTTTTATTTGGAATGTATCAGCCCTTATTCAACCCAAAACAAATACATGAAATTGCCGAAAAGGGAATTACATTATTTAGTTTAGATGCAGTGCCGCGTATAACACGTGCACAAAACATGGATGTGCTTTCGAGCATGAGTACAGTGTCTGGATACATGGCTGTACTGACCGCAGCAACGCATTTGCCTCGATTCTTCCCGATGTTAATGACGGCTGCAGGTACAATTGCTCCTGCAAAAGTTTTAATTCTTGGAGCTGGTGTTGCAGGTTTACAAGCAATCGCAACTGCAAAGCGTTTAGGCGCAGTGGTTGAAGCGTTCGATACTAGACCATCGGTAAAAGAACAAGTAATGAGTTTGGGCGGAAAATTTGTTGAAGTTGAAGGTTCTGTTGAAGATAAAGCTGCTGGTGGTTATGCTGTAGAACAATCAGAAGATTTCAGAAACCGTCAAGCTCAGTTGATTTTTGAACATGCTAAGAAGTCGGATGTAGTAATTACCACAGCATTAATTCCGGGTAAAAAAGCGCCTATATTGATAAATGCAGATACGGTTCGCCAAATGAAACCCGGTTCTGTAATTATAGATATTGCCTCCATTACTGGTGGAAACTGCGAACTTACAGAAGATGGTAAAACCATCAATGTTCATGGTGTTACGATTATAGGTAATTCTAATTTCCCATCGTCTATGCCGCAAGATTCGAGCAGAATGTTCGGGAAAAATATCCAAAATTTCCTGAAGCTGATTCTTAAAACCGATCAACTTGAGTTAAACTTCAACGATGAGATTGTAGCCGGTACGTGCATAACACATGAAGGAAAAATAACGTATAAGCCATTACTTAACCCATTAAACGCATAACTATGATAGACGTAATGCTTCAATATTTACACGATCACATCGAAATGGTATATATCATTATTCTCTCCATATTTGTTGGAATTGAAGTAATTGGTAAAGTGCCATCGGTGTTGCACACTCCATTAATGAGTGGCGCTAACGCGATTCACGGAGTTGTAATTGTAGGTGCAATAATTGTAATGCTAAACACTAGTTCTGAAAATACTGCATCCCTAATTTTAGGGTTTATTGCTGTGTTTTTAGGTACATTAAATGTAGTGGGCGGATTTGTGGTTACAGACCGTATGTTAGAAATGTTTAAAAAGAAAACGAAATAGTATGGCTTTACATTTTCTCGATTTATTATACCTTTTAGCATCAGTACTGTTTGTTATAGGATTAAAAATGTTAAGTCACCCCGATACCGCTCGTAAAGGAAACCTTTGGGCAGCACTTGGAATGACTTTTGCCATTGCCGGAACACTCTTTTTATACGAATCCAGCGAAGTTGGACATACCACCCGAGATGCTTTTAAAATATCCCTAATTCTAGGTGCAATTGCACTAGGAACCATTGTGGGTTGGCTTGCTGCTAAGAAAGTAAAAATGACTGCCATGCCAGAAATGGTATCGCTTTTTAATGGAATGGGCGGTGCCTGCGCTGCAATTATTGGTTTGGTTGAATACGAACACAATGTGGGAAGCTCGAGTGCCATGATAACTATTATTGCTGGGTTGATAATTGGAAGTATTTCTTTTTCTGGCTCGATGGTTGCCTATGCAAAACTGAGTGGAAAGCTTACTAAATCTTACATTATGCCGTATTATAATATCGTAAACACGGTTTTATTAATACTAATTATAGCAGTTTCCTATTATTTTGGACAGCAAGATGTTGCTAATGTAACAATGTTATACGTTGTTTTTGGAATGTCGCTTTTATATGGAATTATGTTTGTAGTTCCTATTGGTGGAGCAGATATGCCTGTTGTTATATCTCTGTTAAATTCATTTACTGGAGTTGCGGCTGCTTTTGGTGGCTTCCTTTATGGAAATCAAGCCATGCTTACAGGCGGTATTTTAGTTGGATCAGCTGGAACGCTGTTAACCATTGTAATGTGTAATGCTATGAATCGTCCCTTATGGGGCGTTATTTTTGGCTCTTTTGGTGGCGGAGCTGCAGCTGGCGTTGTTGGTGAGAATAAAGAAAAGGGGAGCATTAAAGAAATTAGCTTAAACGATGCGGCTGTATTGATGAACTATTCTCGAAAGGTTTGTATCGTTCCGGGTTATGGTTTGGCGGTTGCACAAGCGCAACATGCTTGCCACGAGCTAGAAAAGCAGTTAGAAGAACGTGGAGTGGAAGTTGTGTACGGAATTCACCCCGTTGCGGGTCGTATGCCGGGACATATGAACGTTTTGTTAGCAGAATCTGATGTTTCGTACGATAAAATGTTAGAAATGGAAGAAATCAACGACCTGCTTCATAATACCGATGTAGTTATGGTGCTTGGCGCAAACGATGTTGTAAATCCTGCAGCGTTAACCGATCCATCAAGTCCAATTTACGGAATGCCAATTCTAGAAGTGGACAAAGCGCATAACGTGATTGTTGTAAAACGCTCGATGAATGCTGGTTACGCTGGTATTGAGAATGATTTGTTTTATGATCCAAAATGCAGAATGTTGTTTGGCGATGCTAAAGCGGTTTTGAATAAAATTGTTGCGGAAATAAAGCAGATGTAATTTCTGACTATTAAAAAGTAAAGGCATCCATTTGGATGCCTTTACTTTTTGTAGTTATTGTATGTTAATACCCACCGCTAGCACCGCTAATGTTCTCAATCGGGTGCCATGTTGTTTTGGTTTCCTGCGTATCTAAAATTAGATAAGGATTTTGCGCTTTTTCTGTTTGTAAGTCAAGTCCTTTGTAAATCAAAGCACGTTTTACGTTTATAGCTGCAGTTTCTTGTATCGTTTTGATAACTGAAAGGTCATCGCCATAATAACTAACCGCGTTTACATCCATGTGAGATGCAAAATGCTTATGCAATTCTGCCAAAGATCCTGTTAAAATATTAACAATTCCACCCGGAACATCTGAAGAATTTAAGACTTCAGCAAAAGTAACAGCACACAACGGCATTTTTTCAGATGCTAGCACAACGCATGTGTTTCCACCCGTAATAATTGGCATAATTGCAGTTACTAAACCAAGCAATGCAGAGTTTTGCGGAGCTAAAGCACCAATAACACCCATAGGCTCTTGTACCGAAAAGTTGAAATGCGAACTTGCCACCGGATTTACTGCACTAAAAACCTGTTGGAATTTATCTGCCCAGCCTGCATAATAAATGATGCGGTCGATCGATGCATTAATTTCTAACACAGCTTCTTTTTCTGAAAGACCTTGAAGTTGCATTTCGCTTAAAAACTGCGCTCTTCTGCCTTCAAGCATTTCAGCTATACGGTAAATAACTTGGCTGCGGTTAAATGCCGAAGCTGAAGCCCAACCTCCAAGGGCTGATCTTGCGGCAACAACCGCATCGCGCACATCTTTACGAGAACATAGGCACATATTGCCCATGTTTTTACCGCTTTTGTCGGTAATTGTATAGTATCGTCCCGATTCTGTTCTTGGAAATTTACCCCCAATGTATATTTTATACGTTTTTAAAACGCTTAATCTATCGTTTGAAATTGCTGATTCAGTTTCAGTAACTTCTGTTTTCTTTTTTGCCATCAATACTAGAATTAAACTAAGTTAACATAAGCAGCTAAACCGTGTAAACCGCCTTCACGACCAAATCCGCTTTCTTTATATCCTCCAAAAGGCGAGGTTGGATCAAATTTATTGTAGGTATTTGCCCAGATTACTCCCGCTCTAAGTTTGGTAGTTAAGTTAAAAATCTTAGAACCTTTGTCTGTCCAAACGCCCGCAGAAAGCCCAAAAGGGGTGTTGTTGGCTTTATCGATAACTTCATCCACTGTTCTGAAAGTTTGCACTCCTAAAACTGGTCCGAAAATTTCTTCACGAGCTATTTGATGCGATTGAGTTACGTTTAAAAATAGGGTAGGGTTACACCAAAATCCTTTTGCAGGCAATTCGCAATTGGTTTGATAAATTTCTGCGCCTTCTTTTTGTCCTATATCAATATAATTCTGAATCGTTTCTAACTGTTTGCGGCTATTAATAGCGCCAATGTCGGTGTTTTTATCTAATGGGTTTCCAACAACGAGTGTTTGCATACGGTCGATAAGCTTTTGTACCACTGTATCGTAAACTGATTCTTGCACAAATAGGCGCGAACCCGCACAACAAACGTGTCCTTGGTTAAAGTAAATTCCATTTATGATACCTTCAACCGCTTGGTCTAGTGGGGCATCGTCAAAAATAATGTTTGCTGCTTTTCCACCAAGCTCTAATGTTGCACGTTTATGTGTACCAGCAATTGCTTTTTGAATGATTTTGCCTACGTTGGTAGAACCAGTGAAAGCAATTTTGTCAACTCCAGGGTGGTTGATTAATTCAGAGCCTGTAGCACCAAATCCACTGATAATATTTACAACACCAGGTGGCAAATCCGCTTCTTGGATAATCTCAGCAAGTTTATATGCTGTTAACGATGTAGTTTCTGCAGGTTTTAAAACCACACAGTTTCCTGTTGCTAATGCTGGGGCAATTTTCCATGCTGCCATTAATAGCGGAAAATTCCAAGGAATAACCTGTCCTACAACACCAATAGATTCAGGTGTGCGGTTAGGGAATGCATATGGAAGTTTATCTGCCCATCCTGCATAATAAAAGAAGTGCGCTGCAGCAAGTGGAATGTCAATATCGCGCGACTCACGAATCGGTTTGCCTCCATCAAGCGACTCAATTATCGAAAACTCTCTGGCTTTCTCTTGAATCATGCGAGCAATGCGGTAAATGTATTTCGCACGTTCAGCAGCTGGCATTTTTTTCCAGTATTTATCGTATGCATTTCGCGCTGCTTTAACAGCTGAGTCTACATCTTTTTTATTTGCCTCGGCAACATCCGCTAGTTTTTCTTCCGTTGCAGGGTTAATGGTTGGGAAGTAAAGTCCAGAATCTGGCTTTACAAACTTTCCATTGATGAACAAATCGTATTGTTCTTTTAATTTGATATGATCGGTGCTTTCAGGAGCAGGTGCGTATTCCCATGCATTAAAAGCAAGTTTGTTCGGTTGATTTTTCATGGTAATACTTAATCGTTAGAGAAATAATCTTTAGATTGATACACGCCTGTTTTATCTTTCATCAGCTGCATTAACACATCGTTTGCTAGGCTACTTGCTCCAAAACGATACCATTCGTTGGTCATCCACGCAGCGCCTAAAACTTCATGAAGCATAACTAGGTAACTCAACCCAAGTTTCGATTTCGATATTCCACCTGCAGGTTTCATACCGATCATTTTGCCGGTTTTATAATAGAAGTCACGAATGGCTTCTAGCATAACCAGGGTTACTGGTAAAGTTGCAGCAGGTTGAATTTTGCCTGTTGAGGTTTTGATGAAATCGGCACCCGCATACATGGCAATATCGCTTGCCTTGCGCACATTATCTAAGGTAGTTAATTCGCCTGTTTCTAAAATAACCTTTAAGCGTGATTTCCCACACGCTTCTTTTATGGCTGCAATTTCATCAAACACAAAATTGTACTCACCCATATGGAATTTACCACGTGAAATTACCATATCAATTTCGTCAGCGCCTGAGTCTACTGCAAATCGGGTATCGTCTAGTTTTACGGAAAGGGGTGCTTGTCCTGACGGGAATGCAGTGGAAACTGAAGCAACTTTTATACCCGAATTTCCTAATTCTTTTTTGGCTAAAGATACCATAGACGGATATACGCAAACCGCGGCAACCGTTGGTAAATCGCCATATGCATCGTGGAGGTGCTGTGCTTTATAGCACATTTGCTTCACTTTGCCATCGCTGTCTTTCCCTTCTAGGGTAGTTAAGTCAATCATCGAAAGAATCATTTTTAACCCTTCGGTTTTTGATTCTTTTTTTATACTTCTTTTGGTGATTCTAGAAACTCTTTCTTCAACACCCACTTGGTCGATACATGGGACAACCCGAGCAATTTCGGACCCATCTAACCTGTGAATTGTATTTGGCATGTTATGGTTAACAAATTGTTAATCGCAAATATACACACTTGAGTTTTATGTACCTATTAGAGGACTGTATTAAAATAAGAAAGGAGGCATTTGCCTCCTTTCTTATTTTTAAGTTAGTTTTTTCTGATTAGTGATTTTTGATAATCTTAATCGTTTGCGTTTCATGGTCGTCTGTCAACATAAGGAAGTAAATTCCATCATTGTAATCTGATAAATCTAACTCTGTTATCCCTGAGAATACACCTTTTCTTAAAATTTGCTTTCCAGTAATATCGGTAACAACTAAAGTTACGGGTGAGTTACTGTTGATTGTTACGTTTCCATATGTTGGATTTGGATAAGCAACTACCTTGGTTCTCTCATTAATAGTTATTGTTCTAACAATCGAGTATTCAAATTTCCCGTCAAAGTCAATTTGTTTCAAACGATAATAGCGAGTTCCATTAGACATATTGTTGTCAATAAACCGGTAGTTTGAAATAGCATTCGTAGTTCCGTTTCCTTCTACTTCACCAATATTTTCGAATTCTCCAAAGCTATTTCTACGCTCAATGATGAATTTAGCATTGTTAATTTCAGAAGCTGTTTTCCAGGTTAAGACTATATTTTCTTTTGCTTTTTGAGCATCAAAAGAAATAAATGTTACTGGCAATGGTATTGGCTGGAATGAAAGTGTAATGGTATGATAAGTATAACCACCTTCTTCATCTATAGAAATTAAATCTAAAACATAGTTTCCATCTTGCAAAAGTGAAGAATCATAAACATAAATTCTACCAGTCAAAGAATCTAATTTTGTTCCAGCCGGCAATGTTCCACTTAATATTCTAACCCTAGAAATAGAGCCATCATCATCAGATACTGTTGCCAAAGTTTCATTGTTTGCGTATAAATCCACTCTTTTAGAACTTGATACATAATAAATACCTTCCGTATCAGGATTAATAGTAATTGCCACGGGCTGAGAAGTTATTCCGCCTGTTGCATCCGTTGTTTGAACTGTGAAGTTAAATGTTCCAGCTGTCAAAAGCGAAGCATTGGAAACGGTAAATTGTCCAGTTGTTGTGTTGAAAGCCATACCAGCCGGAAGAGTTCCGGCAGTAATCGAAGCAGCAGTAATTGCACCGTTTGCATCGGTAACTGTTGCTAATGAATTTCCGTTGGCATAATTGTCTACGTTTCTAGCCGCAGCCACAGTGTAAACTGCTTCTGTATCTGGATTAATTGTAATTGCCACGGGCTGAGAAGTTATTCCGCCTTGTGCATCCGTTGTTTGAACGGTGAAGTTGAACGTTCCCGCTGTCAAAAGCGAAGCATTGGAAACGGTAAACTGACCTGTGGTTGTGTTGAAAGCCATTCCTGCAGGAAGAGTTCCAGCAGTAATGGAAGCGGCAGTAATCGCCCCATCAGCATCGGTAACTGTTGCTAATGAATTTCCGTTTGCATACGTATCGATGTTTCTAGCAGCAGCAACAGTATAAACTGAAGCACAATTGACTGTCAAAGTAACATCACTGAAAGAACTTGTACATGCTCCATTCGCAATAGTCCATCTAAAAACACTAGTCCCAACAGTCAATCCAGTAATTCCTGTATTAAATAAACTTGCGTTTGTTATGGTCCCTGAACCGCTTGTTTTGGTCCAAGTTCCTGTTCCAACAGATGGTACATTTCCATTTAATGTAGCAGTTGATCCACAAACATTTTGGTTAGATCCTGCATTTGAAGTTGTTGGATTTTGGTTAACAACGACTGTCGGTTCAGTTAATTGCCTAACGGTACATCCACCAGCAACTACTGTAACATAATAAGAAGTCGTAGAAGTTAAAGTTCCGGTAGTACGACTGATAATTGCACCAGTCCCTACAAAAGAGGAACCTACAGTAGCATTTAATGAAGTATAAATTTGATAAGTATATCCAGCATTATTTTCAGTGGTAACATTTATGTTTGTGCTACTCCCTGTACAAATAGGCGATGTTGTAGCTGTAACCAATTGCGAAGCAGATGGCCCAGTTACGTTTATTGTTATAGTGTTTGTAAGTTGAGCTCTACATCCTGTGGTTCCATTAATTGCCAAAACATTATAGGTTGTATTTGCAATAAGGTTATTAGTTGGTAAATTAATATTTCCACCAGTCCCTGCTACAGCCGATCCGACATTTGTTGTTCCTATTCTTAGTTGATAATTTATTCCAACAGATGAGGTTCCAACAATAACATTTGTTCCAGTATTTTGACAAACTGGATTTGCAGCTGCTGTAACAGAATTTGCAATTCCTGGTAATGGATTAACAGTTACTGAAACAGTGGTTGATAAATCAACCTCGCACGCTACCGGTTCAACTTTGTATGCTCTTATTGTTAATGTCGTATTTGAAGTTAACGGCCCAGATTTAAAAGTAATTGAACCCCCAGTTCCTATTTTTGTACTCCCTGTTTGCACTCCAGCATTCATTAATTGATAGGCAACTTCCAATTCAGAATTGGTAATAGTTACCGATGCTGAATCAGAACTACAAACTTGAGTAGAAGTTGGGGTTACTGTTCTGTTTGTTAAAGGTAAAATACATTGTACAGTTACAAAAGCTGATGGAGCACTTTCGCAAAGTCCACCGCTTGTTGCGGTTGCTGTTACTTTACCTCCAGTATATAGGTCAAATGCATCTAATCCAGATAAAGTATATGCTGTACCACTTACTGATGTTGTGCCTAAAAGGGAACCATCAATGTATACTTTGATGGAAGCACCATTTGTGCCATACGTTCCAGATACACTCGTGTTTCCTTCGGTAATTGGCCCTGTAACGGTTAATCCAGTATTGCTTGTTTGTGATCCTGCAGTAGTTGAGCCTGAAGCAACACTTGCAGAAATACAAGATGAAGTTGGTGGTGTAACTACTGCTGTAATTGCAGTTCCTGATGCTATACTTAAGCCAGAAACCGACCAGCTTCCAAACTCAGAGGAAAGTGAAGGTGAGCCAACAGCAGTACCCGCAGAAAATACTTGAACACTCGAGTTAGCAGGTGCTGTAGTAGTTCCTGAAACTGTGGTAGTGGTTCCGCAATACGTTCCTGTTATGGTAGGAGCAGCAGCTCTTGTTGCAGATACCACCCTACCTGTTGATGCATCAGAAATACATAATGAACCAGATTTTGCACGAACGGTAATAACATCGCAAGATGCTAATCCAGTTGCGTTAAACGACCAGCCTGTGCCAGTTGTTGTTGCTGTTCCAATGGCTGTTGAACTACCATTTTTATAAACAGTTACCACAGCTGCACTTACACAGGTTCCTGTTATAGTTGCTGTTGGTATGGTTATAATTGCACTTGTTATTACTGGAATAGCTGTTTTTGTTCCATTACAATAAAAAAAAGGTGCACTTGTTCCGCAATTAGGCGTACTAACAGTAATTATATCACCAGTTGCAGCAGGCGATCCAGACCATTGAAGTTGTACCCAAGTTCCATCAGCTTGTACAGTTGCAGATCCTTTAGCATTTCCATTTTGAAATATACTAACAACTGTTCCTGCAGGTTCGCTTGAGGTTCCAGATACGTCTTTTCCACCACCACCAGGTATGGTTGCAACGGTTGTAATTACGGGAGGAGAAGTACATCCAATAACAACTACAGAATTTGAAATTCCTGAAATTGGTCTGTCTTCAAATTTTGCATAAGCAGTTACCGTTTGTCCTGTTGAAAGAGCAGGCGTTGATCCACCAGGAGTCCAAGTAAATGTCCATGCGTTACCAGTAACTGTTGTAGTACCATAAAGGGAGCCGTTTACATATACACTAATAACAGTACCATTTGGTGCAGTTGAAGTGCCGGTTATAACTTTTTGGTTATTATAAAGTGGGCTATTAACTACGGGTGCTGGTGTTTGAAAACCAGGACATGTAGGGCATAAGGCTGTTGCAGGTGTTGGCGGAAAGTTAGAAACTAACGCAGTCCATGCACAAGTATAACATCCACCATGCTTCGTGTCGTCAAAACCACCAATATCAGAAATTGGACCTTGAATTGCGCTTTGAGGCGCAATTACGGTGTTTGCAACCATTCTTAAAGGAGTACTTGTGTTTATGCTAGGGAAATAACTTGTTATAACCGAAAATGGAATATAGAAATCGTAGAAATAATCTGGATCACTACAGTTTGTAGTAAATGCAACCGATTTTTGACAATATTGTGCATAAGGTAACTCTACTAGAACAGATGGATTTGAACCACCAGCATCAACATTGTAAAGTCGTACTCCAAAATTGGTTGCTAAGCAAATTTCAATTTCAAATCCTGGGTTCGATGCAGTAAACGTTGGGTCAGCATTTGGACCTGAATTTCCGAATTTTTGATCGGTATCAATTAAAATGGAATATCCTTTCGAGTTCTTAGCTGTTCCACCTAATCTAAAACGAAACATTAAATTATTGTTATTGTCTAGAAGAGTATAAGTAGACTCTTGCAAACCATTATCTGCAAAATCTGAAAATCCACAACCTGGACCCGTTCTAAGATCACTATTGGGCTCAAGCATTAATACCGGTAAAGCCTTGTAAGGAATTTCACTTTCGCCACGGTCGTTGGTTAAAAAACCAGCCAGAGTAGCTGAAGTGTAGCCATCGCTGTTTGGATCCATTACTAAAGCACCAGCAGTGGTTGCAGGCTTGTAAATAAACCCTTTAGTTTGGGCAGAACTCAAAAAGGATGAAATAATCCCTAAAAACAAGAGGTAAATAATTTTTTTCATAAAAAATGTAATAAAACACAACAAAAGTAATTTTAATTCTTCATGTTTAATCCCTTTTTAGTTGTTTTTGTGAAAAAGAAACTAAAAAACCCACATTTTTGTCTTTAAATGGCGATTTTATGTATTAATTTTTTTTAGATGTCCAAAAATAGGATATGTAATAATTTAAATTAATTCATACTTAAATGGTTA
>CAMTUB010000028.1:0-107880 GCA_947084835.1 uncultured Bacteroidota bacterium | reverse complement strand
GGCAGAGATAGCGAAAGAGTTGAAACAGATGAGTTTTCATCGGTGGGTACATTTCCCAATCAGCAAAATAGCCGACCTGCTCAAACTCAAAATACGAGGCTGGATAAACTACTATGGTAAGTTCCGAAAGAGCGAAATGCGAAAAGTCTTTCGGCTGCTGCACGTTCGCCTGGTAAAGTGGATACGCAACAAATATCGAAGGTACAGGAAACAACGATGGTATGCAGCGTACAAATATTTACAACGCCTATCAAAGGATTTTCCGAATTTGTTTGAACACTGGCAGTACGAAGGTTTTCGTCCTTAAAAGTTCTTGGATTAAGAAGAGCCGTATGAATCGAGAGGTTCACGTACGGTTCTGTGAGAGGTTTGGGGGTGAGATTCCCCCTTACCTACTCGACCTTACTCCGTCTGTGTCGAAATGCAAGTCAGTAAAGGTTTTTGTCGTCATTGTCAAGTTGCGTTACTGTTGGTTCTGCGGTTGCAAGATTTAATTTTTATCAAGCAGGGCAATTTTATTCTTTCTTTTCTGGTTTCCCAATGAGATATGCTATTTGTATTCCGGTCAGAAAGTTTGTCCCACTCATACCATTCATAGCAAGATTGCCTGAAAAAGTTTGAAGCATTCCTGCGTTGGCAAATAATTGTATCTGAAAAATGTCTTTACCTGATACGGGAATATTTCCGCCAATTCCTAAAAACAATCCTATATCCACTTTTTTAAATTCGTTCGTTATATGGTCGCTTCCCGTGTCATACACTCTGTTTGCTTCAAGCAAAGTATGTTGAGTTACGCCTAAATTTATTGTGAACTGATGATTTTTCATTAGCCCTTTGGTTCGAAATGCTCCGCCTGCCATTATATCCCAGTAGTTTAAACGGTAGCGGGGTTTGTAGTCGTCCATATATTCTTTTAAAATGGATCCACGCTGTTGAAATCCGGTTTGCAAAAACATTCCCCATTTTTCTGAAAAGAAATATTCTGTTTTTAATCCTGCGCCTGCATTTAATTTCATACTCATTTTGCTGTCAATTTCGCCACCCATATTCATTCCGCCCATTGAGTTTGTTCTCAAAATATTGGACGCTCCCATTGAATAAACAGAGCCAATACTAAATTTTGATTGTGCCTGACTTTGCGAAACGCAAAAAATTAAAACTAAGAAAGCAATTTTTTTCATCACTATTATTTTTATAGTTTTCATAATTATTTTTTTTTAGATTATTGGTTAAACTATCTCAAATTGCAACATCATTCCATCGTCTTCGTGTTCCAGATTATGGCAATGCAATACATATTTTCCAATGTTCTGTCCGAAAGTCATTATTACACGAACCTTTTCACCGGGCAATAACATCACTGTGTCTTTCCAACCGTTTTCAGTAGCTATTAAACTATTTCTTCCTCCTATTCGGTCTAAAACCTGAAATTGTAAAGCGTGTATGTGCATTGGGTGCGGCTCATCACCCAAAGAGTTATCAAACACCCAAATTTCAGTGCTTCCCGCTTGAACGGTTTCATCAATCCTATTCTTATCATAAATTTTATTATTGATGCGGTGCATTCCTTTCATCACCATTCCTTCATGTCCAACACCTTCCATATCAACATTTGAAATGTCAAAAATGCGTGTTTTTATCGCACTGCTTTCGGGAATTGTATTAATGACTGATAAAGTTCCGGGAAGCGAAAAAGTATCCGTTTCGTTTTGTGTTACATTGAATTTGACAATCTTAAATTCCTGCACTCCCTGTGCTGCTCCAGCTGAAAATGTTTTGTTTACCAAAAATAATTCTGTGCCGATGGAGTATGAGGAAAAATTAACTATAATATCGGCACGCTCTCCGGGACCAAGCAACAGCGAAGAAACCGTTTGAGGGGAAACGAGCAAACCACCGTCTGCACCAATTACTGTAAATGCTCCACCGTTACTTAATGCCAAATTATAAATGCGTCCGTTTGAACCATTGAGAACACGAAGCCGATAATTTCTTGTCTTTACATCTTTATAGGGAGAATAAACACCATTCACCGTAATATATTGTCCCATATAGCCGGTCATTATTTCGCCCATATTCGGAGAATAATCCAAGGCGTAGTCAGGGAAAATTCGTTTGTCCTGAATAACCAAAGGAAGTTCAAATTCTCCCGATGGCAGATTTACCGATTGTTCTTCTGCATCTCTTACAATGAATGCACCTGCAAGACCAAGAAATGCTTGCTTTGCTGTGTGTCCGTGAGGGTGCGGGTGATACCAATACATCCCTGCCCGTTGCGATACAGTAAAATTGTAATTGAGTGACCCGCCCGGTTGTGCAACATCTTCGGGGTGCCCATCCATATTAGCGGGAGTTTTCAACCCGTGCCAGTGAATATTGGATGTTTCGGATAAATTATTTTGAAAATTGATGTTGATGTTATCACCCGAATTTACAACAATGGAAGAACCTAAAATAGAGCCGGACTGATAGCCCAATACCTTAGAAATTTTTCCTTTGAAGATATTGTGCGTTGTGTGTTGAGCGGTTAATATTGCTTGTCCGTTAGTTGCCGGAGGAATAGGAAGTATCGTTGAAAAGTCGCCCTCAATCACAGAAACAGAGCCGCCTCCCATATTCATCATATTCTCTTTTCTGCAAGAAGATAAAAAAAACGAACCGCTGCTTCCTATAAAAGCAGCAGCAGTTCCCATTCCTGTCAGGCGAATAAAATCTCGTCTTTTCATTTGTTGTTTTTTTAAAATGATTTTTATGAGGGTTAGTTTATCGTGATTGATTTAGATGTTTCATCCATTTTTTTACTGTTCTTGCTCATCGTTTTCAGTTTCACGGTGTATGTTCCGGCTGTGTTGTATGTATGAGTGGCATTTGCATTCATAGAAGTGCCCCCGTCTCCGAAGTTCCATTCGTAATGGTGTGCATCCATACTGCAAGACGCATTAAAACTCACAGATTGTCCAACAGTCCCAGTCGCAGGAATATCAAAACAAGCCATTGGTTCTTTTTGACAACTTGAAAAAACAAGAAGAGCTACGAATAGCATACTGATTAATTTAATGGGTGTTTTCATATTGATTTGTTTTTAAGGATTTAACGAATGTGTAACGATTTTTTGAATAATTTATTTTGTAAGGGTAAAATTTTTTGGCTCGTGTTTTTGATTTTTCGGGTTGGGTTTGCACATTGCCGCCCGCAGGAACGAGGACGGCAATGTGCAAACTGCGGGCTGTTCAAAAACCGTGACAAAAAAATTGTGTGTAAGCATTTCTTTTCTATTTTTAAGTGCGTTGGGAAAAATTAAATCTTTCTTGTTGGCTTGCGTGTCGTTGTCCTAAGTTCAAAATTAGTTGTTGTCCAGTTGTCATTTTGTAGGTCATTGTCAAGTTAGCACTGTCGTTTTACCATTGGCTATAACAATCAAGTTTGCGCAAGTTTATACTAACTTTCTCTGGCTATAAAAAGTATAAAAAATCTCCAAAAAGAAAATGTAAAACCTAACTATTGGTTTCTTTGGCTTTATTTCTAGAATTCAAATATTGATAAAAGAAAATTTTTGCTTGTAGAAATATAGGAATCCATAATAGAGTTTTAAAAATGTTATCATGCAGTGACAAAAGGGTACCAACTATTACCCAAAAAACCATTTGTTCATAAAGAAATTCAATTCTATATGTTTTGTAAAATGCAATAAGTTTCTTCATTTTTAATTGTTTTGAATAATTTTTAATACAAATATGTAAAAAAAAGTACGATAAAATAGATTAATCCTCCATTAAAAAGAATTGGGTTAATTTAAATTAAAGGTAATAGGAAGCGTCATTTTATATCGTACGGTGTGTTCGCCTGTATGCGCAGGTTGCCACTTTATCATCGAAATTAAGCGGAGGGCTTCCTCATCGCAACCACCGCCAACCGATTGTGTCACGTCTAAATTTGAAATGCGACCGTAAGGCTCTACCACAAACGACAGGATTACTGTGCCAGAAATATTTCTGTTAAATGCTTCTGTCGGGTATTTTAGGTTTTCGGATAAAAACTTGGTCAACCAAAATCGGCTATCGCCTGCCATCGGCACGTTGTCTACCTGATCGTAAATGTGCATGGTCGAATCGGTGTCGGGCGGATAATCGCCAGGATTTTCGTATCCGCGCTTTTTTACAATTCTCGAATACGTTTTATTCGAGTACGCCATTTCAAACTCTTGGTTAGTTCTATAGGCTCTTCCCAAAACAACTCCGGGTTTCCATTGTATCGTTTTAAGAATTTGCAACGTTTGCTCATCGAGCTCTGGGTTCAGTTTTTCGACAAACTGGATATTTTCGAGCATCCCATTTTCATTCACGACAAAGCTTAACTTAACAATACCTTTGAGATCGAGTTTTTGGAGGTCACTGGGAATGAAAATATTACGCTCTTTCAGCGCATGGAGTTCTTTTTTTCCGCCAATATTCTCTGGTGGAAACATTTCTTGGTTGCTCTGCGCAAAAACTTGCCCACACAAAAGAAAACCAAAAAGAATCAGGTAATTGGATAAACGAACCATACTTTCAAATGTAGCAAAAAAGCTAATTTTTTTGTGGCTCGTTCGATTTTAAATGCGATAAATTATTTTCGAAGTATTTGCGAGCAGCATCTTGCTCGGCAACTTTTTTACTGTAACCGTTGCCAGTTGATACTTTTTCGTTGTCTATGAGTAAGTCAAGCACAAACTGTTTGTTGTGTCTACCCTTAGGATCCTGTACCATTTCGTAGCTAACCACTTTGCTGTTTCTCTGACTCCACTCTAAAATTTTACTTTTAAAGTTCGATTCAGTGGCAACTAAATCATCAAAATCAACATAAAGAGCAACTACACGGTCTTTAATAAATGAATACGTTTCATCGTAACCTTTATCCAAATAAACAGCACCAATAAAGGCTTCTAGCGCATCAGCAAAAATATTTCTATTTCTGGGGGATTGGTGCATCCTTTTAAGGTCTGTAATTAAGAGTTTATCTAGCCCCATTTTGCGTGAAATCATATTGAGCATTTGCCCATTTACAACCTTTGATCGCAATTCGGTTAAGAAGCCCTCGTCTTTTTTGGGAAAGCGTTTATACAATAAATCCGCAATGATTAAATCTATAACTGCATCTCCTAAATATTCTAATCGTTCGTTGTTGCGTTTTATGCCAATAGCTACTTCGTTACTTACTGAGCTATGGGTTAATGCAAGTCTGTAAAGGCTTAAATTAATGGGAGTTACGCCAGTAATATTCCGAATGGAATGCGTAAACTTTTTGTTTTTGGAATGTAATAAGTTACGAAATTTCCTGAAAAGATTCAGGTTTATCATAATGCGTTTATCAAGCCTTGAAGCGTTTGAAGATCACCGAAGTGTTATGCCCACCAAAGCCAAAAGTATTGCTTAAAACAACATTTATTTCGCGATGTTGTGCCTTATTAAACGTAAGGTTTATTTTACTGTCTATTTCAGGATCGTCTGTAAAGTGATTGATCGTAGGAGGAACGGTATTGTGTAAAATTGCCATAATGCTGGCAATAGCTTCAATAGCTCCTGCTCCGCCTAAAAGGTGCCCCGTCATCGACTTGGTTGAGCTGATATTCATGTTATACACATGATCTCCAAATACCTTTTTAAGCGCAATAATTTCAGCAACATCGCCTAATGGTGTAGATGTGCCGTGAACGTTTACGTAGTCGATATCTTCAGGCTTCATTCCTGTATCTTCTAGTGCAGCTTTTAGTACCCCGATTACGCCAAGTCCTTCAGGGTGTGGGGCAGTCATATGATATGCATCAGCCGACATTCCACCACCTGCAACTTCTGCATAAATGGTAGCTCCTCTTGCAAGTGCATGTTCTAATTCTTCAAAAATTAAACAGCCAGCTCCTTCACCCAAAACAAATCCATCGCGGTCTTTATCAAAAGGCCTGGATGCTGTTTCTGGCGAGTCGTTTCTTTCCGACAATGCTTTCATAGCATTAAATCCGCCAATACCCGCTTCGCAAACTGCTGCTTCAGAACCGCCTGTAATTATAATGTTAGCTTTACCCAAGCGAATATAATTAAAGGCATCAATAATGGCATTGTTTGACGATGCGCAAGCAGAAACTGTGGTAAAATTTGGACCTCTAAAGCCGTATTTAATTGAAATATGGCCAGAGGCAATATCTGCAATCATTTTAGGGATAAAGAAAGGATTGAAACGTGGAGTGCCATCGCCTTTAGCGAAGTTCATACACTCATCAAAGAAAGTTTGTAACCCACCGATACCTGAACCCCAAATTACTCCGGCTTTATCTGGATCAACTTTGTCCAATTCTAAACCGGAGTGATTCATAGCCTCTTGTACAGCTACCATAGCGTAGATTACAAAAGGATCAAGTTTTCGTGCCTCTTTGCGGTCGAAAAATTGTAAAGGATCAAAGTTTTTAACTTCACAGGCAAATTGCGTTTTAAATTTAGACGCATCAAAATGTGTAATTGGGGCAGCCCCACTTACGCCATTTTTTAGGCTATTCCAATATTCTTCAACGGTATTACCAATTGGTGTTAATGCACCTAATCCAGTAACTACAACTCTTTTTAACTGCATGGGCAGTAGATTATAAAGTTAAAAGTTATTTAGCGTGAGCTTCTAAGTAAGAAATTGCTTGACCTACGGTTTGAATGTTTTCCGCCTGATCGTCTGGAATAGAAACGTTAAATTCCTTTTCAAATTCCATTATCAATTCTACAGTATCTAATGAATCTGCGCCTAAATCGTTTGTAAAGCTAGCTTCGTGAGTAACTTCACTTTCATCAACCCCTAGTTTATCAACTATGATGGCTTTTACGCGAGAAGCAATATCTGACATGATTATCTCCTTTTTAGTTATTTGTAAGCCGCAAACTTAGCATGTTTTACTGAATAGGACAATATTAAGTTTTATTTAAAATTTGAACTCAAGTAATGATTATTACTTTATTAATATACAAAGTATTGACAAAAAGGCGTTAATGTTAAATAATTAAGATTTTACTGTTTTCTTCTATTTTAAAAATCACTAATTTTTATTTGATTTTAAATACCTTTGGGTATAGTAATCATGGCAAAAAGAAAAAACTTAGCGTTAACAGATCTAGAAATATTTTCTAATTGCGTTGTTTACGGTATAAGTACTTCCGTATCTTTCCCAAGATTTAACTATATTGTTGATAGAGCATTTAATCTTGTATTTGTACGTTTGAAGTTTGATTTAGTTTTAGAACTGGGTCCTTCAAAATTTGAAGATTTTTCGAGAGCAGTTTATATAGTTGATGCAGATACCAATGAAGGTATTATTTTAATAAATAATACAAATGCAAATAATACATTTTTAATCCCTGAATTGCCATTATTTGATTTTTTCATCGTTTTTGATAGCATTGAAATTGAACGATTGTTCGGTAAAGAATTGTTAATTTTAAAAGAAGATAATTTAATTCAAAACATGTCGTGCATAAAATTAAATCTGATTAAACATAAAGAGCGCTTGTTTGCCGATAAGATAGAGAACTGATAATGAAAAAACACCTAGAGAAAAAAACAAAAATTGTAGCTACGCTTGGTCCTGCATCGTCTTCAAAAGAAGTTTTGCGCGAAATGATTTTAGCCGGTTGTAATGTATTTCGCTTAAATTTCTCACATGGAAAGCATGAAGAATATGAAATATTAATTCAAATTATCCGTGAATTAAACGAAGAGTTAGGATCAAAAACAGCCATTTTAGCCGATTTGCAAGGACCAAAATTAAGGGTAGGCGAAGTTGAAAAAGGCGATATTCCATTGAAAATTGGCCAAAAAATCATACTTACTACTCAATTTTGTATTGGAAATGCCGAAAGAGTTTTTATTACCTATCCAACCTTTCCATTAGATGTTCACCCGGGCGAATTTGTATTGTTTGATGATGGCAAAGTGAAGATGGTTGTGTTAAGTACAAATAAGGTCGATGAAGTGTTGTTAGAAGTGGTTTATGGCGATAGTTTAAAATCTAAAAAAGGCGTAAATCTTCCAAATACCAATGTTTCGTTACCTTCTTTAACCGAAAAAGACATTCGCGACTTAGATTTTGCTCTAGAAAAAGAGGTTGATTGGGTTGCACTGTCCTTTGTGAGATCCGCAAAAGATATTCATGAACTTAGGAAACACATTAAAAGCAAAAATAAAACGGCATTAATTATTGCTAAAATTGAAAAGCCTCAAGCCCTAACAAACTTAGATGCTATTATTGATGCAACCGATGCCGTTATGGTAGCGCGTGGCGACTTGGGTGTTGAGTACCCAATAGAGAAACTGCCATTAGTACAAAAGCAGATTGTGAGCAAATGCTTAGAAAAAGGCCGTCCTGTTATTATTGCTACCCAAATGATGGAAAGTATGATAGACAATTTTATGCCTACTCGTGCTGAAACTACAGACGTTGCAAACGGTGTTTTGGATGGTGCAGATGCGTTGATGTTAAGTGGCGAAACTTCGGTAGGAAAACATCCAGTATCGGTTATAGAATATATGAGTAAAATCATTGCCTCAATCGAAGAAGACGGGGATATTTATTACCGAAATCGTGATTTTTTAAAACCAAGTCCTAATTTTTTGGCAGACTCTGTTTGTTATTCAGCAGTTAAAACTGCAGAAAGAACCAACGCAAAAGCGATAGTTAGCATGACAAAATCGGGCTACACTGCCTTTAAAATTGCAAGTTTCAGACCAAAATCTATCATCATGATGTTTACAAACAACAAATCGTTGTTAACCAAAATGAATTTAATTTGGGGCGTAAACTGCTTTTATTACGATAAATTTAACAGCACGGATGAAGCCATTGAAGAAATTAGTAACTTTTTGAAAGAAAACGAGTTTGTTACTAATGGCGATGTAATTATAAACACTACCAGCATGCCTGTTCATTTCATGGAAAGAACGAATATGATGAAGATTACCGTAATTGATTAATATTTTATAATATTACGATAATAAATAAAAAAAGCAGTTATATGAGGCGCATTAATTCATTTATAAAATGGTTAGGATTTGTATCCATATTTTTTATTTTCACCAACAATGTATACGCTCAAAGCGAAGGAGTATGGGAAGTAGATACCAAGTCTGGTAACCAGTATGTTGGTACCGTAATTAGCAAAGATGCTGATAAGATTGTACTTAAAATCAAAGAAGGCGAAATTACAATTCAGCGTATCGATATTGTACGAATGCGCCCAGTTTCAGAAGAAAGACTGAATGCAAAATATTTTTTGGATAATCCACATCCATCAAGGTACTTCTTTGGTCCAAGCGGGTTTGGTTTGCAAAAAGGCGAAGGATATTATCAAAACAATTGGGTTCTGTTAAACCAAGTCAGTTACGGATTAACCGATAATTTTTCGATGGGTGCTGGCTTAATTCCTCTCTTTTTGTTTGGAGGTAGTGGCGAGTATACCCCATTTTGGGTAACGCCTAAGTTCTCTATACCTGTTGAAAAAAATGTAAATATTGGAGTCGGAGGTATATTTGCTTCCACATTTGGATCTGCAAGTTCTTGGGTGGGAATACCCTATGGTTTAACCACTTTTGGTAATACAAATACTAATATTACTTTGGGATTAGGGTATGGTTTTGCAGGAAAAGAATGGGCAAAATCGCCTTTAGTTACCGTTTCAGGAACAGCAAGGGTATCTAAAAAAACGTATTTGTTAACCGAAACGTATTTTTTAAAAGGATCAGATTTTACTATTGGTCTAATGTCGTTTGGAGCAAGATCTACTGGAAAAAAATTAGCGGTAGATTATGGACTTTGGGTTCCGTTTGGTGGGGGTGAAGCCATAGAAGTTGCTATACCATGGTTAGGGATTACAGTTCCTTTCGGTAATACCCGTAATTAACCTACAAGCAACCTGTTCTTCCGCCATCAACCGGAAGGTTGGTGCCAGTAATATAAGCAGCTGCAGGGCTTGCAAAAAAGGCAACAGCGGCAGCAACTTCTAATGGGTCGGCAAAACGGCCCATAGGTATTTCGTGCAACATCTCCTCTTTTACCTCAGCTATTTCTACGCCTTTTTTTGCTGCATTATTATCGATAATTGCAGTTAGCCTTCCTGTTAAGGTAGCACCGGGCAATACATTGTTCACCGTAATTCCAAACGGAGCTAGTTCAGATGCCAAGGTTTTACTCCAGTTAGCAACAGCAGCACGTATAGTGTTTGAAACGCCTAAGTTCTTTAGAGGCAGTTTTACAGAGGTTGAAATAATATTGATAATTCTACCATACCCACTTTCTTTCATCGATGGGATAACGGTTTGCATTAGCGTATGATTTGCTAATAAATGGTTGTTAAATGCACTTAAAAAAGCAGATAAATCTGCATTTACTATAGGACCAGATGGAGGCCCGCCTGTATTGTTTACTAAAATATGTATTGGATTTTCAGCTATAAAAGAGGAAACTCCAATTGCAAGACCTTCAATATTACTATGGTCGGCTACAATGTAGCCATGTTTTACCTGATTAGGATTTGGTAAATCTTTAAGCGCTAAAACCAAGGCATTTTCATTCCGTGAAAGCAAAATAACGCGAGCGCCAAGGCTTGCCAAAAGTATAGCGGATGCTTTCCCAATGCCTTGTGTGCTTCCGCAAACTAAAGCTGTTTTATTTTCTAGTGAGGTGTTGAATAGTGATTCCATGACTTAATTGAAAATACCAAACTCATCAGCTTCTTCATTTTGATCCGATGAATAATTTGTGCTGTCTTTTTGTAAATATAGCGATGCAGGACCTTTTAGTTTAACACGACTGTATAAACTATCGGTTGAAGTAGTTAATGTGTATTCGTTTTTGAGTAAAATTTCTCCCAAGTTTCTAAAATAATAACTTCTGCTTGCTTTCACCAATCCTGATACATCAAAGTTCCAACTAAACCTTTTAGGACTAGGAATTATCATGGTTAGAAAGATTGCTTCTTCAGGGGTTAATTGCTGAGGGAATTTATTAAAGTAAAAGTGTGATGCTTCTCCAATACCATAAATTTCAGGTCCCCATTCAATAATGTTTAGGTAAATTTCAAGCATACGCTGTTTGCTTGTTAACCGATTTTGCTCAATTATCCACGTAATTAAGGCTTCTTCTACTTTGCGCGACACGTATTTTGCACGCGTCAGAAAAACGTTTTTTACTAACTGTTGGCTTATTGAACTCCCACCTTTTAAGAACTTTCCCTTTTTCATGTTAACAAGCATTGCTCTCGTAAATGCTTCAGGATAAAAACCTTTATGCGACCAAAAAAGGTTGTCTTCCGAGGTTAAAACACACTTAATTAAAACAGGTGGGATTTCTGAAAAAGGAATGAAATTTGGATTTTCGGAACCTAATATAATGTTACGATTTGATTCAAATGGCTCATAAATAAAGCCTGTATTTAACTTGGTTAACGATTGCTTGCCGTAGTTTAATATTTGAAAATCGGTTGAGTTAAGCTTGAAATCAAAGTCTAAACTGTCTTTCTTGGTCCAATTAGCAAAAAAGTGCCCACTCATTTCCATTTTGCCCGATGCTTTTAGTCCATAAATGCTTTGGAAAACACCTTCAGGCAACGATGAAAAAAAATCGGTAGCCTCTATTTGATTTGTATTTATTGTACAACCTAGTTGCGTTTCTTTTTCTTGATCAATAAAAGCGGTAAATTTTACGGGCACTTTGTTAAAATAAATCGTAGAGTTGCTATCAAATTCGATCCTATTTTTCGAAATTACAAACTGGGTTTTAATTCCAGCTCTATTAAAATCAACAGATTTATCTGCAATTTTTGGTTGAAATAAGTGTGCTCCGTATGAGTCTATGGTAGCGCTTACTGTCCAACTTTTAAAGTTATAATTGATGAAATCAATTTTCACATAAAGGCTTTTAAAGCCCGCCTTTAAATCAAATTTTGATAAAAAATCTAAGGGTAAATAGTTTACCGCTGAGTCTAAGGTTATACTTAAATGGGCTTTTAAATCATATAAATTCAATAACCCTTTTACTTTCCAGGATACCATGTTAGTATCGTTTCCGATTTTGCCAACGGCAAGCGCTTTTTGGTTTTGGATTGAAAGAGAATCGAGATCGAATTTTAAAACACTAGAACTATCTACAACACGAGCAGTAAATTGGGTGATTTGAATGTTTTTTGGTATTTTTTTGAGTGATGAAAATATTTTCCCCGCTAAAAAGTAAATTTTCTCTGTGCTAGTTTGTTTAACAGTAGCTACAGTTTTGGTAGAAATTTTATTGCTGTTTTTCAACAAATTATTTATATCAAGCTTGATATCAAAATTGTTGCCGATAAGCTCGTTTATTGAAATGGTCCCTGTAAATAACTGAGGAATACTAACGGATGCTTCCATTTTATCAATAGAAACAATTTTGTTGAGTTGTTTGTCGGTTAAAACTAATGATTCAAAACGGATTGCATTAATTCCAACAAATGACACCTTTTTAAGTCCTAACGCAATCCCATAATCACTTTTGAGTTTGTTTTTAACTTTATCAACGCCATAATTTAATAACGTATTTCTAAAAATAAAATATGTGATTGTTAAAACCAATATTGCAGAAAAGCCAACAAAGAACAGCTTTAAGGCAATCTTATTTCGTTTGTAATGTGGAAATGATGAAAAAGTTTTATTCCGTTGCATGAAGTTCTTTCCAAAGAAGATCTTTCAAAGAATCAATATTATAGTTTGTTAACGATGAAATAAAGATATAGGGAACACCTTCTGGCAATTCTTTAGAAATTGCTTCAGTTAACTCATCATCTAGCATATCAGATTTAGTAATGGCTAAAATTATACGTTTATGTAACAGCTCCGAATTATAAAGTTTCAGCTCGTTAAGCAAAACGCCATATTCTTCAATAATGCTATTTGCATCTGCAGGTATTAGAAATAATAAAATCGAGTTACGCTCAATGTGGCGTAAAAATCGATGACCTAGACCTTTTCCAAGATGTGCGCCTTCAATAATACCCGGAATATCTGCCATAACAAAAGACTGATAGTCGCGGTAAGGAATAATACCCAAGTTGGGAACCAAGGTTGTAAAAGCGTAATCGGCAATTTTTGGCTTAGCAGCTGAAACTACGGATAGCAAAGTTGATTTTCCGGCATTCGGGAAACCAACTAAGCCCACATCTGCCAAAAGTTTAAGCTCAAGAATACGCCATTCTTCTAATCCAGTTTCACCCGGTTGAGAATAGGTTGGAGTTTGGTTTGATGATGATTTAAAATGCCAGTTTCCTAAACCGCCTCTCCCGCCTGGTGTAAGAATAATTTCTTGTCCATGTTCGGATATTTCGGCTAAAACTTTTCCGGTTTCTGGGTCTTTGGCTATAGTGCCAATAGGCACTTCAATGTATTCGTCTTTTCCACGAGCACCTCTACGCAACGCGCCCTGACCATTTACACCGGCTTCGGCAATAATGTGTTTGCGGTATTTTAAATGCAATAAAGTCCAAAGTTGAGAATTTCCTCTAAGGATAATGTGACCGCCACGGCCTCCATCGCCCCCATCTGGGCCTCCTTTGTCGGTGTTAATATCTCGGTGGAAGTGCATAGAGCCGGCACCACCATGGCCTGAACGACAACATACTTTTACGTAATCAACAAAGTTCGATTCAGCCATGTAATATTATAATGTGTAAAAAAATTAGTATTTATCGATAGCAGAACGCAATCGATTAAAAATGGTTTCAATTTCCCCGATTCCTTCAATGCCTATGTATTTGTTTTGATGCTGATAATAACCTTTTACAGGCATGGTTTCAGCATTATAAACATCAATCCTTTTTTGAATAATGGCTGGATCTGCATCATCGCTTCTTCCAGAAACTTCGGCACGTTTTAACAAACGCGTTCGAAGTTCAGCTTCTTCCACTTCTAAGGCTAGCATGCAGGTAATCTTAGTGCTGATAGATGCAAGCATTACTTCAAGCGATTCAGCCTGAGCAACGGTTCGTGGAAATCCGTCAAAAATAAAGCCTTTTGGATTTTGGAATTTTGCAATTTCTGTAGAAAGCATTTTTATAGTGATTTCGTCTGGCACTAATTTCCCAGCATCAATAAAAGATTTAGCCATTTTGCCCAATTCAGTTTCGTTACGCATGTTGTAACGAAAAATATCGCCAGTAGAAAGATGAATTAATTCATATTCCGTCACCAGTTTTTCTGACTGTGTTCCTTTTCCAGCACCCGGAGGTCCAAATAACACGATGTTTAACATACAGCTAAAATTGCGTTACAAATGTACTACTCAAAATGGTAGTCAAAAAAATAGTTTAGTGTTGGAGGATGATTTTGCCAACTTGAGTTCCATTCCATTGCACAATTTTCCAAAAATAGGTGCCGTTTGCTAGGTCTGATGTTGTTAATTGATGCGAATTATCTTGGGATAAAATCGAAAGTTGTTTCACCAATCTTCCAGTAATATCGAATAACTGAAAGGTTGTAGAAGTGGCTTGAGGTTCTTCAAAACGTATATAAATTGTTCCGTTAGCAGGATTTGGATAAACCGTAATCTGGTTTTCTGCTTTTGCATTAGTTGAAGAAACAGATTGAGAGATATTATTGACCGCATTTATTCCACCTTTAAAATTTCCAAAGAGGATATCTGGTAGTTGATTGCCATCTAAATTAAAAATGGACGGTGCAATTCGTGCACCCCAGTTTTGTTGGATATATGGCGCTGATGAATTGCATAAATACGACACGGTAGAAAGTGGGAAGCTATCTATTAGGTGTAAATTTACATCAGGATAAAAAAACACTTTTCCAGAATTAGAACCTACTACCAAATCTAAGGTTCCGTTGCCGTTAAAATCTGCAAAACGAGGCACTGAAAATCCTTGAGTAAATATTTCTGAAACATTTACTTTTCCGAAAAATGAGCTTTGTAATGCAAAATTAGGTTGAGTAATTGTTCCAATATTTTTGTACCAAGCTAATTTCCCGTTTCTGTTACCCACAACCAAATCAATTTTGCCATCAAGGTCAACATCTGCTAAGTCGGGTGATGCATTAAATCCAGCATTTATTCCTGCATAATTCGAATCAACTAATAAAAACGAAGCTGGTTGACCAACTAAAGTCGTATTTTGAAAGTAATATAGCTTTCCACTTTCAGAACCAATTAGAAGGTCAGGAAGAGTATCTGCATTTAAATTTCCAAAAGAAGGAATAGCCAACCGAATATTGAATGTTTTTAAGTTAAGCCAATTAGTATCTGTTAATTGCCAAATAGGGTTGATGTTGGTGCCAAAATTTTGGTACACAGAGGCATATGATGCATTAGCATCGTTTACTGAAAAAACAATCAGATCGGTTTTGCCATCGTTACTGGCATCAAAGGCTATAGGTGCCGACCATTTGCCTTCGTTTATCATATCCGACTCAAAAAAGTTTCGCTTAACTAGGGCAAAAGAATCGCGTAGCGTTCCAACGTTTTTATAATGCCAAATTTGATTCTTTTTAAACGAGGTAAAGTATTCGTTTGGAGCTGCTATTAAGTCTTTTTTACCATCAAAATCTACATCAATTAAAAAAGAAGCTGGGAATTCACGAATGTTTATAGATGAATTGTAGTTCGGAAAACTGGTGTCTTTGGCTGTAATTCTGGCGGTGTCTTTATTGCCTCCATTTATACCCAAAACCATATCGTGCTGGTCTACATCGCCTAATAAAATGTCTTTATCTCCATCGCGGTCAAAATCCCACATTAAAATTGTTCCGCCAGAGTGTTGGGTTTTTTCTAATCCTGTAAAAATAGCGGGTCGAGGGCCTGCACAATTGTTATTCAAGCCTGTAATTATATCGTTTGAAGTTGGCGAAACTTTAAATTTGCCCCAGCAATAATCTATTTGATGTAGATCTAAGGTATCGCATCTCCCGTATCGCTCTTTACTAAAATTTTTGTAGTAATTGATTTGGTTGCTGTTTAATAAATCGAATCCAAGTATATCTAAATCGCCATCGTTATCTACATCAAGAATTGCCGGAATATTGGTAGAAAGACTAAAAATATTAGAAACAATCGAGCCATTATAGGTGGCATAAATAGAGGTGTTTATCAATTGAAACGATGGATTTCCGGGGACACCTATATTTTTGTAAAGCATTACACTTCCGCTGCCTGAAGAAAACAAGTCGGGCAAGCCATCGCAATTATAATCGGCAATAATTAACCAATCGAACACCTGCGGGAATTTACATTCATAGCCGGGTGAATGCACAAAAAATGAATTTCCAGCTGTTCCATTTCTGATAAAGGTCCGTATGGAATTATCGCTTCTATCAAAAACCACTAAATCAGAATTTCCGTCTGCATTCAGGTCCATTTCTAAAAATTGAGGAGCGATTACTCCTCCAGCCCATGGGTTCCTATATTTTTGCCCGTTTATATTTCGGACTTCAATAGAATCGAAGGATTTAAATAAAAATGATTGTGCTTGAGCACAAAATTGAAACAGACTAAATACTAATAAGGCTATTAAACGGTACATTCGTGGTTTAATTTGGTTAACTCAAAGGTAAACGAATGCAAGCAGATAAAGTTGTAGCTGATATCTATCAAATTCTGAGCGAAAACGCTTTTACATTAAGCACAGATACTCGAAAGATAGTTCCCGGATGTGTTTTTTTTGCATTAAAAGGGTTGAATTTTGATGGAAATACTTTTGTTGAAAAAGCGCTAGAGTTAGGTGCTGTTGCAGCAGTTTGTGACGATGCATCCGTAGTATCAAACCCCAAAATAATATGCGTTGATGATACGCTTATAGCACTTCAGCAGGTTGCACGATTGCACCGAGAAAAAGTTAACCCAACGGTTATTGGTATTACAGGCTCAAACGGGAAAACAACCACTAAAGAATTGGTGCATGGTGTTTTAGCAAAACGATATAGAACCCATGCAACTGCTGGTAATTTTAATAACCATATTGGCGTGCCATTAACCTTGTTAGCCATGCCTTTAGATACAGAATTTGCTATCATTGAAATGGGTGCTAACCACCCAGGCGAAGTAATGGAACTTTGCGAAATTGCAAAGCCTGATTTTGGGATAATAACTTCTATTGGCAAAGAGCACCTCGAGGGTTTTGGTAGTTTAGAGGCTATTATACAAACTGAAGGAGAAGTGTATGATTATGTAAATAAGCATAACGGAACCGTTTTTGTTAATAGCGATGATGCATTAGTTGCAGATAGAGCTAAAGGGATTTCTTCGACTTTTATATACGGAACGGCAAAAGATGTAGATTGTATTGGAAAACTGCAAGGTGCCGATCCATTTGTTCGGTTTAAATGGGAAACTGTTATTTCAAAAATTCATTCTGCACCTGAGGTAAAAACACAAATGGTTGGAAAATACAACTTTGCAAATGTGTTAGCTGCTGCAAGTATTGGCAGGTTTTTTAGCGTTCCCTACGATCAAATCAACGATGCAATTTCAAAGTATGTACCTAAAAACAATCGTTCGCAATTTTTAGAAATAGGCTCGAATCATGTGATTTTAGATGCATACAATGCTAATCCGCATAGTATGAAGCTTGCTGTAGAGAACTTAATTGACCAAAAAAACAAAATACGAATTGCTGTTTTAGGCGATATGCTTGAGCTAGGTGATTTTAGTTTTGATGAGCATAGTGATATTTTAACTCAACTTAAAGTTGCAGGAATTAGCCATGCATACTTTATTGGCCCAGAATTTTTAAAAGTCAAAAACAATTTTTCTGAGATGCAAAATTGGCTTTTTACAGAAACTGTACAAGAGTTAAAAAATCAAATTACCATCGGTGATTTTAACGATTCAATTATATTAATTAAAGGATCTAGAGGTTTGAAATTAGAAGAGTGGCTGAGTTGATTTTTTGTTTTTTAATTGATAAGCATATATAATTGAGCTATAAAGCTCGTCAATTTTATATGGTTTTGTGATATATCCGTTAAAGCCTGTTTTTAATGCTTTTTGGCGAACTTCTGTAAAAGCATCAGCAGTTAAAGCAAAAATTGGGATTGATTTATCTGATTTTCTAATTTCGGTGCATGCTTCAAAACCATTCATTTCGGGCATATGAAGGTCCATTAAAATTAAATCATAGCCATTGGCTTGTGTTAAAATTACAGCCTCTTTACCGTTTTTAGCAATATGGTACTTGACATTCCATTTTTTTAACATTTTTCCCGTTACTAAAATGTTTATATCGTTATCCTCAACCACTAAAACCCGCAAATCAGAAAGGTCAATTTCTTTATCTGAAGCATTTGAGTTAATGATTTCTGGTGTTTTAGGGTTTTCTTCGAGCTGAGCTTTCAATGGAATTTCTAAATAAAACGTAGTTCCAATGCCAAGATCGCTTTTTATATAAATTGTGCCGTTGAGCAAGTCAACAAGTTTTTTTGTGATTGCCAATCCTAATCCAGAACCACCGTAAAGTCTTGAAATATTAGAATTTGCTTGCGAGAAAGGATTGAAAATGTGTGGTATTTTGTCTTTTTCTATTCCAATACCGGTATCAATAATTTCAATATTAAGCGAATAATCCAAGTCATTTAATTCGTTTAAATTGCAATTAACAGTAATGCCGCCATTGGGAGTAAATTTTATGGCATTGCCAACAAGGTTGGTAATAATTTGCGTAATACGGTGTGGATCGCCAATCAGATTTACTTTTTTTTCAGGATAAATTAATTCAAAAAACAGATTCTTTTCTTTCGTTTTAAATTTGAATTGACTTTCGATGTTTGTTAATAATTCAATTAAACAAAACGGTATTAATTCTAGCTCAATTTTATTAGCTTCAATTTTCGAGAAATCTAAAATATTATTGATTAATGCAAGCAATTGATTCGCAGAAAACTCTAAAATATTGATGTTCTCAAGTTGCTCTGGTTTTGGATCTTCTTCTTTTAATAAACGAGTAAGGCCAATTACACCGTTTAAAGGAGTGCGCAATTCATGGCTCATGATTGATAAAAATTGAGCTTTTGATTGTGATGCCTGCTCTGCCTTGTTTTTTGCAGAAATTAAAAGCTTTTCTTCATTTACACGTTGCGTAATATCTTTGCTTGTTCCAATAATTCTATACGGAATTCCATTTTTGTCATAAAATAATTTTGCACTAGTTTGTATGTATTTTAGTTTACCCGAAGGGGTTACTATTCTAAGTTTGTGGCTTTTGATTATGTCATAATTAATATTATAAACATCTAAATTAGCTATTAACTTTTCGCGATCATCAGGATGAACAAACTTGATGAAATGTTCAAAAGAGTGAGGCTCTACTCCTTCTTCAATTTCAAAAATATGATACATTTGATCGTTCCATAGAAGATCTAATGTTTTTAAATTCATTTCCCAAATCCCAATATTTCCAGTTGAAAGAGCAAGGCTTAGCCTTTCATTGGTATCCTCAAGGGTTTCTTGTATGTTTTTTAAATTCGAAATGTCTGTAATCCGAACAAGGACTAAGCGTTCATTTCCATAGTCGAATTTTTTGCATGAAAATAAACCCCAAAAATGGTCTTGGTTTGACTTGCTGAAAGTAAACTCGCTGGTGAATGTATTGTTGTTAGAGCAAATGCTATCTATTTTATATTTAAATTCTGCTGTTGGAGAACTGTTAAATAAATCCCAAATTGTCTTCGTATCAAAATACCTTAAATCTGCTGATTTAAACAATTCTTCTGCACGCTTATTCGAATTTACAATCTCAAATGTTTCAGAATTAACAATAAATAAAGCATCAGCCGACTTGTGAAAAACAGCACTAAATAATTGTTTATTTTTAATTAGTTGAGAGGTTTCTTCTTTTTTTAGCGTAATGTCTTCAATTAACAATAAATTATATTTTACATCATCAATTAATATGTGAGAGCTATTGATTGAGGCCCAAAATATTGTATTATTTTTTTCTTTAAGTTGTATTTCAAAATTTTGTAGATCATTGCCCTTTAATAAACTTTCAGATAAATCTATTTTATCATTTTCTGAAACAAAAATACTATTAAAGTCAATAGGACTATTTAATAATGTATCTAGATTTAATCCTAAAAAAGATTTTGCATGCAAATTCGAATAAATAATGATGTTGTTTTTGATATCGGTAATTAGAATTGTTGTTGGAATGGTGTTAAAAATATTCGCTAATTTTTTTTCTTTATTAATTAAATGCAAATTAGCTTTTTCGATAGCTTGGATATTTGCTAATAGCTTTTCTTTTGCTAAGTCTTTAAATTTATTTTCGTATCGTAAAAGCTCGTAAATGAACAATATAGATGCGATAATTAAAGTAATATTAATTTCTAATTTATTTTTTAAATCAACATGCTCAGCAACAAATACTGTATAATCAGTGATTATTAAAATGTAAAAACATATCAATGATACTAAAATGGATGCTACTACATATTTTGGGAAACTTCTATGAAAAATAACAAATGAATAGACTATCCATGTTACATACAGGGTCTCTACAAACGAAAAAGTGCCTAATAAACTGCAAATGAAAGTAGTAAGTATATTTCCAGAAATGATGCTTACTACTCTTGCAAGTTTATAGTAAGAATATGTTAACAGAATTGGAGTTATCAAACTCCCCAATGTGGTTAGATAAAGTATATACTTGTAATTTACAGGAGGAAAAAAATCAAAAAAAACAATGCATAAAGCTGAAACAGAAAAAGTTATTAACGATATAAATCGAATTAATTTATTTACATAAAACTGTTCATCCGTTAATTTATTTTTTTCGATAGAATCCATTTTTTTTATTTTAAACCGTATTTATTTTTATATTTTTTATTCAATTCTTGTTGATGTCCGTTAAAGTCAACACTAACTCCATCAAGGTAAAATGTTTCTATAACAGATGTTTTCATATCCAATAAGTCGCCATTAGCAACAGAAATACTCGCTTTTTTGTTTACAGCTAATGTGCCAAGTTCTGCATTTAATCCTAATATTTTTGCCGGGTTTAAACTAATTAACTGCAAAGCCTCCTCTTTAGTTAAACCATACGCTGCTGCAGTTCCAGCATTGAAGCATAGATTTCGTTGTTCCCAAGCTTTGCGATCAGCGGTAACAGCAACTAATATTCCTGCTTTGGTGAGCAAACTCGGTAGTTTGTATGGTAAATCTACCGCCTCGCTTTGTGTTGATGGCAGCCTATGGGTTCTTTCTAAAATTACAGGCACATTTCTTTCTTTTAAAATAGAAACCACGGCATAAGATTCTGCTCCGCCAACAATTACCGGCTTTAGCTTAAATTTTTTGCAAAGCTCTAGCGACATAATTATTCCTTTAGCTTCATCTACATGAATAAATAAAGGAATATTTCCATCTAAAAGCGGACGCATAGCTTCAAATTTCAGGTTGATTTTTGCTGTTTTAGAAGAGCAATACGCTTTTGCAGCCTCAAAAAAATCTGAAATATCTACCAAAACTTTTTCAGTTCTTTTGCGCTGTTCTTCTGCTGTTGGCATCCAAGGCGCTTCATGTACTTGCATAGATGGCCAATCGATATGCATCCCATCTGATTTTTTCACCACGGCATCTTCCCAATTCCAACCGCTCGTGCTAAATGTTGAGGATGTGCCAGAAATTGTTCCTCCCTGTGGGATAGATTGTACATAATGAACGCCATTATGCCTCAACGTAGGCAATATTTTTGAATCTGTGTTGAATGCCACCATCGATCGGATATTTGGATTCATTTCTCCGGTTTCGTTATAGTCTCTCGTTGCTCTTACGGCATCAATTTCATTTAAACCGACTATGGTGTTTAAGGCAATAAACCCTGGATAAATTTGTTTTCCAGAGCCGTCAATGATGGTAGAAGTTGTGCGGTTAAGTCTGATTTCAGCCCCAGTGCCTATGTAATTGATAATTCCATTTTGAAACCCAATCAAACCACTTTCAATTACGGTACCATCGCCAATATGTAATTTGGCACCCTGAATCCAAATTTGTTTTTCTTGGGCTTTCGTTGAAATACCAATCGCCACAAGCAATATTATTAAAAGGTTCTTAATCACAACTATACAACATTAATGTCCGAATTTAATATCTATTTTCTAAAGAATCGGAAGTAGTTATACTAAATTTGTATAATTATTCGATAGGAGTTCATTATTGAGTATTTTTTATTGCGCTATTCTCTCTATTTAGCCACATTTTAGTTTTATTAATGTTTAAATTAACTTCTACTTATAGCCCTATGGGCGATCAGCCTACAGCCATTGAAAGCCTCGTTTCTGGGATCAATAATGGCGATAGGGCGCAAGTGCTTTTAGGGGTTACTGGCTCTGGAAAAACGTTTACTGTCGCAAATGTTATTCAACAAATTGATCGCCCAATTTTAGTGCTAACACACAATAAAACGTTGGTAGCACAATTGTATGGTGAATTCAAGCAGTTTTTCCCTGAAAATGCAGTAGAGTATTTTGTATCGTACTACGATTATTATCAACCAGAAGCGTATATCGCAAGCACCAATACATACATTGAAAAAGACTTAGCCATTAACGATCAAATCGAAAAACTGCGATTAAGAACTACCAGTTCTTTAATGAGCGGCCGAAGAGATATTATTGTGGTTGCATCAGTTTCTTGCATTTATGGTATGGGAAATCCTGCCGATTATACCGATAAAATTATTCGAATATCCGTAGGCGATTCTGTTCAGCGCAATGCGCTACTTTTTGCGTTGGTTGATAATTTATACGGCAGAACAACAGCCGATTTTAACCGCGGAAGCTTTCGCGTAAATGGCGATGTGGTTGATGTTTACCTCGCTCATGCAGATTATGCATTGCGCATCGAGTTTTTTGGCGATGAAGTTGAAGCCTTAAGTTATATCGATCCAATTTCTGGAATTACACTAGAAAAATTGCAAACAGCAGCCGTTTTTCCAGCAAATAACTACGTTACAGGAAAAGAAAGATTACAAGAAGCAATTTGGCAAATCCAACAAGACATGATGTTGCAAATAGATTATTTTAGATCGATCGGAAAACACTTAGAAGCCAAAAGGCTAGAAGAACGGGTTACTTTGGATTTAGAAATGATGCGTGAATTGGGATATTGTTCGGGTATCGAGAACTATTCTAGATACCTAGATCAACGAAACCAAGGCGACAGGCCTTTCTGCTTGTTAGATTATTTCCCGAAAGATTTTGTGCTTGTGGTGGATGAAAGCCACGTATTCATGCCACAAATTAGAGCCATGTATGGCGGAGATAGAAGCCGAAAACATGCACTTGTAGAGTTTGGTTTTCGATTGCCTTCTGCTTTAGATAATCGACCACTAAAATTCGAAGAGTTTGAACAGCTTACCAATCAAATCATTTTTGTGAGCGCAACTCCAGCCGACTATGAAATGGCATTAACCGAAGGTGTTGTAGTTGAGCAAATTATTCGTCCAACGGGGTTGTTAGATCCGCCAATCGAGGTAAGGCCTGTTGGTACGCAAGTTGACGATTTGTTGCACGAAATTGATATTCGTGTGCAAAAAAGCGAACGCGTTTTGGTAACTACCCTTACCAAAAGAATGGCCGAAGAGCTAAACCGATATATGGGCGAGTTGGGAGTAAGATGCCGGTATATTCATTCTGAGGTTGATACCTTAGAACGAGTTGAAATTTTACGAGACCTTAGATTGGGTGTTTTTGACGTATTAATTGGTGTAAATTTATTACGAGAAGGGCTAGATTTACCTGAAGTAACACTCGTAGCTATTTTGGATGCCGATAAAGAAGGCTTTTTAAGAAATCAGCGGTCATTAACTCAAACAGCGGGTAGAGCAGCCCGAAATTCGAACGGTTTAGTAATAATGTATGCAGACAAAACCACCAACAGCATGCAAAAAACCATTGACGACACCCTGCGCAAACGCGAAAAACAAATTGCTTTCAACTTAAAGCATGGAATTGTACCAAAAACGATAACCAAAACCCGCGAAGAGATAATTAAACAAGCGGGAGTTTTAGATATCAGAAACTCGGATGAAGGCTACGCTTACTCAGATATTGAATCTCAAACCGTTGCAGCTGACCCATTATTGGATTATTTATCCATGACAGATTTAGAAAAACTTGCTACAGAAACGAAAAAGAATATGGAAAAAGCAGCTAAAAACTTAGATTTTATCGAAGCAGCACGATTACGTGATGAATGGAAAGCATTGATAGCAAAAATGGATAAATAAAAAATGAAATTTAACTTTATTTTTTACATTTGGAAAACAGAGAAGCATTGTTAATGTGTAACTTTGTGGCTGATATATAGACAAATACTAGTATGGAAGAAACCTTTTTTGGGGAAATATGGAAGGAAGTGAAATTTGATTTCACATTTACCAATCAAATCCGAATCGAAGTTTCAAACTTTGGAAGAGTACGCTCTTTTACAAAAATTGCACAAGGCAGAATTTTAAATGGGTCGTTGATAAACGGATATAAAATTGTTAGGCTAAAGTTTTTTAAATCGCGCAGTAAACAGGTCGAAATTATTTTAGACGAGAAGCGTGCAGAAATCAATCAGAAAGCTAAAGAAGTTAATATTTTAAAGAAAAAACTAAAATTGATTTTAGAAGCGAATGCTCATTTCTACGAAATAAAAAAACACTTTACTAAGGCTAGCGATGAATTAGAAAAGCTAAAAACGAAATACCGTAAAGTTTTTCACACAGATGAATTAAAGCGTACCATAAATCATGCTGCTTTAATACACCGCTGGGTAGCCGAATATTTTATTGATAAGCCTTCGGATGAAAATGCTGTTGTAGCCCATTTAGATTATTACAAGCTCAACAACCATTTTTCGAATTTAAAATGGATGACCAAAGAGGAAAGCACGATTCATCAACGGAGCAGCCCCATGGTTATTGCATCGCGGAAAGCAAGAATAGGCAAGCGATTTGAAGGTACAAAGCCGTATAAATTAACCGAGTCAAAAGTAAAGCTGATTAAGAAAAAAATCAACCAAGGAATTCCACTCCGTAAATTAGCTAAGACCTTTAATATTACAGAAACCCAGTTATTGCGTATTAAACGTGGTGAAAATTGGGGAGATGTAAAAGCTGCAGAATAATTTTTATCGTTTTATAAAAGCACTTTCGTAAAGCTCAATCCATTGATCGGGTGTAACTTTTACAGCTAAATCAGCAAATAAATTAAATGGAATTTGATCCATTTTTTTAAAACGAATGCAGCTTTTGCCCATATCAAGTTTTGCTTTTGTATGCTTTGGATATTCTGATACAAACCAATCAAGCAATACAGGGTTTGCATAAATGCCCATATGATATACTGCAACAAAGTTTTTTTGGGATGCAATGCTTAAAAAAGGCAATGGCAATTTTGGGTCGCAATGATATCCATTGGGGTAAATGCGATGCGGTACAACATACCCAATCATGCCGTAGCTGATTTCTTCTTCGAATCCGCGTGGAAGATTTTTGGTGAAGGTTTCACGAAGTTTTTCGATTGCTGGCTTTCTGTCGTCTGGCAAATTTGCTACGTAATCATCTGGGGTTTGTGCTGTTGACTGCATGTTTTTTTTGGAAAATTACTAAAATAAAATTGGTAGAACTTAAAGTTTTGAAGAAGCTGCTAAAATGGATTGTGGCACATCAAATTCTTGCGAAAATGCTAACATAATTTCGTCAAAAGCTTTTTGATACGCTGTCGGTGGTGCGTCATTTTTTTCAAAATATCGCAAGTACTTGGTCAGTAACTCGGGATAGTGTTTTTCTACAGCTTGCAAAACCAAGGTTTTGCTATCGGCTTTTTCATTGCCAAATAGAGTAATAGACGATGGCATAATGTAATGCGCTCCAGCTTGTTTAAATGTTTTGTAATAGTTAACAAGCTGTGCCGATGAGTCAGAGATAAATGGCAAAAGTGGCATTAAGCTCACTCCAGTAAATAAGCCCGTTTTTGAAGTTTGTTGCAACATTTGCAAACGTTGGTCTGGCGATGGTGCTCCCGGTTCAAAAATCTTGCCTACGGCTGCATCTAAAGTAGAAAACGAAAAAGAGATTATAGTACCTCTATATAGTTTAGATTTTAAATCAGCAGGAATAATTGCTGTTGCATCAATTTGCTGCAACAGGTCAAAATCGCGTGCTATTAAATCGGATTTGGTGATAATATGAACGGGAAATTTGTATTTGAGAATAAGTGCCAATGCATCGCGGGTAAGTTGGTGTTTTTTATCGATATCCTGATACGGATCTGTTGCAGAGGATAATACAATAAACCCAAATTGCTGTTTTTGGGCACGTAAATGCAACTGCTTTTCCAGAATTTCTAAAGCATTGGTTTTTACCGAGATGGTTTCAGCTAAGTTTTGTCCGTATTTGCTTCCACGGATATAGCAATACAAACAATTGTATACACAACTGCTGTATAAATTAAGGGTGTAATCGTCTAAAAACCAGCTATCTCGAGCCTTTTTTTTATTCAGTATCGATTTAACTACGATTTCTCTGGGCATATGCATGTAAATTTAATCCTGTGGCAATTTTGGATCTGAACCAAACAGAAGGATTTGCTTTTTTAATGGCTGTTTTATAAAAATCTATCTTTTCGGGGTGGAATTTAGCTATGGTTTTTATAGCCCAACCAATCCCTTTTTGGATATGATGTTCTTTTGATTTACACTGTTTTAAGAGAATGGGAATTGCATACCCGCAATTAAACGAATCTAATCCCTTTTTTACAGCGTAGTGAATACCAGGGCCAACTGATCGAACTACCCAAAAATTAGGATGCTGAATCAATTCTTCAATTACTTTAAATGTTTCAGAGGGCTTTTTTAATAAACTCACCCAAAAACGCGCTCTCCAATAATATCGCAAACGTACCAATCGTCTGCCATGGCAATGTATTGAACTGCTTTTTCAATGGTTTCGGTAAAATTTACTCCCAGTCTTTTTTGTAATATTTTGCCGATAATTACATTGGCACCAATGGTTTTCAGTTTTTCAATTTCGTCACAAAAATGCAACCTATCGTTTTCAGGCAAATAGGTATAAATGGCAGTTGCACTTTCTTCTAGCAAAGGAAACTTAATTTTAGAGGATAAAATTTCCTGATGATAAGCCATAAGAAAAGCATTAAATCCTTTGTTTTGATAAATTAAAAGGCAGTTTTGGGTTATTTGTAATACTTCGCTTTTGCGTGTAATCGACTTCATGTCGCAATCAGAAAATTCACGATTTGATATACCATAAAAGCCGCCAATTTTGAGGTACGATTATCTACATCTAAAGGCGGAGAAACCTCTGCAATATCAAAGCTAATTACTTTTCCAGAGTGTATTATTAGTTCCAAAAGTTCACATACTAAATCAGGAGTGATACCCAAAGGTTGGGTTGCAGAAACTCCGGGTGCGTAGGCCGCATTAAACACATCTGCATCTAACGTAATGTAAATATGCTGATGTTTTTTGATAAAATTAGTTACTGTTTGCTGGTAGTGTGCTTTGTTTTCGGGCAATAATTTATTTGCAAATAAGTACGAAACATTAAGTTTATCGGCCTTGTCAAACAAACTTTGGGTGTTTCCGAATTGTTGAATGCCAATGCATTGGTATCCAAAATCCAATTGATTGGATTCACAAAAAACGGCAATTTGCGAAAAGGGTGTACCAGAGTTTGCTTCAGTAACTACTGGTCTTAAATCGAAATGGGCATCGAAATTTATTATGCCAACACTTGGAGCAGATGTGATTTGTAAATGCGCATAAATGCCCTGATAATGTCCCCAAACAATTTCGTGACCCCCACCAATAACCAATGGAAAAACATCATGGGCTAACAGCCTTTGAATAGCCCAAGCCAAAGCCGTTTGTGTGTTTTCAAGATCTTGGTTTGAGCAATGAATGTTTCCTGCATCAAAAAGGGTAACCGAATTATCAAAAGTTACGGGCAAATTAGCCAATTGTTTTCGAATACTGCCGGGAGCATGCACGGCACCAACCCTTCCCAAGTTTCTCCGGATACCTTCGTCAGAACAAAATCCTAAAATGGCAAACTTTTGAGTATTTGGCTCGAAAGTGAAAGTATCTATATGGTCTAAATCTAGTTTTTGGATAACCTGATGTAAGCGAAAAGCCTTTCTGTCGTGTTCGTCATCAATTCTTCCGTTCCAAACAGTTAAATCGATTGCAGCATAGTGGTTTTCAAATGGCATAGGATAAACTTACAAAACGCTATTGGTTAGAAAAAGCTATCCGTTAAAATCTTCGAAATTATCTGATTCGCCCTCTTCCGGAATATCGAAAGGCATATAAATGAAACCTGTAAAGGATGGATCAGCTACAAAAACGCACATAAATATTTCTGGGTCTTTGTACGCATTTCTAAACTCCGCTAGATTTTCGCGCAATACGATGTTGTTTTTTACAAACTCTTCTAACAATGAAATGTTTATGCTCCAATTGGTTTGCAATGTTTTATGCTGCAAAATAGGCTTTCCAATTTTAGCTTCACCATCGCGATAGGCCACGAAAATGGGGAATTTAGAAACGCCAGAATCTAACAGATTTACAGACATGCCATGAATATAGTCTGCATAGAACTTTAAGTCGGCTTCTAAGCTGGTTAAAGCTTCGGTACTTGGATTTTGATTTCCGTTCATATTCGCTTTAATAAAACAATATTTTCAACGTGTGTAGTTTGAGGGAACATATCTACGGGACGGTATTTTACCACTTCGTAAACATCTTTCATCGCTGCTAAATCGCGGGCTTGGGTTGCAGGGTTACAGCTGACATATACAATACGTTCTGGTACAATTTTCAGAAGCATTTGAATAACGTCTGGTGTCATTCCCGCACGCGGTGGGTCGGTAATCACGATGTCTGGTCTTCCGTTTTCATTAACAAAAGCTTCGGTCAAAATTTTCGACATATCGCCTGCAAAAAAAGCGCAATTTTCGATGTTGTTTAATGCTGCGTTTTTCTTAGCATCTTTAATAGCATCATCGATATATTCAATGCCAACTACTTTTTTAGCAAGTTTGGCAATGAAAAGCGCTATGCTTCCAGTACCTGTGTATAAATCGTAAACAACATCGGTGGGTTGTAAATTGGCGTATTCACGCACCAAATTATACAACTGATGCGCTTGTTCTGGGTTGGTTTGAAAAAATGATTTTGGGCTGATGCTGTACGTTATATCTTCAAAAACCTCTGTGATGTTGGTTTTTCCGGCATAAGTAACGATGTCTAAATCGTAAAAAGTATCGTTGCGTTTGTCGTTAACCACATAGTTTAAGCTGGTAATTTGTGGAAACTCGTTTTTAAGATGCTTCATGATTGGATGTATGAGTTCTACATCCGATTTAGTAACCATTAAAATTACCATCCAATCGCCAAGTGTTGTGTTACGAACAATCAGTGACCGCAAAAAGCCTTCTTGAGATTTTGGATTAAAAAATGAATATTCATTTTTTACGCAAAATTCATATACCGATTTACGGATTTGGTTTTGCAAATCGTCCATCAAATAACACGTATCTATCGGTATAATTTTATCCCAATGTTTTGGGACGTGAAATCCAATGGAAGGTTCGAATTTTTTGTCGGGGAATTCTGCCAATACATCCGATTCTATCCAACTCCAGTTGCTCATGCCAAAATCTAATCGGTTACGGAACTGATAATCGGATATACACCCTAAAATCGGTTCAGCTTCTGGCAGGGTTAACCCACCAATGCGTGTAAGGGCGTCAAATACTTGTTTTGATTTGTATTTAAGTTGCGCAGTATAGGTCATGTGTTGCCACTTACAGCCTCCACACGTTCCAAAATGTTTGCATTTTGGTTCTATTCTATCTTTAGATGGAGTAACTATTTTTTCGATATAACCGCGCTTGTAATTGCGTTTGCCGCTTACTACACGAATGTCAATAATATCGCCCGGAACACCTCCCGAAACAAAAATCACCTGACCATCTATTTTTACTACACCTTCGCCTTCGCTAGAAGCATCAATCACTTCAACGGATTCAAAATGTTCTACTACAAAAGGGATTCTACGCGCCATGGGTTATTGATGTAAAAAGAAACGAACTTGTGAAATAACAGCTTGAGGTTGTTCTGCATGTACCCAATGACCTGCATCGGGAATAGTTACAACTTGTGCTGCCGGGAACAATGTTTTAATGCGGGAAATATCAGCGTTCTGAATGTATCCTGATTTTTCGCCACGGATAAATAAAGTAGGATTTGAGAAAACACCTTCAATTTCAATATCGCCACCAATATGATTCATGGATGAGGCCATTGCGGTAAGGTTAAATCGCCATTCAAATCCACCACCCTCTTTACGAACTAAGCTTTTAAGTAAAAATTGACGAACACCTGCATCAGATATAAATGCTGCCATCTCATTTTCGACTTGTGTACGTGATTCAAAACTTTCAACAGGAATATTTTGCATCACATTTATTAAAAATAATTGATCGTCCATTTGATTTGCTTTCGGGGCAATATCAACTACAATCAATTTTTGTATTTTTTCAGGGGCTAGCATAGCCATTGTCATGGCAACTTTGCCGCCCATAGAATGACCAAGAATGTTGGATGAAGGTATGTTTTCATCGTTCATGAGCTCAATAACATCTTTTGCCATAATTTCGTAAGTGAAATCAGGATGGTGCACAGACTTTCCGTGATTGCGCTGATCAACTAAATAAACCGTATACGTATCCGCCAACTGCCGTGCAATAGTGATCCAATTATCGCCAGTTCCAAACACTCCATGGAGGATTATTAGTGGGGCGCCATTGCCTATTTTTTGAAAATGAAGTTTCAAAATCTGTTTATTTAAGTTTGCCAATGACTTCGAATCGGTCGAAAACCATTGATGTGTGCGGTGCGTCTTTCATTTCAGGAGTTAAATCTTGACCAGCAAAATGCTCGTAATGCATGCCTTTTTGCCACAGTCTGCTTTTAGAAACATCGTAAATAAGGCCTTTATAAGCCACCCAAATTTCTGGTTTTTCGCTGCCGTTGCGTAACGCAAGCTGAAAACGATTGTAAACCGGCAAATGTTCTAGCGGGTCGTTAAAAAAACTTTCCATCACTGATTTATGGCTATTAAATAGCAACGTATCTGTTCAAGAAATCTGCATACGCATCGTTAATTCCATCTCTTAAACTAAATTCTGGTTTAAAACCAAGTTGGTTTAACTTAGAACTGTTCATTAATTTGCGTGGAGTTCCGTCTGGTTTAGTAGAATCAAATGTAAGTTTGCCTTTGTAATCAATTACGCTTGCAATGGTTTCGGCAAGTTCTTTGATGGTAACATCAGTTCCATAACCGCAATTTAAAAAACCAGCTTCATCGTATTTTTCCATAACCAACAAACAGCCTTGCGCCATATCATCTACGTGCAAAAATTCACGTAATGGAGTTCCAGTTCCCCAGATAACTACTTCGGGTTGGTTGGTTTCTTTTGCTTCGTGAATTCGTCTGATAAGCGCAGGTAAAACATGCGAATTTTCGGGATGATAATTGTCGTTTGGCCCGTATAAATTCGTAGGCATAATGCTGGTAAAATTGCATCCGTATTGTGCACGGTATGCATCGCACATTTTTATGCCTGCAATTTTTGCAATTGCGTAGGGTTCGTTGGTAGGTTCTAATAAACCAGTTAACAGCGACTCTTCTTTTAAAGGTTGAGGCGCCATTTTAGGATAAATGCACGATGAGCCTAAAAACAATAATTTTTTAACGCCATTCACATACGATTGATGAATCACATTGGATTGTATCATCAGATTTTCGTAAATAAAATCGGCCCTATACATATTGTTGGCATAAATTCCGCCCACTTTTGCAGCTGCTAAAAAAACGTATTCTGGCTTTTCAGCTTCAAAAAAATCGGCAACTTGAGTTTGGTTTCTTAAATCAACCTCTGATGATGAGCTTGTTATAAGATTGGTATATCCTAAATCGGTTAGAAGGCGAACAATTGCCGAACCCACCATTCCGCGGTGTCCAGCAATGTAAATTTTAGCATCTAACTGCATCTTATTCAAAATAATTAAGCGTATTGTAACCGCCTTCGCGTAAATATTGATCTTTGGTCATCAATTTTAAATCTGCCAAAACCATTTCTTTACAAAGGTCTTTTAAATCGTATTCAGGAATCCAGCCCAATTGTGTGTTTGCTTTGGTAGGATCTCCAATCAACAAATCAACTTCAGTAGGTCTGAAATAACGCTTATCTATAGCAATAATTTCGGTTCCGATTTTTAGGTTGGAAGGAGTTGCAATTCCAAGTTCAGCCAATTTAGCAGAATCGATGCTTTCGATAAAACCGATTTCATCTTCACCTTCGCCTTTAAAGCCAAGTGCTATTCCAATATTTTCGAACGTTAAGCGGATAAATTCGCGAACTGTGGTTGTTGTTCCTGTTGCAATAACGTAATCTTCGGGAACATCAACTTGTAGCATCAACCACATGGCTCGCACGTAATCTTTAGCATGACCCCAGTCGCGTTGTGCGTTTAGGTTGCCCAAAAACAACTTTTCTTGCAATCCAAGAGTGATTTTTGCAGCTGCGCGGGTAATTTTGCGTGTAACAAAAGTTTCGCCACGAACCGGTGATTCGTGATTGAATAAAATGCCATTTACGGCAAACATGTTGTATGCTTCGCGGTAGTTTACGGTAATCCAATAGGCGTACATTTTTGCTGCAGCATACGGAGAGCGAGGATAAAAAGGAGTTGTTTCGCTTTGCGGCACTTCTTGCACCAAGCCATATAACTCAGAAGTTGATGCTTGATAAAAACGAGTTTTTTGTGATAAACCTAAAATACGAATCGCCTCTAAAATACGAAGAGCACCAATGCCATCCGCATTGGCGGTGTATTCAGGCGTTTCAAAGCTTACCATTACGTGACTTTGTGCCGCTAAGTTGTAGATTTCATCGGGTTGCACCTCTTGAATGATACGAATTAGGTTTGTAGAATCGGTTAAATCGCCATAATGTAAATGAAAACGTAGGCTTTTGTCGTGTGGATCTTGGTAAAGATGGTCAATACGGTCGGTGTTAAACAGTGAACTTCTCCGTTTTATACCGTGTACTTCATATCCTTTGTTCAATAAAAACTCTGCAAGATATGCGCCATCTTGGCCTGTGATTCCGGTTATTAGTGCCTTTTTCATGTAGCTTATGGGGTAATTGGGTGCAAAAATACGTTTTTAAATGATGTTCTATGAAAGCAAAAAAGCTGGGGTGTATTCACCCCAGCTTTTGTTTAATTTTTGTTTTGTTTATGGGAATTTTGGAAACGCATCAAAATTAGGTGTGCGCTTCTCTAAAAATGCGTTTTTGCCTTCTTTTGCTTCGTCCGATAAGTAATAAAGCAGGGTAGCATTTCCGGCTAATTCCTGGATTCCGGCTTGTCCGTCCAGTTCAGCATTAAATGCAGATTTTAACATGCGCAACGCCATTGGGCTTTTTGCCATTATTTTACGACACCAAGCAACGGTTGTTTCTTCAAGCTTATCTAGCGGAACTACTTTGTTTACTAATCCCATTTCAAGTGCTTCTTGAGCATCGTATTGGTCGCATAAAAACCAAATTTCTCTGGCTTTTTTCTGACCAACTACTCTTGCTAAGTAACTAGCGCCAAAACCACCATCAAAGCTGCCAACATTGGGGCCAGTTTGTCCAAAACGAGCATTCTCTGCTGCAATACTTAAGTCGCAAACAACGTGTAAAACGTGGCCACCGCCAATTGCCCAGCCCGCAACCATGGCAATAACCGGTTTATGGATTCTTCGAATTTGCATTTGCAAATCCAACACATTTAACCGCGGAACTTGGTCTTCGCCAATGTAGCCGCCATGTCCACGAACCGATTGGTCGCCACCAGAACAAAAGGCTTTTCCGCCTTCGCCTGTAAGAATAATTACTTTGATGTCTGGATTGTTACGGCAAATATCCATCGATTCAATCATCTCGCTAACCGTTAGCGGGGTAAATGCGTTGTGTTTTTCAGGGCGGTTTATGCTGATTTTTGCAATGCCATCGAAAAAACTAAACTTTATTTCTTTAAACTCTTTTAGCGATTGCCAAGGAAGTTTCGAATCCATTTAAGATTATTTTGAGTGCAAAGAACGCTAAATCAGAACTGATTATCAAAAGTGGATGGTAAAATAGAAAATCAACTTGCAGTTTATAAGGGATTTTTAACGTTTATGTAATCAAAATGGAAATAAAAAGAAATGCATTAAACCTTAATTAGATTTTGGAATCTTTGTACCAAATTACCAAAGGTGAATAATAAGCTAAAATTACTATTAATTATTTTACTGTGCTCTATCGGAAGCTATGCTCAAACCTATAAAGTTTCGGGTAAAATTGTAGATAGCGCAAACGTTTCTATCCCTGGTTTTACAGTTATTTTACAATCAAGAGCAGATTCTACTCAAAAATTTATTGAAAATTCAAAACCCGATGGAACCTTTGAAATTTCAGGATTAAAAACTGGAATGTATAAAATGACAGGCCGTCATTTAACTTTTTCTGTTGATCAACGTCCTGTATTTGTAGAAAATAAAGATGTTTCTTTGGGTAAAATCTCGGTATCGGTAATCAATATTAATCTTAAGGCTGTAAATATCGAAGGTAAAATAATTGGTGCCGAACAAAAAGGGGACACCACGAATTACAATGCAGATGCATATAAAGTAAACAAAGACGCATCAACAGAAGATTTAGTGACCAAAATGCCTGGTGTAACTATGGAAAATGGTCAAATTAAGGCGCATGGCGAAACCGTTAAAAGGGTTTTAGTAGATGGTAAGCCTTTTTTTGGTGATGACCCGAGTGTAGCTTTAAAGAATTTACCTGCCGAAATCGTTGATAAAATTCAAGTGTATGACCGTGCAAGCGACCAATCAATGTTTACTGGTTTTGACGATGGCAATTCTCAAAAAACCATGAACATCATTACTAAAGGTGGAAAAAATAACGGTGTTTTTGGAAAGTACTTTGGCGGTGTAGGCGATCAGGGTCGTTTTAATGCTGGCGGAAATCTTAACTTTTTTAATAAAGACCGCAGAATTACACTTTTAGGGTTGAGTAACAATATCAATCAACAAAATTTTAGCATTCAAGATATTTTAGGCGTTTCAGGCAACATGCGCATGATGGGAATGGGAATGGGAGGCGGTGGCCGTGGTCAAGGCGGTGGCGGTGGCGGTGCAGGAGGTGGAATCCCTGATTTTTCAAATTTGTTAGCGGGTCAACAAGCTGGTGTTTCAACAACCAACTCTATCGGCATAAACTATACTGATGTGCTGTCAACCCAATTAAAGGTGAACGCAAGTTACTTTTTAAATGCTTCAGATAATACCAATATAACAGATTTAGAACGCCTTTTTATTGCTCAATCCCAATCGGGAATGAAGTATAACGAATCTAAATCGTTGAATAATAATAACATTAACCATCGGTTTAATGCGCGTTTCGAATGGACTATAGATTCGGTAAACTCCCTAGTTTTTACACCCAGATACAGTTACCAAACCAATACTGCTTTTTCAAATACTAATGGATTAAATGTTGTGCCTACCGATGTGCCATTAAGTAACACATTTAATAAAAATGGCAACGATAATTCAGGATTTAATGGTGGAGCGAACTTACTTTTCCAACATAAGTATGCAAAAAAAGGAAGAACAGTTTCTTTAAATGCCAGTGTAAATAGCAGTAATCGAGAAACAACAGCTGATTTTTATTCGCTAAATAATTTCATAAACAGGAAAGACAGTGTAGCTGTAAATCAGATTCTAGATCAGATTTCAGATCAAACCGTAATTGGAAACACTTTTAGCGGTACAATGAATTATACAGAGCCACTTACGCAATACACTCAATTGCAAATAAGCCACACAAGCTCTGTAAACCAAAATTTAAACGATAAGCATACCTACGATATAGATACGGTTACCCGTTTATATTCATCGTTAAATAATCTGTTAACAAGTAAGTTAGATTTTGCTTACCACACGCTTAGGCCAGGAGCAGCTTGGAAATATTCAAAAAACAAAGTTAACCTAAGTATTGGTGCTGATGTACAAAAAGCCTATTTATCTGGTATTCAAACTTCTCCAATTGACTTTACTGTAAAGCGCGAGTTTTTAAATGTGTTGCCTTCTTTACAATTAAATTGGAAACAAACTGCAACAAAAAACTTGCGTGTGAACTACCGTACAAGTACAAATGCTCCATCGATAACGCAGTTGCAGCCTATTTTGAATAACACCAATCCACTTTTGTTAAGCATTGGCGACACTACTTTGAAGCAAGAATATTCGCATAATGTAAACGCACGTTATTCTTCAACAAACATTTCTACAGGTAAATTGTTTTTTGGGATGTTGATGGCTTCCATAACCAACAATTACATTGCCAACTCTACGCTTATACCTACTAGCGATACCACAATAGGTTCTGTTTTTGTTAAACGAGGACAACAATTAACCCGCCCTACTAACTTAGAAGGCAACAAAAGCATTCGTTCGTATTTAACGTATGGATTTGGAATGCGTGCAATAAAAAGTACTGTTAACCTTAACGGAGGATTTTCTTGGACCAGCACTCCGGGTCTAGTAAACAACATCAAAAATACATCCGACAATTACACCATTACTGGTGGAGCAGCTGTAAATAGCAACATTAGCACCGATCTAGATTTTAGCATTACCTATAATGGAAATTACGCTATTGTAAAAAACAGTTTACAGGTTGGAGCTAACAATAATTACTTTTTCCATAACACCAATTTTAAGTTGAATTACGTTTATAAAAAGCGTTGGGTGTTAAACACCAACATGACCCAGACCTTGTACACCGGTTTAGGAACAGGTTTTAACCAGTCGTTTTGGTTATGGAATAACTCTATTGCCTACAAAATGCTAAAAACCCAATCGTTAGAGGTTAAAGCAAGTGTGTTTGATATGTTAGGGCAAAACAACAGCGTGAGCAGAAACATTACCGAAACGTATGTTGAGGATACCCGCACCAACGTATTAACCCGTTATTATATGCTTACGTTAACGTACACCTTACGTAAGTTCAAAGCACCACCGGCACCATCGCCACAAGAAATGATGATGAAGTATATGAATCATTAAAAATAAAGGCTGCCAATTGGCAGCCTTTATTTTTTTATATTTAAACCATGAATGTTAAAGAAGCCTACGCACAATGGTCGGAGCAATACGATACCAACGATAATCGAACGCGCGATTTAGAAGCGGTTGCCTTAAAAAAATTGGTAGAAGGCTTAAGTATCAATTTATGTTTGGAGTTAGGTTGTGGAACGGGTAAAAACACCAATTTTCTATCTGAAATATCTGACAAACTGATTTCTATTGATTTTTCTTTAGAAATGCTTGCTATTGCGCAACAGAAAATTACTAAGCCAAACGTAACCTTTATCCAAGCTAATCTGCAAAACGATTGGCATTTTGTTCAAAACCCAGCCAACTTAATAGTATTTAGCTTGGTTTTAGAACATATCGAAAATCTAGAGTTGATTTTTGAAAAAGCCGTGAATTCAATAGCAGAAAATGGCTTTATGTATGTTGGAGAATTGCATCCGTTTAAGCAATATGGGGGCACAAAAGCTCGGTTCGAAACTGGCGATGGTATGCAAATCGTAACGTGTTTTACGCATCACACATCTGATTTTATACATGCAGCCAACAAATTTGGGTTTAAACTTATAAACCTGAATGAGTATTTTGATGACGATGACAAAACAACCGTTCCGCGTATAATAGCCATGCTATTTCAAAAGAAATAAAAACTTAAATAACCTTTGGTTGATTACAAAAAGGTTAGTTTTTTATAAAGGTTGATGTTTAAAAGCTCAACCTTTATTTGTTGTGATTTACTAAAATTATTTAGTGGTATTACCACCCATATCTGTAAAAACCTTGTCTACTGGTTCCCAAAGTTCAATTTTATTGCCCTCAGCATCCATGATATGCACAAATTTGCCGTATTCAAAAGCTTCAATTTCATCTAATACAGTAACTCCACTATCTTTTAGTTTTTTAACTAGGCCTTCGATGTTTTGAACACGATAGTTAATCATAAATTCTTTTTTGGATGGAGCAAAATATTCGCTTCCCTTTTTAAAAGGACTCCATTGCAGGTAATTGATTTCCTCTGGTCGGTTGGCGTTTCTAAATTCAAAACTCGAACCGTACTCATTTATCTCAATACCTAAATTTTTATGATACCATTCTCTAGATTCTTTCGGATTATCTGAGAAAAAGAAAATACCCCCAACTCCTGTTACTTTCGGTGTTGTATCATGCGTTGAGGTAGTTTTTGCGGTGTCTTTATTTTGTTCTTCCATTTTATTGGGATTGGTGCATTGGGTTAAAACAACTGCTGCCGTGAATATTTTAAGAAGGTTAATCATCTCGATGTTTGTATTAAGAGTATTTAAAGATTGCTTTTGGCAAGAGGGTTATTTACACAACTAATATAAATACAACAGCTTAAAACTGAAAATAAATAAAAGGCTGCACATCAGCTGAGCGGATGCTATTTACGGCTAAAATGGTAAGCGCTAAAAGCAATGCTTGAACTATTAACGGCAGCTTTCCAGAGAAGGATTCGCCCTTCATATGCCATTTTTTGGGGATAAACCCAATTATTAATCCTAACGATAACAGAACAAAAACAGCTTCGTAGCCTGCAATAATTTGTCGAAATAAGTCGATGTTTAAACCCGTGGTAATTTGCTGTATTACCTGCATGGCTAGGCTAAAATCGGCTGCTCTAAAAAATATCCAGCAAAAAGCTACCACATGAAAAGTATAAATCCAGCCTAAAAAGGAGGTTATTGAATTTTTAGGAATATTGAAAAATTGGGTAACATTTTTTTCGATAACCAAGAAGCTGCCGTGAACAAATCCCCAAAAGACAAACTTCCACGATGCGCCATGCCAAAGTCCGCCTAAAAGCATGGTCATAAGTAAATTGTAGTTTGTTTTTAGCGCATTTCCTTTGTTTCCACCCATCGGAATGTACAAATAATCGCGGAGCCAATGGCTAAGTGTGATGTGCCATCTGCGCCAAAAATCGGTTACGCTGCTGCTTAAATACGGAGAATTAAAGTTTTCGGGCAACGAAAAACCAAGCAAAAATGCAATGCCAATGGCCATATCGGAATACCCACTGAAATCGCAAAAAATTTGCACGGTGTAGCCATAAACTGCAAGTAGGTTTTCGGTTCCTGAGTAAAGCGTTGGGTTATCGAAAACCCGATCGACAAAGTTGGTGCTGATATAATCGCTGATTATGGCTTTTTTTATCAAACCTAAAACAATTAAGTAAATGCCTTTTCCAACGTCTGATTTAGATACAGAAACATCGCCAGCAATTTGTGGCAACAGCTCTTTGGGACGCATAATCGGTCCAGCTACCAAATGCGGAAAAAACGATACATAAAACAAGAAATTGCCTATTCGTGGTTCTGCTTTTACCTTTTTTTGGTAAATATCAACCACGTAGCAAATCAATTCAAACGTAAAAAACGAAATCCCTAAAGGGAGAAATATGGTTGTAAACGAAAAATTATAGCCCAACGCTTGGTTCGCAGTTTCAATAAAAAAATTGAAATATTTGTAGTAAGCCAATATTCCAAGATTGATAACCACCATTCCAATCATTTTGTATTTGCGTACCAACGGCCGCAATTCTTTATCGATGCTTATGCCAGCAACAAAATTTAAAAGCGCGCATAATAGCATGAGCACCAAATACCAACCGCTCGATTTGTAATAAAAGTAAAGCGAGAAAAAAACGGTAAACCAAATGCGTGCGTTTTTTCGATGCTGTAAAAAGGAATATACCAAGGTAAAGCCTAAAAATAAAAACAAAAACAAGCCGCTATTGAACAATAAAGGCGCTTGTTTTTGGTACTGCAAAACCTCTACTAGTTTCTGAAAATCAATATTTTTCATGGCTATAACGCAGGTAAGAGGTTAAAACTGCTGAGGTAAAAAGATTTCCTTTTAGCAAATAGCCGGCTCTGCTGAGGTGGATTTTATCGGAGCTATACAAGCCCTTGGCGAGCAAATGTTTGCTTGATCCAGAACCACCCATAAGGTGAAAATAATCCCAATAAACTAATCCGTTTTGAATGCATTTTTGATGCAAAAGTGTGGCAAGTTGTGGCAGATTTGGATTTGGATGTTTTAAGCGATAATGGTCGCCTGGGCTAGACAATAATATTACGGCTTTTGGATTCACGCGCCTGATTTTAGCAACCAACGTATCAATATAAGCACTTACCGTTTCTTCGTTGAAATTAGAAGTGTAAACATCGTTTGTGCCAAGCGAGAGAATTACCAAATCGCTTTGCAGAGGTTTAAATTGAGCTTCAAAAAACTTAGAATTGGCATAATGCCTAAATTCTGCACCATTAACTCCCAACATATTATACACCAAACCCGGATTATCGTTTAGTAACTGGAAGCCATAAAGGCTAACGTCTGTTGCTTCGTTTTCTGGTTTTTTGATTTTCAAGTTAAAGCCACCGCAAAGCGTATCAAAGTCAAAAGGTTTTATGGTTGGTTCTTCGTTTGGTAAAATGATATCTAGTAAATCGCCTTTTAAGTTTTCGATATACATGCCTGCGTTCGATTTGTAAAAAATCAAACCGTTTGTAAATCGATAATTCAACGATTCGTAATCGAAAGCTTGTATGGTAAGACTTGCGTTGCCATCGGATGTGTTCAGAACAAATCCCGACATGCCAAAATCGAACATATTGTTGGTAACAAATCGAGCGCCTTTCCACTCTCCGCTAGGTTTTGAGCGGTAGCCGTAAGGCTCGTTAGAGCCAGCTGCTTTGTACGGAAAAACAAAACCTCTGCCACCATTTCCAAATACGAGTTGCAAATTCTGACGAATGGTACCCGAAATTAAATCGGCCTGAATGTGCGAATCGCCAATATGCGTAATGTTTACTTTGTTGGGTTTGCCTTGTTGAAGCGCTATTAATTGGTCGAAAAAAGGATGCAAAAGACTGTCGTTTATGAATGCGTTTTTAGAAGAATCTATCCAAGTAGGTATTTCAGGCAACGTAAGTTGACCGAAAACCGTAAATGGAAACATCAAGCAAAAAAGCAGTTTACAAACTTTCATTCGATGGGGTGTTTTTAGCGTAATTTTCCATTAAACGATTATACAGCATGTTTGCCATACGTTTTGCTCCTGCTCCGTTTAGGTGCGTATAATCTTTATTTGCAAATACGGTTTGGCCATCAACCCATCCAAGCATGCTGTTGTATCCGCCCATATCTTGGTATAAATTCCAAAAAGCGCATCCAAATTCGTTTGCCAATTTGCGCTGGGTTTCTACCAAAAACGGAACTCCTGGGTTAGTAGCCATAACTCCATCGGGATTTTTATAGGCTTTATCGCTAGCGCCAACGATTAAAAACGAAGCATTGGGAAATTCTTTTTTTAACCGATACAACACTTTACGCAAGCCACTGCTGTACCAACTGTAATTTGCCATGGTTTCGTTTGCCACATTGTTGCCGTAATGCAAAACAATTAAATCGTAGGGAGTTTGTTGTTGGATATCGCGCAAAATGCCCGAAGAAACCTGCAGCAGATTTATACCATTACTTCCACGAAACGAAAAATTATCTAAAATCACGCCTTTGTCGCTTTCAAAACTGAAACCGTAAAGCGGAATAGAATCTGTTAATGCAAATGAAGCTTTGATTGTTTTATAACCCGAAACGTTAACTGTAGTTCTGTTAAACCAACGTTCTGATTTTAAAAATGTTGATATCGTGTTTGAGCCGTTATGAATTAATAATGAATTATGTTTTGAGCTACTTCTGCCGTTTAAAACATACGCCTTTTCAATCGGGCCACGAGTTACAGAATAGAAAACGGAAGGCAATTTTAGCGTATCGATATTTCGCGAAATAGTATCCGAGAATGGCGCGTAACCCGCGTTGAAAGCAAAGCCTGAAAGCGGAATTGGGTTGCCGTTTTTGAATTTATCAGTAAACGAAAAGGATATCCAATTACCAGAAAACGTATGCATGATAGATTTACGAAAGGCAGCTGTAAGCGAGGTAATCGGAACAAATCCAACGCCATTGCCACCAAATTTTTGTTGCAATAAGTTGCGTAAATCAGAAGTTAATAAATCGCCTTCAATCATCGAATCGCCAAAATAGGCTATGCGAACAGGTTTTGTTTGCGCTTGATTTAAAGCTTCGAAGAATGCTTTTAAATAAAAAGTGGAGTCTTTTTTAGAAGAAGTAATAAACTTTTCATCTTCAGAAACAACAGCAAGTTGCAATGAATCCTGTAAATGCGTTAAAGAGTCAGCAGAAACCACAGGTTCAAAAACAGTTTCAACTTCCCCGTTTACAACTTTTTGGGTTGCGATAGTTGTTTTCTTAGAGGTAATATCTGCCAAAAGGCGCATTGGTTTAGCCTGAAAGCCAACAAATACCGATTCGTTAATATACGTTGTGGCATGTAAAAAAAACACAGTTAACCCAACAAGCGCTACAACTTTAAAAACTGAACCTTTAAACTCCACCTTTCCTAAAAACGCTGCAAAGATATTTAGATAAGAATGAATTTGTTTCAGTTTTAGAGGGTTGCGTTCATAAAAAACACCACTTTATGCAAGTATATTTGTGGTATGCTAAATGCACGCTTTTCTGATAGCCTAAACTTCGTTCGAAATCAATCCATAAAACGCGTATGGAATGCTTTTTTAGTACTTGGAAGCTATTATATAAGCAAATGGAGCGGTAAAAATTTTCAATGGGGATTTCCGATAAGTGTATCGGTTGAGCCAACTACCAGCTGCAATTTACGTTGCCCTGAATGCCCTAGCGGGTTGAGGTCGTTTACCCGACCAACTGGAATGCTGCAATCCGATACCTTTGATAAGGTTTTAAACGATTTAAAGTCGTATTTATCCTATATGATTTTCTACTTTCAGGGAGAGCCGTACCTTAATCGGGAACTTTTAACCTGGGTTAAAAAAGCAAAAGCAGCAAAAATTTATACTGCTACGAGCACAAACGGACATTATTTAACCGATGAAGTTGCAAAGGCAACAGTAGAATCAGGACTTGATAGGCTAATTATTTCAATTGATGGCACCTCGCAAGAAGTGTACACTCAGTATCGCAAAGGTGGAAATTTAGATAAAGTAATTTCTGGAGCAGAAAACGTAGTTAAATGGAAAAAAGCGTTAAAAAGCAGCACGCCACATATTATTTTTCAGTTTTTAGTAGTAAAACCCAACGAGCATCAAATACCTGAGGTATTTGAATTGGCAAAAAGAATTGGGGTGGATGAAGTAAAACTGAAAACCGCGCAAGTTTACGATTACGAAAATGGAAATGACCTCATTCCAACAAATCGTAAATATTCGCGTTATTATCAAAAAGGCGATGGAAAGTGGAGCCTAATCCACAAACTCGAAAATAGTTGTTGGAAACTTTGGCATTCCTGCGTTTTTACATGGGATGGTAAGGTTTTACCTTGTTGTTTTGATAAAGATGGACAATACACAATGGGAAATGTAATGCAAGACCCATTCAAAACCATCTGGAAAAATCAAGAATACAACGCTTTTAGAGCAAGTGTGTTGAAATCACGATCAAAAATTGAAATGTGTAGTAACTGCACAGAAGGTGCAAAAGTTTGGGCATAATGATGAAAAAAGAGAATCAGGAGTATTATTCGGTAGTTTATTCAGATCCGTATATAGTGGTAGTAAATAAGCCGGCAGGTTTAATGGTGGAGCGAGACAAACACGGCAATCCAAATTTAGAAGACGTATTAGCTCAAGAATTTCCACCAAGAAATGCATTTACAAGCGAAGTGCAACCGATTCATAGAATCGACAGGCCAGTAAGCGGATTGGTGGTTTTTGGCAGAACGCCTATGGCCGTTAAGCATCTAAACGAGCAATTTGAAAAGAGAAACGTTAAAAAAGTATATTGGGCAATTGTTCAAGGAAACACTCCGAAAGAGGAAACCCTAAAAAACTATATTTTTAAAGACAACGCCAACAAAAAGGCGGTGGTAAATAAGTATAAACTGAAAGATCATAAAGAAGCCGAACTTTCGTATACCGAAAAAAAGACTTTTCCTAAAAACACCATGATTGAAGTGGTGTTAAAAACAGGCAGATTTCACCAGATTCGCGCACAGCTTGGCTTTGCAGGATATCCAATTGTTGGCGATAAGCTTTACAGCAGAAGTTCTGCAGCCACCGGCAACGAAATTTTGTTGCACTCTAGATCAATAACGTTTACACATCCAAAAACCTTAGAAACCATGACTTTTGAAGCTCCTTTGCACAAAAAATCAGGATGGGAAACGTTTATCGAAGTTGAAAAGTGGGATAAATAAGCGTACATGATTAAGAAGGTTTTTCTGCTTTTCTGTTTTGTTGGGTTATTTTGTTTGGGAGCTTTTGCACAAATCCCAGTAGGGAATTGGCGCACCCATTTGCCATTCTCTAAAGGAATTGCAGTGGAACAGGTAGGCAATCAAATATATTGCGCAACAGAAAATGGGTTAATCGAGTTTAATCGTACCGATAATGAAATGCGCGTTTTTGATCGCGTTAATGGACTTTCAGATATTGGCTTATCCTATATACGGTATAATTCTGACGCAAAAACGTTGGTAATTGCCTATAAAAATGGCAACATCGACTTAAAGGTTGGAAGTAGATTCATCAACATAAACGCCCTAAAAGGTAAAAACATGACGGGCGATAAAACCATATTCCACTGCTTTAATCGTGGAAACTTGGCGTATCTCTCTTGTGGATTTGGAATACTAGAGTTGGATTTAACTAAACGTGAAATCCGAAATACGTTTATTATTGGAGATGGGGGAAACCCAACCAAGGTGTATGCGTTAACTGATGATGGAACCTATTTTTACGCAGCAACCCAAAAAGGATTGCTAAGAGCATTTATCAATAGTGCCAACCTTTCCGATTTTAACCAATGGAAAACCGTTCCCGGATCTTTTAACAGGGCTTATCGGAATGTTGCCCTTCTAGGGAATAAAATAATAACAACAAATTCCGATTCTATTTATAGCTTTCAGAACGAGTCTTGGGCAGTTTCTCAGCCAATTACAGGCGTATCCTATGGTAAACTCGAAACAAGAAATAACGTATTAATTGCAACATCTACTTTTCGTCCAATAAAGTTTGATGTAAATGTTAGTCCAACACAATTGCCCATTTATGCAGAAATAACCAACCAGCAAGCAGCAATTTGCGATGAAGTAGGTACTGTTTGGTTGGCCGATTTTAAACTTGGGTTGGTAAAATATTTGGCCAATGGTTTCGAAAACTTCTCTCCTAAAGGGCCAGCATCAACGGCAGTTTTTAGGGTTAGAGCTTCTAAAAACGGAGGCGTTTGGGTTTGTGGTGGCGGATTTGATCAGTCATCCTACAACAGCCTATATAGAATTGATGGAGCCTATCATTTTAAAGATGACGAATGGAAAAATTTCAACAGGAATACTGTTCCGGCAACCAACTTAATTTTTGATTGGCTTGAGGCAGTTGAAGATCCAAACTCGGGTAAAGCGTATGTTGCCACATGGACTGGTGGGTTGTTAGAGTTTGAAAACGACAAGTTCATTAAGCATTACGATTCAACCAACAGCAGCATCCAAAATCAAATCGGAAACCCGGGAGTGTACCCCGTTGGCGGTTTAGCTTTTGATAGCAACGGAGATTTATGGATGACCAACTACGGCACGGGAAAGCCCTTAGTTGTAAAACGCAGAAATGGAACATGGGCAAATTTTTCGTTTGGTTCAGAAGATAAATTAGGAGCACTTTTTATCGATCGCAACAATCAAAAATGGGCCGTACTGCGCAACGGAGGTATTTGGGTAATAAACGCTGCTAATAATCGCGTTCGGTTTTTGAACAATGCAGCGGGCAGTGGCTCTTTACCTAGCATGAATGTAAACTGCATAGCAGAAGACAAAGACGGCTTGGTTTGGGTTGGCACCGATTTGGGGCCGGTGGTTTTTTATTCGCCATCTTCTGTAATTACCGCGAATACGGTTGATGCGCAACGTATAAAAGTTAAACAAGGCGAGTTTGTCGGGTACTTATTGGGAACAGAGGTAATAAATACCATGGCTGTTGATGGCGCAAATCGCAAATGGTTTGGAACTCAGAATGGCGTGTTTTTAATGTCGGCAGACGGCACAAAACTTATCCATCAATTTACTGAAAATAATAGCCCGTTAATCTCAAATAATATAATGTCGTTAGATATCGACCCAAAATCGGGCGAAATATTTTTCGGCACAGATAAAGGATTGATTTCATTCAGAGGCAACGCAACCGATGGAACAGAGGCGTGCACTTCGGTAAAAGTATTTCCAAATCCAGTTCAATCTACATTTGAAGGTCTGGTTACAATAAGTGGTTTAATAAATAATGGATATCTAAAAATTACAGACGTTACCGGTAATTTAGTTTATCAAACCCGCGCAAATGGGGGCTCGTATAGTTGGAACAAAACCGATTATACCGGCAGAAAAGTAAACACCGGAGTGTATATCGTTATGGTTACAGACGAAACAGGCGCAAATACCTGTCTAGCAAAAATTTTGATTGAGAATTAACCATGCTTTTAGCAACCAAGGGCATCGTTTTAAATTCGATTAGATACAGCGATACCAGTTTAATAGTTTCCATATTTACCCGAGAAGCTGGGATATACAAATACATGGTTAAGGGCGCAGCTCGACCAAAATCAAAACTTCCAGTTTCGATTTTTATGCCGTTAACAGTTCTTGAAATGATAGTTTTTCATAAAGAACAGGCGAACCTACAATCGATTAGGGAAGCGCGACTTGCGCCCATGTTGCTTCACTTACACGAAAATCCATACAAGCAAATGCTGGTTTTATTTGCCTCCGAAGTGCTTATAAAATCAATGCACACCAACGAGAGCAACGAAGAATTGTTTGATTGGCTTGAAAACTCAATATGTAACTTAGACCAAAGCGATAAATTTAACAACTGGATTTTAGAATGGCTGCTAGATTTTGCCGGATTTTTAGGGTTCACTCCGTTTAATAATTACCATGAGAAGGCAAACCCTTGTTTTAATTTAACAGAAGGGATTTTTGATTCAGAATTTTCATTTTCCCTATCGCCTGAGCACAGTAAACTCATTCATAAATGGTTGGTAAAAGAGGTAGAAACTGTAAATGCGCCCGACAAAAAAGTGTTGATGACACTTTTAATGCGATTTTATGCATCTCATATTCCCAATTTTAAAACCCCCAATAGTTTAGAAGTTTTGCACGCTATTCTTGCATAAGGGTTGCAATAAGTTTTACTGCCTCGCCATATTTTTCGGTTGGAGCTAAGCATGCTTCTCCACTGCAAACGTAAATATTAACCTCTTTTGTAAAATCTTTATGCGCTAAAGCTGGGCAAGCATTTTCTGTTTCTGTGGCTGCAATTGATAAGCAATTTGGGTGGTAATCAAGGTTAAAGAACTTTTGTATTTCATACGCTTTTTCTCCAGTAAAGCTAATTTCTGCATGTTTATGGAATCGGTAGGTCGCCAACTTAGCCCAATTGTAATAATATGCCGGAAATTTTAACGTATGCCCTAAGCATATATCGAGCATTAAATCAGCCTTAATTTTATATTTACCATCGCCCGTTAATAGATACAAAGTAAAGGCGTTCAATGCCATAACCGAGTTGGAAGAAGGCATAACATTGTCTGAAATATCGAATTTATGGATGATAAGAGGCTCTTTTTTTAATGAGGTAAAAGCGTACAAGGACCGCTCTGTATCAAAAAACTCATTTTCCATGGTTTCAAATAAGCCTATTGCACAATTGAAAGCACAAATATCCATGAATGTGGCATAATAGCTCAAAAATGCTTCAATAGTTAAAGCATAATCTTCAGAGAAGGCATCTAAAACTCGTTTTTCAGAAACTGGGCTTCTAAAAAGAGTATGGTCTTTCATCATTTCTTTTTGCAAAAAGGCAAAAAGATCTCGAGCAGTTTCTTCAATATAAATTACTGGAAAGGCTTTATAGGCTTCGCATAATCCGCTTAATAAAAGCGCATTCCATGAGCACAAAATTTTAGTATCGATTCCAGGATATATTTTTAATTGTCGTGCTTCGAAAAGTTTTTCTTTTGCAGTTGTTAAATGATGTAAAACTTCTTTGTCTGATATATTTAACTCACTGGCAACTGCTGCTACTGGGTTTGCAACTAATAAGATATTTAAATCGTGCTCCCATTTTCCAAGTGTGTCAATACCGTAATACGATTTAAAAACGGGGTATTCAAAATCATTAAGTAAAGATCTGATTTCATCTTTTTTCCAACAATAGTATAAGCCTTCTACTCCTTCAGAATCTGCATCTAACGCACATTGGTACCCTCCATTTTCTCCAGCTAATTCTCTTTTACAAAAACCAATGGTTTCAAAAACCACCTTTTTATAGAGCGGGTTTTTGGTAATTCGGTATGCTTTCGAGTAAACGCCAATAAGTTGAGCATTGTCGTATAGCATTTTTTCAAAATGCGGTACTTTCCACATCCCATCAACGGAGTAGCGCGAAAACCCACCTCCTAATTGATCGTAAATGCCCCCATGAGCCATTTTTTGCAATGTAGTCTCTAATAATGCAATGGCCTTGGTATGCGGGTGTAGCGCCCCGTAATTTGCTAAAAATGATAAAATGCCCGGCATTGGAAATTTAGGAGAACCTTTTAGTCCGCCTAAATGGGGGTCTATGCTTTTTTCAAGCGTTTCAAAAAGGATATGAGGCGTAGCGATAGATGTATTCACCTCCTCATTTGTGATTATTTGGTTCAGCTTAAGAATTCCTTTTTCTAAATCAGAAGCGTATTGGTAAATTTCTGTAGGTTTAGTTTTCCATAATCCTGCGATTTGGTCGCAAATATCCATCCATTGGTCAACCCTGAAATAAGTGCCGCCAAAAATGGGGCGTTTGTCAGGCAAACAGATTACGTTTAATGGCCAGCCACCTTGTCCGGTAATTATTTGAACGGCATCTAAATAAATTTGATCAATATCTGGTCTTTCTTCGCGGTCTACTTTTACGCAGATAAAGAATTCGTTCATAAGCGCAGCGGCTTCTTCGCTTTCGAAGGTTTCGCGCTCCATAACATGGCACCAATGGCATGCGGAGTAACCAATGCTTATAATTACGGGCTTATTTTCTGCTTTTGCTTGAGAAAACGCATCTTCAGTCCAGGGTTGCCAGTTTACCGGATTGTATGCATGCTGCAGTAAATACGGACTAGTTTCATGGATTAATAGATTTGCGTTTTTCATGTATTATTGATTTGTTTTGGATGTTTTTTCTATGCTTATCCCCACATCTGAAATTCCAGGCAGAGGGTTTATTCGCATATATTGTTCAAGGGTGAACGTGTATTTTCCCAAATCTGAAAATTTTATATGATCGTAAATTGGAATGCGGCAATCGTACAAATCTCCCAATCCTTTCCCAATCCACTTTCCGGTAGGATCTGCAAGCGAGATGTTTAATTTATCAGAAGCTTTTTTATGCTTTGGAGATTCCATAGTAAGATTTAACCACAGATTCGAATATTCAAAAGTGCCTTCATTTCTAAGATTTAGGTACACGTTATAAATCTGGTTGGTATCAACAACCTCAAACGTAAAACTAGGCTGAAATTTTACATCCCATTTCCGATTTGGTATAGCAGTATATTCATCTAAAACACGATCTGTGTTGCATGCCGCAATGAACAACACGAAAAAAAAGTATAAACTATAACGATAAAAGGCTGTGAAGCGCATATAATACCTTTGGGTTAGGGATTTCTAACTCAAAGGTAACTTTTTTATATGCAAAATAGGTTAACCTAAAGTTTATCCTTCCGCAATTGGGCTAGGTTTGTTTTGGTGTAACTGTACTAGGTTGCCGCAGGTATCGTTGAAAATGGCTTGTATCCCAAACGAGGTTTCGGTAGGGTTTTGAACAAAATCTACTCCAGCTAAAATAAGTTGTTTGTGTTTTTCGTGAATATCGGTAGTTCCCAATACGATTACGGGCAAACTAGAAGTATATAATCCGTCTTGATATTCGCGAGAAATAGGGTTGGTTATAGGTTCAAGTAACAAAGCAGTTCCATAAGCATCTTCAGCTGAAACCACAATTGCCAATGAATACTCAGGCATAAACATTTGTTCTTTGAAGCCAAGAACATTGGTGTAAAACTCAAAAGCTTTTACGGGATCAGAAACAGGAATGCTGGTAAGTGCAATTTTCATAGTTTTTGAAAAGTTAATTCACAAAATTAGCCTAAGCTAAATTGAAATAAAAAAGGTAAAATCGATGATTTATCTGATATGAATCATAATTTCAACGATGCAATACAGAAAGATACTCTTTCCAAGGACCAACTTTATCTGAAAATTGTTTCGCTAAAACGCGCGTTATCTGGTTTATATGGCTCAAATCATGAGTTGCCCACGAGTTCAACAATTCATTTAAGGTAACCACGCCCAACGATGGATGCATGGCAGTGTTATCAAGATCTGAAGTAGTTATATTCAGAGAATTGAAAAACTCAAGATTCGAATTTCGTAAAAATTCAAACTCGACAAGCAATTCCGAAAGGTTTTTCCCTTTGCTGTTTTCGAATTGAGCAAACCTATCGAAAGGCGTAAATGTTTTGTTTTCTGATGCAGATAAAATGAGTTGAATTCGTGCTTTCCAATCAGTTTTTTCACCGTGGATTAAATGACCTACAATATCAAAACTCGACCATATTTCTTCGCCTTCATTTGCCATAATCATGCTTTCAGGCAGATTTGATAGCATGGAATTTAAGATTGTAGGGGTGTTTTTTAAAATCAACAAAAAGGTCTTTTCCACAACTGTTAAATTAAAGCATTTCTGCCAATTTTTGAACTGTTTTCCAATTGCGTGCGGTGGCTTTCACTTTCCATTTCGACTCAAAAAGCGCGTGAGTTAATTTGCTATTGCTATATTTTGAATCGTAAAATGTATAAACTTCTTTGCCGTTTAGCTCAAATTTATCGGGAAAAAAGGATTCTGGATTTATCTTATGAATCAAATCAGAAGATGGTTCATTGGCAAGAAAAATAACGTATAAACGGTCAATTTCTGCAGGATTGGTGCTTAAAAATGGGTTTGTCCTTGCTATTTTATGCCAATTTTCTACATCACGTACAATAACAGGAACTTCGTATCCAAAGGTTTTAAAAATAGCTTCTTCAAGCAAAATCTCTAGTTCTTTCTCTGAAGATATATTTGGAGATGAAAACACTACATTTCCACTTTGAATATATGTTTTTACGTTCTGAAAGTGCATTTTGTACAGCATCGCCCTAAGGTCTGCCATCAAAAGTATCCGTTTGCCAGAAACATTTATCCCACGGAGTAACGCAATGTAAGTTTGCATTTTTTTTAATATTCGTTTTCTGAGAAAAATTAGGGTTAATCTACTTTTGAAAATGATAGAATATTTGCCAAAAATAAAATTTTAGGCTAAAACCAACTTTGAAATAACAAACTGTACTCCTCCGGTGTAATATGGGTTTATAAAAATTTCAGCTTGGTTTTTTTCAACTAATTTTTTTACAATAGTAAGGCCTAACCCAGTTCCGCTATCGCCATTAGATTTGTTTCCTAATGTTTGAAAAAACTCAAATACCTTTTCTTGGTATTTTATCTGGATTCCGGGTCCATTATCTGAAATGCTCAGTTCTTTTTTGACATCGTCAAAAGCAATTACAATTTTAGTTTTCTCTTTGTTGTTATATTTTATTGAGTTTGAAATCAGATTTTGAATAATCTGTTGCAAAGCAATTGGCTTAAAAATTATATTCTGATTTAAATTGATAAAGTTTACATCCATTTTGTTTTCTGGATCTAACAGGGTTAAAACTTTTTGAGCAGTTTCTGAAATATTAACAGGAGTTGAAAGCTCTTTTAGGCTTATTTCTCGGGTATATTTCAGGAGATCTTCTATTAAAGCCATCATTTTTTTGATGAGTTTTGAATCAGAGAAAACAAATCTAAAATGCCTTCATTTAATAAAGGTTTGTGTTCAGCTTCGATAATTTCGATTAAACTTTGAATATTATGGAGCGGAGATTTTAAGTCATGGGCAACGATGTAAGCAAATTTTTCGAGCTCTTGGTTCTTCTCTTCTAGCTGATTATTCATTGTTTTCAGCAGCTCATCATAATCCCAAATACGCAAAAATGAATCTACTTTTTTTCTTGTTATCGCTGTTATAAGTGGTTTATATAGAAAATCAATAGCGCCTAAGTCAAATGCACGGTTTACAAATTTAGTATCATCGCTAATAGCTGTTACGAAAATGGTTGGAATATTCGATGTATTTGGATGTGCTTTTATGATTTCTACAAATTCATAGCCGTCCATCTCCGGCATTTGAACATCAACAAGAAGCAATGATATTTTGGTTTGCAATAAAATATAAAGGGCCTCTTTCCCCGATTGGCATAGGATGATTTCCCTGTCTGGTTTTTCCAAAATGCCTCTTAATGATATCAGGTTTTCATATTTATCATCAACAATTAGCAGCGTGTGTTTAATCTTTTCTACCATATAAAAACTATTGTGGCCAAGTTTTAATGTCTAAAATTGAGTGGTTAGCATACAAGTTTATTGCAGCTAAAGGCATAAAGGGAGATTCAGCATCAGAAGGGTTCTGAACAAAGGTAGAGCCATTCATTTCTGCTATGTTTTTTAAACCTTTAGCGCCATCACTACTTGAACCTGAAAGCAATATTCCGCAGCCTCTATTTTTACAAATGTATAACTTTTTGTAAATTATGCAAATTGATTATTATTTTTTAGTATAGGTAATAATACGGGTCTCAGTAGTACTTCCTCTTTTTATTATGGTTCTCAACTTTAATTTTGTTGCATTTAAAATTAGAATATCTGCGGTATCGCTATTTACGATCAATTTAGTTTTATTTGAATAAAACACCCAGTTCGATGTGTCGGTTTGTGGATCAGTTGGGTTGCATTTTGTAGGTCCTTCATTTTCTACTGATTTTCCATTAGAAAAATAGGTTATAAAATTGTCTTTATTGCATGCAGGAATTACACCAATCTGTTCAATAGAGGGATTAGAATTAATTGCAATAGTTAGACTTGTTAATCCATAGCTTTTGTCACATAATATTGAAGTGGAATCTGTAGAAGGAGTTACGACTGACGTAGTAACAGTTTCTTTAGTGCATGAAATGCCAGATAAACAAATCAAAAATAAAAAGTAGGCGATGGACTTCATTTTAATAAACAATCAGTTGCAAATTAACTTATTTGTAATTGTATAATTGCATTTTCCAGTCGTAATCGTTAAATTTTATTTGGTAAATACTTATTTTATTTGGAATTATGGAATGGCTTTTTAAAAAGATTGGTAGATTATGCATTCCTCCAAAATCTCCTCTAAACCAACCAATAACTTTGGGTAGATATATGGTTTCGTTAATCGTATCGTACCTAAATTCAGATTCAATATAGGATTTGGTTGCAATGTGCAATTGGTCATCAAGAATTTTCCAATCGTAATAGCGGATTGGGGGGCAACTTTTTGCACCACAATTTAATGCAAAATGTATTCGTGGGTCAAGCACATCAACCCTTAATTTTTTTTCAATTGAATTTGAGTAAAGTTTGGGAATAAAACCCAGGCCATATTTTGTTGGTGATTTTCGTAATATACCGTGTTCAATATCGTCTAAGCTAAATTTAATTCCAGCGATTTCGATAAATTTAGTGGTAAAAAAAGTGTTTCTTGATTTGTATTTTTCGGGATGTGCGGCAAGTTCTCTTTGTACAAAAGTGTTATAAATATTTAGCCAAAATGCTTTTCGTTTAGCATCATAAGGAAGTTGTTTGACCAATTCAACGGAAGATATTTTTTTTAAATTATTAACAAGAAGATCTGCGTTTGGATTATTGGTTCGAGTATAATAGAGCAACTCCTCAGAGAGGGGTATTACATGTATTTCGCTAATAGATTTTGAAGTATTGCTTTTAATGAGTTCTGGTCCAGAACAGCTATTTAAGATGAAAACAGATAATAAAAAAAGGGGTAATGTGATAAGTTTATGTATCATATTACCCCAAATATAGGAATCGAATTTTAAATATTAAATAACTAATCCTTTTGCTTTAAGCATTCGGATTTCTTTATCGTTTAAATAACGCCAGTTTCCACGTGGCAAATCTTTTTTAGTTAAACCTGCGAAAAACACACGGTCAAGGCGAACAACATCGTAGCCTAAATGCTCGAAAATTCTACGAACAATTCTGTTTTTACCGCTATGAAGCTCAATACCCACTTCGTGTTTATCTTCTGCATCTACATAGGCGATTTGATCAATATTAATGGGACCGTCTTCTAAAGAAAGGCCGTCAGAAATTTTATCAAAATCAGCTCTAAGCAAAGGTTTGTTTAGGGTTACCTGGTATATTTTACGTACCTGATGGCTAGGATGTGTAAGTTTTAACGATAAATCGCCATCGTTGGTTAATAAAATTAAGCCAGTAGTGTTGCGGTCTAATCGGCCAACAGGGAAAATACGATCTTCTGTAGCATTTCTCACTAATTGCATAACCGTTTTACGCTCTAATGGGTCGTCAACAGTAGTAATAAAGTCTTTAGGCTTGTTTAATAAAACATAGGTAAGCTTTTCGCGACTTAATATTTTACCTTCATATCCAATTTTATCCGTTGCATTTACTTGGTATCCCATTTCGGTAACCACTGCTCCGTTTACTGAAATTAAACCTTGCGAAACCAACTGATCTGCATGTCTGCGAGAGCAAACACCACTGTTAGCAATAAATCTATTTAAACGTATTGGCCATTCGTCTTTTGGTTCGATTTGCGACTCTTGGTATCTTGAATTGGTATTCAAGCGCTTTCTCGGCCCTTTTTCGAAACGATCAGATCCTTCGCTTTTGATAAAACGATTTTCTACTTCGTGAAATGGCTTTGTTCTTCTATCTTCTGCAGGTTGAGTCGCATTGTTTTCGTTGAAACGACCTGTGTAAGAGGGTCTTACGTATGGCTTGTCTGAAGATATTTCGCCTTCTTTACCCCATTTATGAATTGGTGTGCGATCTGCTTTTTCGAAGTTTGTGTTTCTGTCAGTACGATTTTGTGAAAAATCAGTCCTATCTTTTCTTTCGAAACGAGGTTTGAACTCTCTAGAATCGTTAGATTCTGAGCGGTTGCCTCTAAAACTTCCAGTTCCGTCAGATGGTCTGTCGTTATTTGCACCTTCAGAGAAACGCGGTTTAAATTCGCGCGGTCCATCGGTTGATCTTTCGTTTCTGTTAAATGGTCTGTCGTTGCTTCCGCCTTCAGAGAAACGTGGTTTGAATTCGCGCGGTCCTTTAGATTCGAACTTGTTGCCCGAAAAACTACGTGGACCATCGTTCGGTCTTTCGTTTCTGTTAAATGGTCTGTCGTTGCTTCCGCCTTCAGAGAAACGCGGTTTGAATTCACGCGGTCCTTTAGATTCGAACTTGTTGCCCGAAAAACTACGTGGACCATCGTTCGGTCTGTCGTTTCTGTTAAATGGTCTGTCGTTGCTTCCGCCTTCAGAGAAACGCGGTTTGAATTCGCGCGGTCCTTTAGATTCGAACTTGTTGCCCGAAAAACTACGTGGACCATCGTTCGGTCTTTCGTTTCTGTTAAATGGTCTGTCGTTGCTTCCGCCTTCAGAGAAACGCGGTTTGAATTCGCGCGGTCCTTTAGATTCGAACTTGTTGCCCGAAAAACTACGTGGACCATCGTTCGATTTTTCGTTTCTGTTAAATGGTCTGTCGTTGCTTCCGCCTTCAGAGAAACGCGGTTTGAATTCACGCGGTCCTTTAGATTCGAACTTGTTGCCCGAAAAACTACGCGGTCCACCAGAACTTCTTTCTGAAGATCTTTCTGAAGAATTTGAGCTTGAAAAACGAGGTTTGAATGAACTTTCACTGGTTGAGCGAGAATTTTCGCTTCTTTTAAATTCGCCTTCAGGCTTGCGTGTAAACCCAGATGGTTTGCCTGAGAAACTTCTACGAGAACTGTCTGAACTTGGGCCAGAACTTTTGCGGAAACTTGATTTTGGAGAGCTGTTTCCGCTTCTCTTTTGGGAATTGCGATCATCACGACCGGTATTCTTTCCTTTCATAAAAAATAATAAAGTGCAAAGGTACAGCTTTTTAGTCAAAAATATTTCAATTTCTATATATTTGACCCATGTATTTAAGCCCTACTATTAATAGATGGTATATTATTGTTTCTCTAGGATTTTTGGGATATTTAGTCTCATGGGCATTAAGCATTTATTCTCTTCAATTATCCATATTATTAACAGGCAGCATTTTTGTTTTGTTGGGTTTTATAACTGGCAAATCGGATGTAGCTGTTAACTGGGGCAAGCTGGCATTGCTAAATATATTTGGATTTTTAAGTTTATTTTACTGTTTCTCTGGAAATTATTTAACCACCTTATTGCCGTTTTCTGCCATTAGCTTTAGTATAATTGGTACAACGTTAAGGTCAGAGTGGTGGGCTTCTCGCGATAAGAGACTCACAATTTTGGTATTTTTGATGGTGTTAATTACCCTTTTAATTACTAATATTTCATTGCCAAGTTGGATTTACGATAATAGGATATCACTAGTAAAAGAAAAATTTGATGTTAGCGAGGTAAGATTTAAAGATTCGTTAGATTTTCCTATAAAGAAATTGAGCGAAAAAGTAGTTGTTTTAACTTTTTTTGATCCAACAAATGAAAATTACAATAGCTCTCTAACAGATATTAAAGTAATAAGGCACTTTTTTAGAAATGAAACTGGAGTTGTTTTTTTCAGAGTAAACAACAGTTCAGCTACACAGCCATCAAAAGCAAGGCCATTGCCTATAATTATCGACTCGTTAGATATTTTTATCTATAAATATAAAATTGGGGTTACGCCTGCTGTTGTTGTGGTTTCGAAAAAGGGGAATACTGCGTTGGTTCATCAGAATTATTCTATTGATGAAGATTTTAGGCATAATTTACAAAAGACAATTACCCACGCTTTATTTAATTAAAACCTTTTGGTAAAGGTATCTTTGCCCAATGAACCGTACTTTTTTTGTTCACGCCTCGCTTTTTATTGCGGGTTTAATTTACGCTGCATCTTTTACTATTGCCAAAGAGGTAATGCCTGTATTTATAAAACCATTCGGTTTTATATTGCTGAGGGTATTAGCAGCAACGGCCTTGTTTTGGATAACAACTCCTCTTTTTACAAAATCTGAAAAAATTGAAAAAGTAGATTTTAAATTGATGGCTATTTGCACATTTTTTGGTGTTGGAATAAATATGCTGCTTTTTTTTAAAGGGTTAGAAACCAGTTCGCCCATTAATTCTGCGGTGATTATGGTAACCACTCCCATATTTGTTTTGCTTTTTGCATCATTTTATCACGAAGAAAAAATTTATCTGATAAAATGGGCTGGCATTTTATTGGGCTCGGCCGGAGCCATATTATTAATTTTGGATAAACCCGTTTTAGCTTTCGATGGCAATACTATTTTAGGAAATGTGTACATCATGCTAAATGCAATTTCGTATGCCGTTTACTTAGTTTTAGCAAAGCCGCTTATGGCAAAATACAATCCGTTGACTGTTAGTAAGTGGATGTTTTTAATGGCCAATATCTTAATTATACCTTTTGGGTTTAATGACATTTTGGAGGTAAATTGGAACAGTTTTTCGACTGAAATTTGGCTTGAAGTAGGTTTTATTTTGGTAGCAACAACCTATCTAACGTACTTGTTAAATTCATTTGCGCTAAAGTTTGCCAACGCATCTTTAGTTGGAAGTTACATTTACCTTCAACCCGTTTTGGCATCTTTTATTGCAATTTACTATGGTAAAGACATGCTTTCCTTCTCAAAAATCATGTATGCTTGTATCATTTTCTTAGGTGTTTACTTGGTTAGCGAGCGAATTGCCTTGAAAAGAAGTGCATCTTCATAAAAACTTTCCGTTCTTTGCACCCCAATATACCCGAAAGAAAGCCTATGTTAAAGTCAATGACCGGATACGGAAAAGCAATAACCGAAGTTTCGGGAAGCATGATTTCGGTTGAAATAAAGTCGCTTAACAGTAAGTTTTTAGACCTGAATTTTAAGCTGCCAAAGACTTTTTTAGATCGCGAATTTCAACTTCGAACAGAAATTGCCAATACCATAGAAAGAGGAAAATGCTCTGTTGTGATAAGTATTGAGCAAAACAAAACAATCCAACAAGCAGTAAGTGTTAATACGGAATTAGCTAAAAGCTATTTAAAAACCCTAAAGGCTTTTGCCGAAATTGAAGGGTTAAACACAGACAATCTTTTAGAAATTATTTTGAAGTTGCCTGATGTACTTAATGTTGATGCATCAGAATCGGAAGAAGAGTGGAGTGCAGTTTTGGTTTTGGTAAAAAAAGCATTGGTTGAATACGATGCTTTTAGAGAAGAAGAAGGCAAAAAAACCAGCCAAGATTTAGTACAAAGTGTAAATACAATATTGTCTAACCTTGATAAGGTAATTGAAATTGACCCTGAAAGAGTAAAGTATTTCCGTCAGAAGTTGAAGAATAACATCGAGTTAAATATCCCTGCTGAAAAGTTTGATGAAAGTCGATTCGAGCAGGAAATTTTGTATTATCTCGAAAAAATGGATATTACAGAAGAAAAAAGCAGATTAAAATATCATTGCGAATTTTTTATTGAGACCTTGAATACACCTAATTCAAACGGCAAAAAGCTTGGGTTTTTAACCCAAGAAATGGGTCGCGAGATAAATACCATGGGCTCAAAAGCGAATTATCTGGATATTCAGGTATTGACTGTAGATATGAAAAACGAGTTAGAGAAAATTAAAGAGCAAGTTTTAAATATATTATGAGCCGTAAACTTGTTATTTTATCCGCTCCATCGGGTGCAGGCAAAACTACCATCGTACATCATTTATTAAAACATTTTCCTCAATTGGGCTTTTCGGTTTCTGCAACATCGCGCGAAAAAAGAAGCCATGAAATTGATGGCAAAGACTATTATTTTTTGGGTGAAAATGAGTTTAAGCAAAAAATCGAATCAATAGAATTTGCAGAGTGGGAAGAGGTGTATAGAAATACTTTTTATGGAACGCTGAAATCAGAAATAGACCGCAAACTTAATGAAGGCTTTTCAGTGATTTTTGATGTAGATGTAAAAGGCGGGTTGAGTTTAAAAAAACTGTATGCAGAAAATGCATTAGCAATTTTTGTAAAACCTCCTTCTGTAGAAGTATTAGAGCAACGTTTACGCACTCGAAAAACAGAATCTGAAGATAAAATCAATCAACGCATTGCTAAAGCAACTGCTGAATTGGCTTTTGAGCCACAATTCGATTACGTTCTTTTTAATGACGGATTGCAACATGCTTTAGATGAAGCTGTTGGGGTTGTAGGTAGTTTTTTATCAAAATGAAAATCGGGCTTTTTTTCGGCTCCTTTAATCCGATTCATGTCGGGCATTTAATATTGGCCGAGTTCTTTGCAACCAGAACCGATTTAGATGAAGTTTGGTTGGTGGTTTCGCCACAAAACCCGCTAAAACTTCGATCAGGATTGTTAGATCAATATCAAAGATTAGATTTGGCATACAATGCCGTTGGCGACAATCCCAAAGTTAAAGTTTCGGATGTCGAATTTCAGTTACCCATTCCTTCTTTTACTATTGACACGATTACATTTTTAAATGAAAAGTATCCCGACCGCGAGTTTGTGTTGATTATGGGACAAGACAACGTGTGTACGCTTCCTAAATGGAAAAACTACGAGCTTTTACTTAGTAAAGTGCAGGTGTATGTGTATCCAAGAATAAGCCCAGTTGATTGTGAAGCAATGAACCATAAGTCAGTTTTTTTATACGATGCTCCAGTGGTTAATGTCTCTTCTACCGATATCAGAAAGGCGCTAAAACAAGGCTATAGTGTACGTTATTTAGTGCCAGATGCAATTTTAGAGCAGTTGTCAGGTATTTCTTTTTATAAAAAGTAGGTAGATTAAAAACTAAGTTTTAACCCATTTTTATCAATTTAAAGGGTTTTCCCGTTTTTTTAAATAGACTTTCCAATGCCTCAGATGAGGTGTGAGACAAGAATTTTTGCCCGTATTGCGGCTGAGAAATCAATTCGATGAGTTTAGTTAACCGATGCTCGTCAAGTTTCTCAAAAATATCATCTAATAGTAAAAGGGCAGGTTTCCCTTTTTTGGTTGATATAAAATCGTATTGGGCAAGTTTTAACGATAATACTAAGGTTTTTAATTGCCCTTGGCTTGCAAATCGTTTTGCCGGAAATCCGTTTAATAAAATCTGTAAATCGTCAAGATGCGGTCCAAAAGTTGTTCTGCCTGCTTGCAAATCGTTGTTTCTGTTTTTTGTTGCTAATTCTACCCAACTAGAATTTTCGCTTTGGGTTATGTTCGATATTGAAACCGTTTCTTTAGCATCAGAGATATAGTCATAATGTATTGTAACCTGAACTTCAAAATCAGCAAGTAACTTTTTTCTAGTTTCTACTATAATTTGATTTGCATCTAAAAGTTGCATGTCTAAAACATCCAAAACCGTTAGGTCGATTGGCAATCCATTTCTATAATCTTTTAAAATTAAATTTCTTCGTAAGATTAATCGGGTGTATTTTAATAAAGCCTGAAGGTAATCGGGGTCTGCTTGCGATAATAAATTGTCTAAAAACTTTCTTCGCTCCTCGCTTCCACCAGTAATTAGTACCAAATCAGCGGGCGCAATCATCACCACCGGAAATTTTCCGACATGCAAACCCAATTTTGGATAGATTTCGTTATTTAATTTAAATACTTTTTTATCGGATAGTTGCCACGCAGTAAAAACAGTATCGTTAACCGAATTTGAGGATGAAAACTGGGCAATTAACGAAAAATAATTTTCACCAAAAAATGCGTTTTGGGCATCGTTCTGCCCGAAATAACCCTTGGTAAGGCATATAAAATGTATAGCGTCTAACACATTGGTTTTGCCACTTCCGTTAGATCCAAATAGGCCGTTAAATCCCTCTGAAAACACCAATTCTGTGTCAGGTATATTTCGAAATTGCAAGAACTTTAGGTGAGTTAGAAACATGGTGTTTGGTTACTGTTTTTCTTTAGCTAATTTTGTCGACTGTTTTTCAGCACAAGTTTAATGGCGAAAATTAAGATCACAAAGGAAACCTACATAAAATGGTTTAGCTCGATGCTACTCATGAGAAGATTTGAGGAGAAATCGGCACAATTATATGGGCAACAAAAAATTAAAGGATTTTGTCACTTATACATAGGGCAAGAAGCTATTTTAGCTGGATTATACTCTGTGATTAACAAAGATGATCGGGTTATTACTGCTTACCGTGATCATGCACATGCACTAGGCTGTGGGATTACCCCAAACGCTATCATGGCAGAAATGTACGGCCGTAGCACAGGTTGCTCAAAAGGCAAAGGTGGATCGATGCACATGTTTAGCAAAGAGCACAGTTTCTTTGGCGGACATGGAATTGTTGGAGGCCAGATACCTTTAGGTGCAGGCATTGCATTTGCAGATATGTATAGAGGCGGAAAACAAGTAACGGTTTGTTATATGGGAGATGGTGCTGTTCGTCAGGGTGCGCTACATGAAGCATTTAACATGGCCATGCTTTGGAAAATACCTGTAGTTTTTGTTTGCGAAAACAACGGGTATGCAATGGGAACTTCTGTAGAACGAACTACCAACGTTTTAGATATTTACAAATTAGGCTTGGCATACGATATGCCTTGTTCTGCTGTTGATGGCATGAGCCCTGAAAAGGTGCATGAAGCAATGGATGAAGCAGTTGAGCGCGCTAGAACAGGCAAAGGGCCTACGTTTCTTGAAATTAGAACGTACAGATACCGCGGTCATTCTATGAGCGACCCTGCGAAATACAGAACGAAAGAAGAGTTAGAGAAATTTAAACAGCAAGACCCAATCGAATCCGTAAGAAGCACTATTTTAAAGAAAAAGTATCTTACAGAGGCAGAAATGGAAAAGATTGAGGACGAAATTACCATAGAAGTAAATGAATCCGTAACTTTTGCCGAAAATTCACCTTGGCCATCCGAGGCAGAATTGTACTTAGATAACTATGTACAAACAGATTACCCTTTTTTAATGGAATAAATAATTTAGAAGAACAATAAAATGTCTAATAAAAACAATCAGAACGAAGAGCATGCACCAATGGATTTTGGTGTTGAAGAGATGAGTATCACTGAAACCATTTCAAGATCTGAAGAGTTTCTGTCAAAAAACAAAAACCTATTATTTGGGGTTATTGGTGGTATAGTGGTGGTATTTGCAGGGTGGTATTATTACAGTAAAGTGTATTCACCAGCCCAAGAAAAAGAAGCAGCAGCAGCAATGTATTCTGCTGAGCGTTTTTTCGAAGTTGATTCATTTAAACTTGCAATCAATGGCGACAAAAACAACCTTGGTTTTAAGCAAATAATCGAAGATTTTGGTTCTACAAAGGCAGGTAATCTTGCTCACTATTATATGGGCGTAAGTTTATTGCGCACAGGGCAGTATAACGAAGCTGTTGAAGAGTTAAAAGGATTTAGCTCTGACGACCAAGTTTTAACCTGTATGGCTTATGGTGCAATAGGCGATGCATATTTAGAGCTAGACAAAAAAGACGATGCGTTAAGCTATTACAAAAAAGCATATGTAGAAAACGTAAACAATTTTACTACGCCATATTATTTGCAAAAGTCAGGCGAATTGGCTGAGTTAATGGGCAAAAACGAAGATGCATTAAGCCTATTTGAGAAGTTGAAGAGTAACTATGGAACAACTCAAGAAGGACAAAATGCTGATAAATACATTTTACGCCTACAAACTAAATTAGGCAGATAATGTCAACAGGTGCTTTTACTTTAACCTACTCGTTACCAGAGGGGTTTCCAATACAATATAAACGTATTGCTATTGTAAAAGCTGCTTGGAATACCGATATAACAGGGGCGCTAACAAATGGCGCCCTTGTTATTTTAAACGCATCAGGTGTATTACCTGAAAATATTATCTTATTAGATGTTCCTGGTAGTTTTGAGCTCCCGTTAGGAGCTAGCCATGCGCTAAATACATTAAAAGCAGATGCCGTAATTTGCATTGGTTGCTTGGTAAAAGGCGATACTCCTCATTTTGAGTTTATCAGCGAATCTGTTTCGCATGGTTTAATGCGCTTAAATTTAGATTCTGGCAAACCTGTAATTTTTGGAGTAATTACCACATTAACCCAACAACAAGCTTTGGACAGAGCTGGTGGTATTTTGGGAAACAAGGGCGAGGAGGCAGCATACAGTGCGCTTCAAATGCTTGCGCTAACCCATAAAAGTTAACATTAAGCTTTTTTGGTTACAATACAAACTCTTTCATCATTCAGTAGAGTTGTAAAGAAAAGGTAAACACTTCCACCATCATTTAGCTTGAACGATTTTTTTATTTCTTCTGGCTTTATGCCAAAATTTCGGCAACTGATATTGGCTTTCGAAATCCCATTTGCTTTCAAATAGGTTTTTATTTGATTCGGTTTATATTTTAAAACCTCAATAATTTGAAACCATCTACCGGGGCAATCCGTTTTGTTTTCAGCCGTTAAGAGTGTACTTCCAATAGAAATAGGGTGTAGATTAAATGTTTTCCCCCATTCTCCAGACAATTGCACTTTAATAACCCCAACAGGCGGCTCAATTAAGTAGGATTTTAAAGGCTGAGGTTCGATTTTTTCAATAGATGTATAATCTTGTGTATGTTGAATGGTTTCATTATCGGCTTCTGCAATAAAAACTGAAAACCCAGCTGGTTTTTGGTAATCAATAATTGCTAAAACCTCTTTCATTTCGTTTTTTAAAGAGATAATACCAACAGAATTTATCGCTGGGATATCTGCTTTTAATGCAGTAATATCAACCATGGGAGATAATTTAATGAACACTTGATTCACCTTCTGCCCAAGTGCGTTTACAATTTCTATTGGATTTGGAGAATAGGCATGCAGATTGTTTGTTCTTATTTCATCGGGTCTACGGTCTGGATCAAAAAAAACAGTATCGAATTCGTCTGCTTTTATGTTTTGTACGGTTTCTAAAGCATCAAATTCTGGCCTTAAACTAATGGTTGCTCCAAGCTTTTTAAAATTCCAATCAAGCAGGGCGCGTAATTCCCCGTTTCTTTCAACTACAGTTACTTCTATATTTTTTTGAGCCAACGCCCATGCGTCTACACCTAATCCTGCGGTTAAATCAAGAGTTTTTTTAGAATTTATTAGTTTTGATCTGAAAAGGGCTACTTTTTCTGCAGTACACTGTTCGTATGCTCTACGGGTAAATCCACATTCCGCTTTAACCCATTGTGGTAGTTTTTGTGCTGCTTTTTGCCTTAATTCTATTTGTTCGCAAGCTAAAATCAAATTAAAATTTACTTTTCCATTAAATTTTAGGGCTAAGGTTTTAGTGTTTTCCATTCCATTTTCTTTGATGAAAGAAGTTATTGAATCAGATTGTAAAAGTTTTAATAAGTTGTTCTCCACAAATTATAAGTATATGTAATTGAGTAGGTTGATTATAAAAATGAGGATCGTAGAATTAAAAAAAAATAACATATTTCAATTTTAAAAATTTAAAATTTGTTGTTCGATTTTAAATAAATATTCCATTTTTAAAATTAAACTAAAAAAAAGTGAAGTTTCAATGTTAAAACACATTCTAAAACTGCCTACAGTTTTTAATATAAAAAATCAAAGTTAATTCCTAAACGCTAAAAGTAGTTCCTATCGAAATTAATAGAAAATGTTAACATAAGTATTTTTCATCTTTCATTTAATTTTATTGCCTATTTTATCTATTAAACAATAATAAAACACATAAATAATAAATAATATCTATTTGGTTTTTAAAAAGACCGTTTGGTTTTTAGGTTTGAGTTCAAGTAAATCTTTGAAAAAACTTTTAACAACCCAAAACTAAAGATAAGATTATGAAACAGTTCAACACAATTATCAGTGTATTCGTATTTTGTACACTGATGCTCAGTTTGAGTTCAAGTGCACAAACCATCAACGATGAAGTTTGCGCAGGTTCTACAGGAATCCGATACACAGTAGAGGATTCAGCGGGTTCAACGTACCATTGGATGATAAATGGTGCTACGCTAGCAAGCGGTTCAAACACATCTACTATTACCTTAGACTTTAGTTCAACTCCAGGAGTTGATTATATAAAAGTAGTAGAAGAAAATAGATATGGTTGTTTTGGAGACACTATTGAATTTTTAATTAAACGTAGACAACTACCAACAGCAACTATTGCTGGCGCCTTGGTTGCCTGTTTTAACAAAACTGGCCCAACTTCTGGTAATTTTAACATAGATTTTACTGGTGATCCTTCAACGACTGCCTGGACCTATGGTCTTTCTATTGACGATAGAAACAGTGCAACTGGTGCAACTAATACAACAGCTAGTAATGGTAATGTGGCTACGCCTGTACCAGCACCTGCAAGTTCAATGACACATACGCATACTTTAAATAACTTAGCAAGCAATCACCTTTATACTATTACTGTACCAACAGTTACAGATAGTTTTGGTTGTTCTAATACTGGATCTGGTTCTGCAACCATTACCATCAATCCACTTCCAACAACTTCTCCAATTAGAAGATTGTAGTTCATTTTCCAGACTGGCTACTTTGTAGGGTAGCCAGTTATTTTTTTTATGCGATAAAAGGTAGATTTTATTACAATTTTGCTTTTTAATTATGAGACCAGAACTATATAAGACAGCGCTAAAAATAATTTTTTTTAAGTGGGCTATCTTGTATAGTTTTTTTGCGAATGGGCAATATATCGACACCATTTGTAAACCCAACTTTCCATCAAAATACATGGTTAATTATACTCCAAATTCAAAATATAATTGGATTTTAATTGGAGGATTAATTGCTTCAAAGCCAGATTCCAATCTTATTTATGTTAGCTGGGGAAATGTTCCTGGTGTTTATGACATAAAGGTGGTGGAGATAGGGCCAAACGGATGTTACGGGGATACAGTAAAAGCTAAAGTGATTATAAAAGGACCCGGTTCTATAAAAATATTTGGCGAAGACCAACTTTGCAATGGCGAAGCAATATTGCTTTCGGCATCGCATCCCGGTTATTCTTATATACGATGGAATACAGGCGAAAGCAAAGACACCATTATTGCTGCTCCAACTAAAACAAATCGTTTTTATGTAATTGGATATGATGCGCAATGCGGTAACGACACCAGCTATAAAACTATTTCTGTTCTTCCTAAACCAAGCGTACAGATTGTAGCGCATCCGAAGAAACCACGTTTGGATGAAGATATTTATCTGACAGTAAACGGTTACGGAGCTGTTTTGTATAAATGGTACTATAAAGGAGAAAGTGCACCGTTTAGTGTAGGAAAATCACCCGTAATTAAAATAACAGAGCCAGGCATTAAAGAGATAATTTGTATTGTGGATAACGGATTGGGTTGTTCAGATACTGTAAATTATAAATTGGTAATTGGCGATAGGTCAACACTTTTTGTACCAAATGCCTTTACTCCCAATAACGATAATTTGAACGATGTGTTTAGAGTGCTTGGCACAGGCATTGTTGCGTTTCAAATGGAAATATTTGACCGTTGGGGAAAGAAAGTTTTCGGTTCAGCTGATTTAGACATGGGCTGGGACGGAACTTTTAATGGAGAAATTGTGCAAGATGGTTCGTATGTTGTTGTTATACGAGCAATGGGTCAAGATGGTAAGTTTTATTCTGAAAATACTTCAGTTATGTTAATGAGGTAATGAAAAATACGGGGCTATTACTTTTCTTTCTGTTTTGGTTTTTAATGCCAAGCTATATTTTAGCCCAAAATCCGTGTTCGGGGGTAACCACCCTTACATATAATTTAAGCAGTAATCCAGATTCTGTTATTAGAGTAACTACTACAAGGGCCGGAAATTGCTGCTCGACTACAAATTGCGTAGTTTTTGCAATAACATTGTCTCCGGATGCAGAGGCTGTAAGTTTAGGTGCTTCTGGTGGGTTAGGAGGTGGCGTTTCTGTGTATAAGGTAAATTGCGGTCCAAATATTGCTGTAGGAGCTCAAACATGTATAAGTGGTTCTGGGACTCAATACATTACATTTTGTAAGCCGGGTGATAATGCTATTGAGTATATAATTACATCTATAAGTAAACCCAGAATTCTCAAAAAGCCATTATATACCACCAATGGTTGTAAAGATTCCATACTTATAACAGGGGTACTTAAGTCTTCGATTGTTGTGGAATCAGTGGGAAATAATGCAACCTACAACAGTTGGTTAAGTGCACAAACGGGTAAGGATACGGTAATTGTAACTCCACCAGCTACAGGTACCTTGCCACCGTATGTAGATTATGTAGTAACTGGAACAAGATCAAATACACTTTGTGGTACCCAGTTTAATGATACAGTTCGTGTATATTTTAGCTTAGATTTAACAGGCTCAATTAATGCCCCAATAACAGCAGTTTGTAGCGGTCAGTCGACTGTTTTAACAGCCGTTCCGGGGCTTGGTTTTGCACCATATTCGTATTTATGGTCTAATGCTGCTACAACCGCCTCAATTAACGCAACTGCAGGAACATATACAGTAACTATTACGGATGCGAAAGGGTGTAGAAAAACTACGGCTCCTGTAGTAATTGGTACTTCAACTAAGCCAATAATTTCTATAACAGGGAAATCATCAGCTTGTAATAACGACACTATTGTATTTTCTCAAACAAGTTTAACAAATCATAGTTATAATTGGAGTGTTACGGGTGGAAGTGTATATTCTGGCCAATCCACCAATAGTATTACGTATATAAATACAACCCTAGGTGATCAATTTATTCGATTATTATTAACGAATACAACCAACGGATGTTTTTCATACGATTCTGTTAAAGTTACAGTAAATCCAATTCCTGGAATTCCTTCTGCAACCAATGTTGCTCGATGTGGGCCGGGTACTGTAACCTTTGTATCAAGTTTAGGTACAAATGGAGTTTCAAATAATTGGTACAGTACTGCTGTAAGTACAGGGGTGTTGTTTAACGGCTCATCATTTACTACCCCAAGTTTGTCAGGAACTCGCTTTTACTTTGTAGCTTCTGTTGGAGTAGGTGGATGTATTGGGCCGAGGTTTCAAGTAACCGTAACGATAAACTCATTGCCAAATATTTCAATTCCAAACATTGATACGTGCCAAGGAATTTCTAAAACATTAATTGCTTCGCCTTCTGGTGGAACAACACCCTATAGTTATAGTTGGTCAGTACCAGCAGGTCAGTCTGCACCAGGAAACGTTTCGACCTTTACCGCTAGTGTTGCTGGTTCTTATTCCATAATTTTATCTGATACTAAAGGATGCAAGGCAAATGCATCGGCAACGTTTACCCATAACCCATTGCCGTTAGTTTCGTTACCAGCAATTGATACGTGTTTTGGAATATCAAAAACGCTGCAAGCATTTGGGTCAAGTGGAACACCATCATATAATTATAGTTGGACTGTACCCTCAGGTCAATCTGCACCAGGTAATGTGTCTTCCTTTGTAGCAACCGTTATTGGTACCTATTCAATTATATTAACAGACACAAAAGGATGTAGGGCAAATTCTACATCTACAACATTTACGTATAATTCATTACCAATAATTTCACTTCCAGCAATCGATACTTGTGCAGGGTTGTCAAAAACCATCGTTGCTGCCGTTTCAAATGGGACTTCGCCTTATACCTATTTTTGGACAACTCCATCTGGACAATCTTCGCCTGGCAATGTAGCGTCATTTTTAGCGAGTGTTGCAGGAGCCTATTCGACTATGGTTACCGATAATAAAGGATGTATAGGAAATGCTTCAACCTCATTTACCCATAATCCGTTGCCATTAGTAACATTACCTCCTATAGATACGTGCCAAGGGTATTCTAAAACGATTAAAGCTATTTCTTCGGGAGGAACAACCCCTTACACTTACAATTGGTCTGTGCCAGTTGGTCAGGCATCTCCCGGAAATGTATCAACCTTTTTAGCCAGTGTTTACGGTACATATTCCATTGTTGTTACCGATAGAAAAGGATGCACTGCAAATGCAAATAGTTTATTTGCCAATAATCCTGCCCCAGTTATCTATATCCCACCGGTTTCTACTTGCGAAAGGATAAGTGCTTTGATAACAGCAAACGTTAGTTCAGGAACGCCAACATATGCTTTAAGTTGGTCGGTCCCTTTTGGTATGAATAATCCCGGGAACACATCGTCATTTTACACCATTTTTGGAGGAACCTATACCGCAACGGTTACCGACAGTAAAGGATGCAAAGTAACTGGTAGCGGTATTTTAACAGTTAATACCAATCCTGAGGTAACGCTTCATTATGAACTTACATGCGAAGGTGCCCCTACATCATTAAAAAGCAGTATTAGAAACGGAACAAGCCCATTTACTTATTATTGGGATGTACCATCTGGAGTTGCAAACCCAGGAAATGTAGATTCATTTATGGTAAATAATCCAGGTTTTTATTTGCTAGATGTTGTAGATCAAAAAGGATGTTTGGGACGTTTTGTCAAATCGGTAACTTTTGAAAAATATCCAACTCCATCCATAGTAGGCATAGATTCTATTTGTACAAATAAACTCTATAATTATGGAGTAAATAATACTTCGGGGAACACCTATTCGTGGTCAATTTCTAACGGTTCAATTGGAACTGGGCAAGCAACAAGTGCTGTGGGGATTAAAGTACTAACACCTGGTTGGTCATCGTTAAGTATTGAAGAATCTTCACCCATAGGATGCAAGATTATTGATGTAAAAAATATTCAGATTGCACCTTCTCCAAATACAAGCCCCATAAAAAAGAGATAAAAAAACCGGCACTAGGCCGGTTTTTTGAAATTATAAATTCTTAGTAGCGATAAGTTTCAGGCTTATATGGACCTGCAACGCTTACGCCAATATAATCAGCTTGCTCTTGGTTAAGCACTTCAAGTTCTACGCCAATTTTAGCAAGGTGTAAAAAAGCTACTTTTTCATCTAAATGCTTAGGTAAAGTGTACACTTTGTTCTCGTAACTGCCAGAATTATTCCAAAGTTCAAGTTGAGCCAAAGTTTGGTTTGTAAAAGAGTTCGACATTACGAAAGATGGATGACCCGTAGCGCAACCAAGGTTTACTAAACGTCCTTCAGCAAGAATAATAACTTCATTTCCTTCAACATTATAAATGTCAACCTGAGGTTTAACCGTAAACTTAGTATGTCCATAAGCTTTGTTTAACCAAGCCATATCGATTTCGTTATCGAAGTGACCAATGTTACAGACAATAGCTTTGTCTTTGAATAAACGGAAGTGCTTTTCAGTAACGATATCTTTATTACCAGTTGAAGTAACCACGATATCAACCAAAGGAGCCGCTTTATGCAAAGGTAAAACTTGGAATCCGTCCATAGCTGCTTGTAAAGCGCAAATAGGGTCTATTTCTGTTACAATTACACGAGCACCAGCGCCTCTTAACGAAGCTGCAGAACCTTTTCCAACATCTCCATAACCACAAACTACAGCTACTTTACCAGCCATCATTACATCGGTAGCTCTACGGATAGAATCAACCAAAGACTCTTTACAGCCGTATTTGTTATCGAATTTAGATTTTGTAACCGAATCGTTAACGTTTATTGCAGGCATAACTAACGTGCCGTTTTTCATACGTTCGTGTAAACGATGAACACCAGTAGTTGTTTCTTCTGATAAACCTTTGATTCCAGCTGTTAACTCAGGAAAACGATCAAAAACCATATTGGTTAAATCGCCACCATCGTCTAAAATCATATTTAATGGACGAGTATTATCGCCAAAGAAAACAGTTTGCTCAATACACCAATCAAATTCTTCTTCGTTCATGCCCTTCCAAGCGTAAACAGGAACTCCTGCAGCAGCAATTGCAGCAGCAGCATGATCTTGTGTTGAAAATATATTGCACGAAGACCACTGAACTTCAGCACCTAAGTGGGTTAATGTTTCAATTAATACTGCAGTTTGAATGGTCATATGCAAACAGCCAGCAATACGCGCACCTTTAAGTGGTTTGCTATTGCCATACTCGCTACGAAGCGACATTAATCCTGGCATTTCTGCCTCTGCCAACGTAATTTCTTTACGTCCCCATTCAGCTAAACTGATATCTTTTACTTTGTAATCTGCCATTATCTGGTTGATTGATATTGTTGGTTATAAAACAGGTGCAAAATTACAATTTTTTACGTATAATGAGGTACTTTTATTATATGGTTAGAAGAATTGCTTTTTTGCTACTTTTTTTAGTAACTCATTGTTTTTCATGGGCACAAAATGCTTCCGAAAGTAAAGGGCCAATGTTTTATGCGTGCAAGAAAGGAAAAACAAGTCTACCCAGTTTCAAAATACAGCAGAATGCCATAAGTAATGCACTTTGGCACGAAGCAGACCTTCTGAGTTTTGAAATGTTTGTGGATTTAGATCCGTCAATTAAATTTATTTCTGGCAGGATAACGTATAATTTTAAAGCATTGGCGAATTTAAATCAAGTTAGGCTTGATTTTTCAGACTCACTGCATGTTGTTGAAATTCGGTATCATAATGCTGTTATTTCAGGAATTCAGGCAAACAATGTGCTTAAAATTGATTTGCCACAATCAATTCTAAAAGACCAATTGGATAGCATTTCGATTTCTTATGAAGGCATTCCAACGAGCGCATCGGGCTTTGGATCATTTGAAATTGGAATGGAAGACACAGTTTCTCGGAATCCCGTTTTATGGACATTGTCAGAACCGTATGGATCTTACGAATGGTGGCCATGTAAACAAGATTTGAACGATAAAGTGGATTCGTTTACCGTACACATTACGGTACCCAAAGAGAATATTGCCGTTTCAAATGGATTACTGATAAATTTAGATTCAACATTAACCACCAAAACATACACTTGGAAATCGATTTCCCCCATAGCTCATTATCTTTTTGCTATTGCGGTTGCTCAATACGAAGTGTTTTCTGATACCATTTCTTCGGGTAATCAAATAATGCAAGTTGATAATTACGTTTATCAGAATTCAAAAACCGAATGGGTAGATCAATTTAAAGAGTTTCGATCCATTTTTTCGTTGTATGAATATCTGTTCGGAACGTATCCATTTAATACAGAAAAATACGGTCATGCGCAGTTTTTATGGGGCGGAGGAATGGAGCATCAAACCATTAGCTTCATGTACAATCTGCAATTCGAATTGCTAAGCCATGAGTTAGCGCACCAATGGTTTGGCGATAAAGTTACCTGCTCTTCGTGGGCTGATTTATGGCTTAACGAAGGTTTTGCAACATGGAGTTCGGGCTTGTGTTACGAGCGCTTATTAAACGGAATTTGGTGGCCGATTTGGAAAAAAAATACCATCGAATCTGTATTAGAAGAGGAAAATGGGTCGGTTTACAGGTCTGATACCTTAAATGTAGGATCGCTGTTCAATTATAATTTAACGTACAGAAAGGGAAGCCTGATTTTACATATGCTACGTTGGGAATTGGGCGATGAAATACTCTTTTCGGCCCTGAAAATGTATTTGAATGACCCAAAATTGGCTTATAATTTTGCATCAACTCTTGCCCTAAAAACGCATTTAGAGGCCGCTTCTGGTAAAGACTTAACGCAGTTTTTTAACCAATGGCTTTATGGCGAAGGGTATCCAACATATACATTGAGCACGAAATTTGAAGATAACAGCGCATTGGTTTTAATTGATCAGCAAACAATAAACGCAAAAACACCTTTTTATGAGATGCATCTGCCAGTAAGGTTTTATAACAAACAAAGCGGTCAGCATTTCGATGCGCGCATTTTTAATACTATAAAGCAGCAATTAGTTGAAATAAAGCTGCCATTTAAACCCGATTCAGTTTCTTTTGATCCTGACTTATGGATTTTAGCTGGAAAAACATCATTTAAAAGCTTGGTTGACCAACCGTTAGTTTACCCAAATCCTGCATCTTCAAAAATAAATGTATCCATACCTTTTACAGCAGAAAATAAGTTTTTTGCATTGTATTCATTGGATGGTAAGTTGAATACGAGTTCAAACATTCAGTCTGATAAATACGTAACCGAAATAGATATCAGTACGCTTTCGAGAGGAGTTTATGTATTAAAAACCATTGCAGACGGCTACATTTGGTTCCATAAAATAATTGTTACCCACTAAATTGTTTTTTGAACTAAAATTGCAGCATGAGTAATGGAATACTTAAAATATTTAGTCATCAAATAAGTCCACGTTTATTGTTCGCATTAGATGTAATTTTTGTTGATATTTTAAATTGCGGATATTCTATTACTACCAATAAAAGAGAATTCCAAAGTTACGAAGGTCCTAAAATTGCATATTCAGAGCAATTATTCGAAAACGCAATCCTAATAAGACCTGAAGATATTTTATTCGAAACCGGTATTAGAGAAGTTGAAATTGAGGTAGATAGAACTACCGACATTCCCAAGCTTTTTATAAATACAAGAACTCCAGTTTTAGGGTTTGATATTTTTGCGGCTACCTTTTATCTGGTTTCTCGCTACGAAGAATACTTACCGCATCGTACCGATAAGCACGATCGATATTTGCATACCGAAAGCATTGCTTGGCGGTATGGTTTTCTTATGAAACCCGTGGTTAATTATTGGGCTATTGAGCTTGATACCCATTTAAAGAACACATTTGTTGGCTTTTTGACACCTGAAGCAGAGTATAAATTTTTGCCAACTTTCGATGTAGATGATGCCTTTTTTATTAAATACAAACCACTAGATCGAATAATTTTAAGTCTTCTTGGTAGTTTGAAAAATGCCGATAAACAAATGTTCTTATATAAGTGGAGAATAATAAATGCAAAGGAAACTGACCCTTACGAAACCTTTGAAATGTTAATTGAGGAGTTGTTATCCTATAAAGTCAAACCTATTTTCTTTTTTTTGATGGGAGATTATGGTGGTTTCGACAATGCTATTAGCAACCATAACCCGCGATTTAGAGAAATTATTAAAGCAGTTGCAGACCATTGCGAAGTAGGAATTCATCCATCTTATGCATCTAATTCAGACCATAACTTACTTAATGCAGAAATTAAAAAATTAAGCGAAATTCTCCACAGGCCAATTGCAAAAAGCAGGCAACATTATCTTAAACTAAAACTGCCGGGCACTTATCAAAATTTAATAAACCTAGATATTTTAGAGGATTATTCGTTGGTATATGCAGGGTTTCCAGGATTTAGGGCAGGAATTGCAAGCGCTTTTTATTTTTACGATTTAGACTACGAAAAAAAGACCTCCTTAAAAATTTACCCAACATGCGTTATGGATGGAACTTTCAAAAATTATTTAAAATTTAATATAGAAGAATCATGTCAACTGTTAATTCAAATCATTCAAGAGGTAAAAAACGTAAAGGGGGTTTTTGTACCTTTGTGGCATAATAATTCTGTAAGCGACTTTGGTGAATGGGGAAACTGGAGCCGTGTTTATAGAACAATGATTAAAAACGCTATTGATAAAAGTGAACAGGGTACGAAGGGTATTACATAATAAAATTGATCGTAAAAAGTGGGATGAAATTGTACAAAACAGTATAGTTGAAATGCCGTATGCTTTTTCATGGTGGTTAGATATAGTTTCACCAGGGTGGAATGCTTTAGTGCTATCCGATTATCAATATATTTTTCCATTACCTGAAAAGACAAAATATACTTGTAGATGGATGTTACAGCCAATTTTTACCCAACAATTAGGTGTTTTGGGCATTAATAATCCAGATCAGCGGATAGTAGACAAGTTTTTTAAGAAAATCAAGAATAGGCATTGTCTTTTAGACTACCATTTGAACTTCACGAATACTTCGCCTTTAAATTGGAAATGCACTGAAAGGATAAATTATACGTTGGATTTATCAAGTACTTATCCTGAACTAGCATCGCACTTCGAAACCAATCACCAAAGAAATTTACGCCAAGTACAAAACTTCAATCTCGTAATTAAATCAGTTACTATAAACGATTGCGTAAGTTTTTTACTTAAAAATAAAGGTAAAGAACTTTTAAATGAAGACGATCTTTCCAAGATTAAACAAATTGTAGAACAAGCTGCAAATCATATTGAAGTGATTCCTCAAGGTGTTTTTTTTGAAGATGAATTGCTATGTACCGTACTTTGGTTTAAATTTAAAAACCGAATTATTTACCTTTTGCCATCAAGCTCTAGCAAGGGAAAGCTTTTGAAAGCATCATTTTTTGTAGTGAATGAAATGATTAAAAAACATTCAGGAACAACACAAAGGATAGATTTTGAAGGATCTATGGTAGAAGGCGTAGCCCGGTTTTACAGAGGATTTGGTGCAAAAGCGGATATTTATTGGAATGTAAAACACGCCACTTTTGTGGGCAAAGTGCTAAAATACTTTAAGCAGAAAACAGAAAATATGAAAGATTCAGGAAAGTAAAAATGCTTGCTTATCTTTCCACTTACAAATAATCTCATGATAACCATAATCGATAAACAGAACTCAGTTTGTAATAGGTTTATAGCTGAAATTAGAGATGTAGTTATTCAAAAAGACAGAATGCGTTTTAATAGAAATCTTGAACGCATTGGCGAAATTATTGCCTACGAAATCAGCAAAAAGTTAGAGTATATTCCTGCCCAAATACAATCTCCACTTGGAAATGCAGATACTTTTTTGCATGCTGAAGAACCCGTTGTTGCAACCGTCTTGAGAGCTGGATTGCCTTTGCATCAAGGAGTTGTAAATTATTTTGATGGTGCCGATTCGGCATTCATATCCGCTTATCGCATGCATCATAAAGACCATCAATTTGAGATAAAAGTTGAATACGTTTCTTGCCCAAATTTAGAAGGCAGAGTTCTGATTTTATGCGATCCAATGATTGCTACCGGAGCTTCGATGGTTTTATGTTACAAAGCGTTGTTAGCACACGGAAAACCTTCTAAAGTATATGTTGCAGCCGCAATAGGGAGCGAACAGGGAGTTGATTATGTACGTAAACAAATGCCTGAAGCACGCATAATTATTGGTGCTGTGGATAAAGAACTTACTGCAAAATCATACATTGTTCCTGGATTAGGAGATGCAGGAGATTTAGCTTTTGGCACAAAGCAATAAGCTTTTTCTATCTTTGCATCATCAGTGGAAGAAAACGAAAACCAAGAATTTCAACAGCTAGTTACGCCTCAGATTTTACGAGAGAAGTATGCTTTATCGGAAAACATTAACCGAATTCAACAAATAATTTCAGATGAGTCTGGTCCAAACTCCGTAAAGCTTTTGGGTGTTTGTGGGAGTTTATTAAGCACTATAATTTCTAGTACAAAAAATGATTCAAACAAAAGGCATCAAATTGTAATTGTTGCAGATAGAGAAGAAGCCGCCTATTTGCTAAACGATTTAGAAGCATTTTTGCCTAATCAAAAAGTATATTTTTTCCCATCGGTAAACAAAAAACCCTTTACCCTTGGCGTAGAAAATAACGGCAATGCTTTAATGCGTGCTGAAGTTTTAAATGCGATTTCGCACGACCTGCAAAAGTTACTTGTAGTTACATACGCAGAGGCTATTGCTGAAAAGGTTGTAAATAAAGCTGCTTTAAAACAGCACGTTGTTGATATTCAAGTGTCCAGCCATTTAAATACCGACTTCCTTTTTGAAGTACTGATTTCTTACGAATTTGAGAGGGTTGATTTTGTTTTTGAACCGGGAACGTTTTCGGTACGCGGAGGCATTGTAGATGTATTTTCATTTACCAACGATTTACCTTACCGAATAGAATTTTTAGGCGATGAAGTTGAATCGATTCGAACCTTTGATCCAGAAACGCAACTATCGGTTGATTCTGTGGCTTCATTTGCATTGTTGCCTAATATCAACAAACATTTAGCTTTCGAAGCCCGAGAATCGTTACTTGAATTTATCCAACCCGATACACTAGTTTGGATTAAAGAGCCCAGCCTTATAAGAGACGATATTCGCAAATTGATAAATGCTGTTGAGGTTTATTCAAGCAAATTTAATTCAGATTCTAATTCATCGTTGGGTTCGTTAACGCAAAGTTTCGATAATGAAATTCGTTTTTTTGAGTTGATAAATGCAAGAAAACATTTTATTATCGACTCAAGCAATACTTTTCAAACCCAAGAAAATATTGCTTTTAATTCGAGTCCACAGCCATCCATCAATAAGAATTTTAATTATTTGATTGAATTAGTAAAAAAGAATGATGCCGATGGATATCAAAATTTACTTCTAACATCAAATACAAAACAAGCCGAAAGGCTAAAAAGCATTTTTAAGGATCTTAGATCGGATGTGCAGTTTACACCTGTAAATATGACTTTGCATGAGGGTTTTATTGACCACGATTTAAAAATTGCGGCATTTACAGATCATCAATTGTTTAGCAGGTTTCATAAATACAAGCTAAATGACCATAAAGAGAAAAGCCAAGCCTTAACCCTAAAAGAATTAAAAGAGCTCCGTAAAGGAGATTTTGTAGTGCATATCGACCACGGTGTGGGCCGTTTCGATGGGTTAGAACGACTGAATATAAACGGGAAGCAGCAAGAGTCTGTACGTATTTTTTATAAAGACAACGACATACTTTATGTTGGTATTAACTCGTTGCATAAAATTGCCAAATTTAGCTCAGGCGATGGCACTGCACCTAAGCTAAATAAGCTTGGAAGCGATGCATGGGACAGGTTAAAACGCAAAACAAAATCTAAAATCAAAGACATTGCTACGGAGTTGATACTTCTGTATGCAAAGCGAAAAGCTACCGATGGATATTCTTTTACGCCCGATTCGTATTTGCAAATGGAGCTAGAAGCTTCGTTTATGTATGAGGATACTCCCGATCAGCTAAAGGCTGCAAATGCAGCTAAAGCAGATATGGAAAAACCCTATCCTATGGATAGGTTGGTTTGTGGCGATGTTGGTTTTGGCAAAACCGAAGTTGCCATTCGAGCCGCTTTTAAAGCGGTTTGTGACAGCAAACAAGTAGCTGTTTTAGTGCCAACAACCATTTTGGCATATCAGCATTTCAAATCATTTTCTGAGCGATTAAAAGATTTTCCGTGCAATATCGAGTACATAAATCGATTTAAAAGTGCAGGAGAACAAAAGAAAGTCTTAGCCAAATTAGCCGAAGGAAAAGTGGATATAATAATCGGAACCCACGGTTTAGCAAGTAAAAATGTAGTTTTTAAAGACTTGGGTTTGCTAATTATTGACGAGGAACAAAAGTTTGGCGTTAGCATAAAAGAGAAACTACGCGAGTTGCGCGTAAATGTTGATACTCTTACTTTAACCGCAACTCCTATTCCCAGAACATTGCAGTTTTCGTTGATGGGCTCGCGCGATTTGAGCATCATAAATACACCTCCTCCTAACCGCCAACCCATAGAAACGGAATTGGTAGTAATGGATGAAGATAAAATCCGCGATGCAATTCAATTTGAAGTGAGCAGAGGTGGACAAGTTTTTTTCGTACATAATCGCGTAAAGAACATTCAGGAAATGGCCGATATGATTTCAAAACTTTGTCCGGGAGTTTCGGTAAAAGTGGCGCACGGTCAAATGCAAGGCTCTGAGCTAGAAGATGTAATGCTATCTTTTATCCAAGGCGATTTTGATGTTATGGTTTCTACCAATATCATCGAATCCGGATTAGATATAGCCAATGCAAACACCATTATCATAAATCAAGCGCAAAACTTTGGACTTTCAGACCTACATCAAATGCGGGGCAGAGTTGGCCGTAGCAACCGCAAAGCGTTTTGCTATTTAGTTACTCCTGAAATATCAACGTTAACTACAGACGCTCTGAAAAGGCTGCAAACCATAGAGCAATTTAACGAGTTGGGCTCCGGTTTCCAGGTTGCCATGCGCGATTTAGACATACGAGGAGCAGGTAATTTATTGGGCTCAGAGCAAAGTGGATTTATGAGCGATATTGGCTTCGAGATGTTCCATAAAATTTTAGATGAAGCCGTTCGAGAACTGAAAGAAAACGAGTTTGCTGGGGTTTATGAAGAAGAACTGAATAAATCGTGGGCTTCAGATTGCTTGGTTGATACCGACATAGAAGCGCTCATCCCCGACAAATATGTAACCAGTACTCAAGAACGTTTGGCTCTTTACATGGAGCTAGATAATTTAAACAGTGAGGATGCTTTAGCTAATTTCGGAACTCAACTGGAAGATAGATTTGGTCCATTACCTACCAGCGTAGCCAATCTGTTTAATGCTGTAAAACTACGTTGGATTGCTCAGAAAGTAGGATTTGAAAAAGTGATATTGAAAAACAATGTTCTAAAAGCCACATTTATTTCGGGCGATAATGAACGCTATTTTACTGGAGATATCTTTGGAAATATTTTAGAGTATGTTAAAAACAACCCAAATAAATCGAAGCTAATCCAAAAAAATAAAACAGTACAATTGGAAATTCAGGGAGTTGGAAATATCGATTTTTCTTATCAGCTTTTTTCCGAATGGATGAGCGTTTAAGAAACCGAATTTTGCTTATGTAACAACAATTTGGTAGCCTTTTCAAAAACATCGTTGATGATAAAGGGCTTGGTAATAAAATCATTCATGCCCATTTCAATAGCATGAGCGCGTGTTTCGTAATACGCATCTGCAGTAAGGGCTATTACAGGAACATTGGGGTTTAAAATGGCTTTATCTAATTTTCGAATCTGGTTTAGTGCCTCATACCCATCCATAATTGGCATGTGAAGATCCATAAAAACAAGGTCGACAACATGTTCTCTTAAGTAATGCACACCCTCTAAACCGTTTGAAACTATATGGAGTTTCAAATTGTGTTTACTGAAAATTTGCTTCATTAAAAGCTGATTGATAAGATTGTCTTCAACCAATAAAAAAGATTTTTGCCTAAGGGTTTCAATATTCCATTTTGGTAGTGGAAGTGTTTTTAACTCAGTTCCACTTTCAGTTTGCGCAAATGTTAAATGAACAATAAAGGTTGATCCTTTATTTACTTCGCTTTCAAGCTCTATTGAGCCGTTCATGAGATCAACCAAACCTTTAGAAATCGGCAAACCTAAGCCTGTACCACTATATTCTCGGGTGCTATCTGTTTGTACTTGTGTAAAGCTTTCAAAAACTGTGTTTAATTTTTCTGGTGGAATTCCGATTCCTGTATCCTCAATTTTAAAGGTAAGAGATACAAAAGCTTCATTCATATTCTCTAATAAAATATTAACAGTAACATGCCCTTTATGCGTAAACTTTATTGAGTTTGTACATAAATTTATTAAGATTTGTGAAAGCCTTAACGGGTCACCGTCTAAATATTCAGGGATGTTTTCGTCAAAATTTACATTAAATTCAATGTTCCGGTCAGCCGCTTGAAGGCTAAGCATTTTATGAATTTCTCCAACAATTGTTTTTAGTCTAAATGTTTTCTTACGGATTGATATGGTGCCTGACTGCACTTTGGCAAAATCTAAGATTTCATTAATTATTGCAAGCAGTTTTTCAGCGCTCTTTTTAACCGATTCAATATTTTCTTTGTCTGAATCAGAAATGTCAGACTTTTCAAGAAGCTGTGAAAAACCTAGTATGGCATTTAATGGAGTTCGAATTTCATGACTCATGGTTGACAAGAAACTCGTTTTTGCATTATTGGCTAACTCTGCTTGTTCTTTTGCATTTCGAAGTTCATTTTCGACAAGTTTGCGTTGGTCAATATCTAATAAGGTTCCGTGCAATCCAATAGTTTTTCCTTCGAAATCTAGTAGTGGATTTCCAACAATTTGTATGAATTTATATTTATCTCCAACTAAAAGCCTTACATCTGTTCGTGCAGTTTTACCTGTACGGATAATTTTATTCATCAACGTTACAAAAAACAATAAGTCATCGTTATGAATTAGTTTTTTGAAATTTAAATCTGATGGAATATCATTTCCAGGGAATGAAAGTATTTTTAAAGAATTGTTTGAATTAAAGAATGCACCATCGTTCATATAGCACTCCCAACTTCCTAGCCCTGTGATATTATAGGCATAAAGTAGGCGGTTTTCAGCATTCCTGAGGTTATCGCGCATGTTAAGCAATTCTTTTCCCAAAAGGTCAGCATTACTACTTAATAATAAATTCGTTTCGAAGTTCCTCAAACCAATGTTTGTTGCAAATTCTGCTTTGTTTTTTAAAGCGTTTGCCAGTTCTTTTAGCGACAGAGACATGTCCGCAATTTCATGCGAACCCTCAACTTCAGATATATTAGGAATTTCGCCCAATTGCAACGAATGCAATTGGGCTCGCATATTTTTAATAGGTGCAGTTATGAGTTTTCTGAAATAAAAGGATAAGAAAACAGCAAGGAGTAACCCAAATAAAAGCAATGAATTTATAGAATATAAAATATAGGATTCATCGTTTTCTTGTTTAATAATTAAATCTCTACGAGTAGTTTCAATGCTTGATGTAAATTGAGATACTAACCTTAGACTCCGATCAATTTCAGGGTATAGGTCGTCTTCTAGAATTTTTTTGGCATTTTCTACCTTGTTTTTATCTTGGTAATCAGCGTTTTTAGCAAGTAGTGCCGAAATTTGTTGACTATAAAGAGGTATTAGCTTAACTGATTTTTTATATAAAATATAATTTACCGAATCTTTACTTGAAAAAAGAGAATTTGCTTTGTCAATGGATACAACAGCAGAATTGAACCTCAGCTTTATAAGCTTTTTTAGCCTTGCTTTATCAATCGTTGAATGGTTAAATAAAATCCAATTTGACGAGTAAAGCTTAATCTCTAGTAATATTTCTTGGAAATAATTTAGGTCGGTAATTATAGGGTCGTAAATATTTACGATTTGCTGTAATGTTTCTTTCTGTTTTTTGTGAATTAAATTATTTGATATATGGACAACCCCAAATAGTACAAGAAGCACAGTGTAGCTTAGTTGTATTCTTATATCTATGCCGATTTTTTTTTTCACTTAGGAAAATTCTTGAGTGGGGTTAATTGAAGCATTTTATGTCCAATAGGTTATGCATAACCTATTGGTTTTTTATGCTTTATGCACAAATATAAACTAATTGAGGAATATTGCTAATTTGCTGAAGTAAATCATAGGTAATAATAATGTGATAAAAAGGGGATTCTTATAAAGATCCCCTTTTATTGTAACATTTATTCGACAGTTATTGCAAAACTTGTAAGGTCTACAAACGAATGTACACGATCTTTAACCTCTGTGTTGGTTAAAGTATGAAGCCTTTCGGTTCCAAATTTTTCTACACAAAACGATGCTAAAGCAGAACCATTAATTATAGCGCGTTTCATGTTCTCAAAAGAATAGTCTTTAGTCGCAGCCAAATACCCTGCAAAACCGCCAGCAAATGTATCGCCAGCGCCTGTTGGGTCAAAAACCTCTTCTAAAGGAAGTGCTGGAGCAAAGAATATTTGTTGGTCGTAAAAAAGCAATGCGCCATGCTCTCCTTTTTTAATTACCAAATATTTAGGGCCCATTTTAATGATTTTTGCGGCAGCCTTTACCAAAGAATATTCGCCCGAAAGTTGGCGTGCTTCTTCGTCATTAATAGTTAAAACGTCTACAATTTTTAGGGTTTCTTTAAGGTCATCAAGGGCAATTTCCATCCAAAAATTCATGGTATCCATGATTATTAATTTCGGGCGAACAGCTAATCTTTCAACTACCGTTTTTTGAATAGAAGGCGTAAGATTTCCTAACATTAAAACCTCACAGTCTTGATATTGACTAGGGATAATTGGGTCGAAATCAGCTAATACATTTAGTTCGGTTACGAGCGTATCGCGCGTATTCATGTCCATATGATATTTCCCACTCCAGAAAAAAGACTTTTCGTTTTCTTTAATCTGTACTCCTGCAGTATCTATATTTCTGCTATTAAGAGCTGCAAGATCCGATTTTGGAAAATCACCACCAACAACCGAAACAATATTTACTTTGCTTTTAAAAAAGGAAGCTGAAAGGCTAATATAAGTTGCAGCCCCACCAATAATTTTATCGGTTTTACCAAAAGGTGTTTCAATGGCATCAAAAGCCATACTTCCAACAACAAGAAGACTCATAAAAATATTTTTTGCAAATATTGCACATTTAAATTTAATCCACTAATATTGCACTCCAATTGAGAGAAATTCCTCCTTAGCTCAGTCGGTTAGAGCATCTGACTGTTAATCAGAGGGTCGCTGGTTCAAGTCCAGCAGGGGGAGCGTGGTTATCAAGGGGTTACAGAAATGTAGCCCCTTTTCCGTTTACAGCTGTAACACATTTGTAAAACAAATTGGAAATAATGGCTTTTTTTATGTTTTGCCGAGAAAAAGGTTTTTTTTGAGCTTGAATCGCACATTAACTTTCCACCCTTTTCCATCTTTCCCAAAAATTTGTGAGTAAAATATTAATAATCTTTTACAAGTCGATGCCTTAAGGGTATATTGTTGTTTTAAGTATTTATATGTATTTGCACATAAAAATTATTTTTTAATCATAATCATATTTATTTGCATATAAAAGTGTATATTCGTTGCAGTTTATATTTAAAGGCATATAATGAAATCATTGGCAGAGTTTGTAAAAGAACGAAGAAAAGAAGTTAACCTTACTCAAGAGGAATTTGCAGAACGTGCTGGTGTGGCATTAACGGTAATAAGGAAAATAGAACAAGGCAAAACCAACCTGAATATGGATAAGGTAAACATAGTGCTCCAGATGTTTGGTCATGAATTGGCACCCGTAAATACCAAAGATGTATAACATGAGGCAAGGAAAAGTTTACTATAAAGACATTTTTGCTGGAATCATTACTGAATCGGATGAAGGGGAATACATTTTTCAATATGACGATAAATATATAGAAGACCATCCCAATGATTTTATAACATTCTCGATGCCAGTTTCTTCAAAACCATTTGTTAGCATGCAATTATTTTCATTTTTTGAGGGACTAATACCAGAAGGCTGGTTATTAGAAATTGCATCTAATAGTTGGAAGATAAACCGCAATGATAGAATGGGCTTGTTGTTAGCTTGTTGTCAGAATTGTATAGGAGCCGTAAACGTTGAACCAATTACACAGGAAAGCGATGAATAAATGTTTATACTGCTATGAAACTATAGAAATTGGACAGGATTTTCATCAGAAATGCTCGGTAGAGTTTTTTGGAACACCATCACCTCCAATTATCGAATATTCATTAGGGGAAATGGATACCTTGGCTAAGAATATTGTTGAGCGTAGTGTTTCTGTTCCAGGGGTTCAGGCAAAGCTATCTATGGCTATTGTAAAAGCGACAAAAGAAAAATCAGATACTAGGCTTACTGTTGTTGGGGCTTTGGGAGGCCAATATATATTTAAGCCACCCTCTGATAATTTCCCAGAAATGCCTGCAAATGAGCATGTAACCATGAGAATAGCAGAAAATTTTGGCATCCGTGTAGTTCCAAGTTCATTAATTCGACTAGCATCAGGTGAGCTCTCCTATATCACCAAGCGTATTGACCGCACCAATGATGGGAAGAAAATACATATGATCGATATGTATCAGATTACTGAAGCACACGACAAATACAAAAGCTCCATGGAAAAGATTGGTAAGGCACTTGATAGCTTTTCTGTTAATCCATTGTTAGATAAAATCTTGTATTTTGAAATCGTATTATTTTCTTATTTAAGTGGAAATAATGATATGCATTTAAAGAATTTTTCAATGATTGAAAGGTCAACGGGATGGGTATTGTCTCCAGCCTATGATTTATTGAATGCTACCATTGTAAATAGTGAGGATACCGAAGAATTAGCCTTAACGCTTGAGGGTAAGAAAAGAAAATTGAAACGTGAACATTTCGAAAAATTTGGCAATGGATTAGGAATGAATGCAAAACAAATAGAGGGAGTTTATAAGCGAATTACAAAAAACAAATCCAAAGCAATAGATTGGATCGACAAGTCATTTCTATCTACCGAAATGAAAAAAGCGTATATAGATTTATTAGATTCAAGATACAGTAATTTAGGTTTAAGTGAATTGGATAACTAGAAATAACAGAGTAATAAACAACCGAAAGCAGAGTATATGTACAAAACAAAACCGAAAAGCCATTCTCACAGTTTTATGTCAGAGAGGTGCTTTTTAGAATTAAATGAGTAATACGTGAGTAACTAATTTATAAAATTTGAAAAAGAATATAGCTAACTGAAAGAGAGTGGATTTAATGAGTGGAAAGTTCATGAGTTCAAGTCCAGCAGGGGGAGCAAAAAGCCGAACATTTATGGAGGCCACTGAAAAAGTGGCTGTTTATGAAAAGAGGTTGTTTTCAATTCGGAAACAACCTCTTTTTCTTTAAAGTATTCGGGTCGCGGCATCACCACTTCCATACAGGCGATTCTCAGAGCCTTTGTTTTACTTAAAGAAAGTCTTTAAATTCCTAAAGTACTTTTTCAGTGCCCTCCATTTGTGTTCGGCTTTTTTATTTTAACACTTTTTTTGCCTAGATGGACCCAAAAAACAGCCTTTCTAAAAAAAATATTGTTGTTAGCGTTTGATACTGATAAATTTGCTACTGTATGTTGAGTAAAATAAAGGCAATTTGCCTATTCGTTATCTTCATTTTAATTGGAAATACCAGCCTAAAAGCACAGGTTTACGATGATTTTTCGGATGGGGATTTTTTAAATAATCCAACGTGGAGTGGAGATGTGTCGAAGTTTATCGTAAATTCGTCTAAACAATTGCAAATGAGTGGTTTGGCTGCAAACGATACTGCGCAATTGTCAACAGCTTCAGATTGGTTACGCGGTGCCGAGTGGCGAGTTTGGGTTCGCTTAGCTTTTTCACCATCGAGTAATAATTTGTGCCGAATTTATTTAGCATCCAACTCATCGAATTTACGTGGTCCCCTAAACGGTTATTACATTAAAATGGGTGAAGATGGAAGCTTAGATGCTGTTGAACTTTTTGAGCAAACAGGAAATACACATACAAAAATTTGTAGAGGAACAGATGCTCGTGTAATTGCATCAAATAACCTATTAGGCATTCGTGTACGTTGTTCCACTTCAGGCCAGTGGGAGTTAGCAGTTGACCCAACTGGTTCGCAAAATTACAACGTTGAGGCTACTGGAAACGGTACTGCACATACCGTGTCGAGTTTTATGGGGGTATACAATAAATATACTTCATCAAACAAAGACAGATTCTATTTTGATGATTTTTATGCAGGGTTGCCAGTTCAGGATGAAACGCCACCGGCATTATCTAAAATTAAAATTATCAATGCGTCAACCCTTCAGGTTTATTTTTCAGAAGCTGTTTCTACTTCTGCATTGGTTACAGCCAATTATAGCATTAACAAAGGGATAGGAGAGCCTATATCAATAGTTCCTGTGAGTGGCGACCCAACTAGTGTGGTATTAACCCTTGATGCTCCTATTTCTTCAGGTGTAGTTTATACTTTATCAGCTAATGCAATTACCGATAGAGTGGGTAATACTTCAGGATTGTTAGAAATGACCTTTACATTGATTAATGTACCCCGTTATGGTATTGTGTTTTCTGAAATCATGTTTGATCCAGATCCTGTGGTTGCGCTGCCAAATAACGAATACGTTGAATTATATAACAAATTGAGCGTGCCTGTTGATATTACGGGCTGGAAATACAAAGACATTACGGCTACAAGTTCGTCTATTATCCCCTCAACAATTATACCTGCAAACGGCAGAATAATTCTTTGCCCTAAAGCAAACCAAGCTACTATGGCAGTGTACGGTACAGCGGTAGGCTTAGATACTTGGCCATCGTTAAACAACGATTTCGATCAAATATTTTTATCAGATGATAAAGATTCGTTAATAGATTACATCTATTACCAAGCTTCATGGGTAACAGAATCTTTCAAGAAAAATGGAGGTTGGAGCATTGAAATTATCGATCCAAATAATAATTGCAACCCGGTAGGGAATTGGATTGAATCAAAAGACAGCAAAGGCGGAACACCAGGGCAGCTAAATTCAGTAAATGGAGTAAATCGTGATACAAAAAACCCTCAATTAAACAGAGTGGTTATTACGGATTCATCTACGCTTCAAGTTGTTTTTTCTGAATCCCTTTTAGGTCCTAATATCAAAGATGTAACCAAATATAGTATCAACAATGGGGCAATTTCAATTGTTGGAATTCAGCATGTTGCACCCAATTACACCCGCGTTAATTTAACATTAGCATCGCCTTTGTTACTAGGAACGCGATATATATTAAAAGTAGATAGTTTATCGGATTGTGCTGGAAACTATTTGCGTAATGCATCGTTAGAATTCGGTTTAGCTGAACCTGCAGATTCGGGTGATTTAGTGATTAACGAAATATTATTTGATCCGCGCACCAACGGGGGAGATTATGTAGAAATCTACAATCGTTCAAATAAAATTATCGACATGAAAGGTTTCAACTTGGCTAACGGAACAGACCAAGGTGTGATAGGGTCAACGTATCCAATAACTACCGAAAGCTTTTTGTTGATGCCGAAAGATTATGTAGTGATTGCTGGCGACCAAAAAAATGTAGTGAATTTCTACAATACGCCAAGTCCTGGAAAAGTAATCGGGATTGGAACCATGCCATCGTATAACAACGATAAAGGGGTAGTTATTTTGCATTGGGGCAATGGAAAAATAACCGATTGGATTTCATATACCGACAAATGGCACAATGGTTTGTTAGATAATCTAGACGGAGTTTCATTGGAGAGAATAAATCCAGATCGCCCTACCCACGACCAATTTAATTGGACCTCTGCTTCAAAAACCGTGGGATACGGAACACCAACGTACCGCAACTCTCAGTTTATGCAAGCTGATAGCAGAGATGGCGAATTTATCGTTGATCCTGAAGTTTTTACACCCAACGGTGATGGCGTAGATGAAGTGGTTCAATTCAGATACAAGCTTCCTGCAGGTGGTTTTGTTGCTTCGGCAACCATTTTTGATGTTTCAGGAAATATGGTTATCCAATTAATGAAATCTGAAATTGTTTCTTCTGAAGGCGTGTTTACTTGGACTGGCGCAACAGACGATAAAACATTGGCTCGATCAGGCATATATATCGTTTATTTTGAAGTGTATAACGCTACTGGAACGGTAAAAAAGTTTAAAAAACCATTTGTATTAAGTTCGTTACGTTAATACAGCATCGCACAATATATATTGGATTGTGTATCTTGCTTTTAGCATCATGCACAATCTATCCTAAAATTTCGAACCGAAATTTAACGTACTTATACCAATTTGGCAAAGGCGCAGAGCAGCCGTTAAGTCATATCTATCATTTTTCAGAAGATAGCTCCACAGTTTTTTTAAAGATAAATTTAGCGAACCTGTGTACTGAAAGTCAAGTTTTCAAAGAACCAATAAAGTTGATTTTTAAAGCGTGGCAATATTCAAGTTATCAATCCAAAACACCGATTGACAGTTTTTATGCTGAGCGATTTTTAAGTAAATCAGACTTATCGAAAAAAATCAATTTCCAGTTTACTGTAAAATCGAATTACAATCCATCAGGAATTTTGTTGCTTGAATTTGGGCTGAATCAAAATGCTATGCGCACCAAAAGTTTGCTAGAGTTTGATAGGAAAAACTTTTACGATTCGCATTTTTATACCCTAGAAAATGCTACAACGCATGAGAAAATACTTAATCCCTTTTTAAATGCAAGGGATAGCATGGTGTTAAAAACGCAATTTCCAGATTTAATTGATTCTGTTTTTATATCCAAATTAAATGAACAAGTAGACATAGCGCTGCCGCCTTTCTATGAAGAAGCAGAATCCAAAGTAGCACTTAATTATACCTTTAGGCTACAAAAAACAGCAGCAATACAAGCCCAAATAAACATTCCAGAGTCTGGCATTTATGCTGTAAATCATACCTTAGATAAACGAAATGGCTTTTTGGTTTATCGGTTCTACGATGGTTTTCCCGAAATAATAAACTATGATTATATGCTATCTCCGCTCCGATACATCACACGGCAGGCAGAGTACGATAGCTTTGATGCAAATTCGAATACAAGAAATGCTGTTGAAAAATTTTGGCTGAGTATTTCGCCTTCAAAAGCGGCCGCTAGGCAGTTAATTCACGAATATTACAAGAGAGTTCAATATGCCAATCAGTATTTCACTTCGGTAGCTGAAGGCTGGAAAACCGACCGTGGCATGATTTATATTGTATTCGGAAAGCCGGTTCAACTGTTCAAAACCGCTACCGATGAAAAGTGGGTGTACGCCTTTGGCGCAGAAAACCTTACTTTTGAGTTTTATAAAGTGAATTTGCCATTTACTTCCCAACATTTTCTTTTGAAAAGAAACTATCTTTTTGAAAAATACTGGTATAAAACCGTGAATGATTGGCGTAGTGGTAGAATTCCAACAACATCCTTTTGAAGCGTTAATAATGAGATTTCCATCCAATAATCAGAAACAAATTCCTCAATCCGAAATGGTTTTCGGCATTCATGCACTTATCGAAGCATTTGAATCGGGGAGAGAGCTAAATAAAATCTTAATTCAACGTGGCGAACGTTCAGAGTTGAGTAAAAAATTAAGTCAGATTGCCCGTGAGCGTTCGGTGCCACTGCAAATTGTTCCGGTTGAGAAACTTAACGGAATCACCCGCAAAAATCACCAAGGTGCAATTGGTTTTGTATCGCCCATAACCTACTATAAAATTGAGCAGATTCTTCAAACACTTTTCGAAGAAGGCAAAGATCCGTTTATTATGGTGGTAGATAGGGTTACCGACATTCGTAATATCGGGGCAATTGCTCGTAGTATTGCTTGTGCAGGCGGTCATGCCATGGTTATTCCCGTAAACGACAGCGCACCTATTAACGCAGATGCTATTAAAACATCAGCAGGTGCATTGCATTCGTTACCCGTTTGCCGCGAAAACTTACGCCACGCTATTCAGTACATGAAAGATAGCGGACTAAAAGTGGTTGCTGCCAACGAAAAAAGTGCAAAAAACATATATCAAGCAGATTTAACAGGACCACTTTGCATTGTTATGGGCTCTGAAGACGAAGGTATATCGGAAGACTTATTGTCGTTGGTTACAGAAAGTTTAAAAATCCCAATGCCAGGCGTCATCAGTTCATTGAACGTTTCGGTAGCATCAGGAATTTTCCTGTTCGAAGCAATTCGCCAGCGTATATAATATTTTCATGGTTGATTTAGCGGTAGTTTTTGTAAGTTATAACGCCAAATATTTTCTTGAAGAGGCAATTCGTGCTGCTTTTGCAGCACAAGGATTGCTTTCGATGGAAGTTTGGGTTGTTGACAATGCATCTACCGATGGGTCAGTTGCCATGATTCGGGAAGTTTTTCCGGAGGTAAATCTTATCGCAAACGAAAAAAATGTAGGCTTTTCTGCGGCCAACAATCAAGCCATTCGTTTATCTACTGCAAAGTATGTTTTGCTGCTAAATCCAGATACGTTAGTGGCTGAAGATACCTTTAAAATTTGCGTTGATTTTTTGAATGCCAAGCCCGTTTGTGGCGGATTAGGCGTTCGTATGATTGACGGCAGCGGACGTTTTTTACCCGAATCGAAGCGCGGATTGCCAACGCCTGAAGTTGCTTTCTACAAGATTTTTGGGTTATCATCGCTCTTAAAAAAGTCGAAACGTTTTGGGAAATATCATCTAACGTATCTAGATGAAAAAGAAAACCATTGCGTTGAGGTGCTTTCAGGAGCATTTATGATGTTACGCTCATCGGCTTTAGAAAAGTCTGGCTTGCTATCTGAAGAATATTTTATGTATGGCGAAGACATTGATTTGTCGTATTGCTTACAGAAAGCGGGATACGAAAACTGGTATGTGTCCAACACAACCATTATCCATTTTAAAGGGGAAAGTACCAAACGTGAAACCTGGAAATACGTCAAGGTTTTTTATCAAGCCATGATAATTTTCGCCAATCGCCATTTTTCATCTACCAAAGCAAATGCCTTTAGCGTAATCATAAAAGTTGCAGTAGTTATCAGGGCAATAATTGCGTTGTTTAGCCGATTTACAAAGCGCATTGCTGGGCCAATTTTAGATGCCGCAACCATTTTTTTAGGCATGTGGCTGATAAAAGAGTTTTGGGAAACCAAAGTAAAAGATTTCATAGTTTACCCTTCGATTTATACCCAAGTTATAGTTCCAATTTATATCTCAATATGGCTTTTGTCGGCTTATATAAACGGTGCTTACGACAAACCTTTTCGGTATAAACGATTGATTCGTGGAATTTTACTGGGCAGCATTGCCATTTCTGCCATTTATGGCTTTATGGATGAATCGTTACGATTTAGCCGCGCCATGATTTTAATGGGCACCATTTGGTCCATCTTTTGCCTGTCGTTAATACGTTGGGTAAGCAGTTTATTAACTTTTGATACCGAAGATGATATTTACAGAGCCACCAATTTAGCAGTTATTGGGAGCAAATCTGAAGCTGATTTGGCAAAAGGCATTTTAAAAGAGAATATGCTTAACCTACATTATAAAGGGTTTATTTGCAATAATTTTTCAGATTCGAATCCCGATTTTTTAGGCAATTTAAGCAGTTTATCAGAGACATTGAAAGCAGTTCATGCAAACGATACCGTATTGGCATTGCAGTCGTTAACCTACAAGCAAGCGATCGAAATTGTAGATCAAAATGCAAATAAAAATATGCGTTTTAGATTCTTACCCAAACATGGCAATCATATTATTAGCAGCAATCATGTGAACCGAAAAGGCGATGTGCTTGGAGCAGAAACGCAGCAAAACATTGTTTTACCATCGAATATTCGCAATAAACGCAATGTGGATTTGTTTTTAGGCATTGTGATGGTAATATTCAGTCCGGTTTTTATGCTAACCCGAGTTAATATTGGAAAATGGATTGCCAATGGATTAGCCTTGTTAACCGGCAGCAAAACTGCCGTTGGATACATCAAACCGAATTCAAAATTACCCTTTTTAAAACCTCGAATAGTTGCTCATGCGCAATTGGGTGCTGTTTCTGAAGATATAATTGCAAAGGCTGATGCAATTTATGCGCGCGATTTTAGTATTTATGACGACATAAACACAACGCTGAAAAATTGGAGAAAACTCGGAGAATAAGCTCTTCGTTTAGAACCATTTTTAATGATTTATGTTATCTGTGTTAGATAAAAAGGAAAACTTACCTTTGTAAAAAATATAAGAATGGGATCATATCCAGAATTTATGGTTGCGCCAATGCGCAAAGAATTAACCGATAAGGGTTTTCAAGAACTTAAATCGGCAGAAGAAGTGGATGCAGTTTTAGGCAAAAACGAAGGCACTGTTTTAATAATGGTAAACTCGGTTTGCGGTTGCGCAGCAGCTAACGCTCGTCCGGGTGCTATTATGGCAAGCGAACATGGTATTACTCCTGATAAAATGGTTACCGTTTTTGCAGGTATGGAAACTGAAGCGGTTGCTAAAGTACGCGAATATTTTATGCCGTATCCAGCTTCATCGCCAGCAATTGCCTTGTTAAAAGATGGAGAAGTGGTTCATATGTTAGAGCGCCACCAAATTGAGGGCCGCCCAGCAGCTATGATTGCTGAAAACCTAAAAGATGCGTTTGAGCAGTATTGCAAAAACTAATCAAAATTCAAACCCATAAAAAAAGCGAAGATTTATCTTCGCTTTTTTTATGGGTTATATAGCTTTTCATTTATCTATAAAATGGGGTTACAATAATAGTTTACTATCATCGTTTATTGAGAAATTGCAGCTATGAAAAACTATCTTTTGTTGTTTCTATTATTTTCTATAATTAATACAAGTTGGGCCCAAAATCAAGATTATGACTATAAAACCGCTGTTAAAGTATATAATTTAACCTCCTTTGAAAAGAAAACAAAGAGCCTTATTGCCATTTCATCAATATCAGAACGACATTTAATAAAAACGAATACTATTCTAAATCCGACAATTGCGTTACAATGGAAAGCAAAAAATAATAACAGCCATGAAGTTGAACTTACAAACTTTAGGTTAAATGTTAAAAGTAATGAGATTGTATCGGACAGTACAATATCAAATTACTATGGTGAAAATAGCCATCTTACTTCAACGTTTTTATCAGCACGTTACGAGTATATCTTCAACGCTAAAAAACAAAACACTAAAAGGCTGAAAACTGGTTTTGGGTTTGGAGTTAACCCCTATTTTAGCCAATCTGTTTTCAATTCAAGAATACCGTATGTGTTTCCCAAGTCAGAAGTTTCTGTAGGAGCAAGAGTTTTTTTCACGCCTAGGTTGACGTATTTCATATCATCAAAATTGTTTATTGACTTTAATTTGCCAATCTGTTTTTTTGATATGTATTATGATTTCGATAAGTTTAATAATCCATCTTTGCCATTAAACCAAAGGACAGTTAAAACATTTACCTTTGAAAATTTCCCCAGTTTTTATAGTGGTAGAATTGGTTTTGGAATCAAAATTTAGATTTAAGAGCTATTTTTTAGTTTAACACACCACTTACTTTGAAAAGTGAATGTTAGCGTAATACGCTGCTAAATCGAATACAGGTTTTTGTAAAAATTTACCCGGTGTAAAGCCAAATTCTGCCAGCGCTAATTTTATCTCGTCCGAAAAGTTATAGGCTATCGAGCCTACAAAGTGAATGGGAACTTCGGTTACGTTTGGATAAGGCGATAAATGAATCTCAATAAATTGCTTAAAACCTTGTTGCAATAATGCGCGAACCCATGGTAAATGCTTAAAGTCAAATAAGATTTTTGCAAACGATGCCAAGTACACATTTACATCCGGCTTTTTATACACGTTTTCAAAAACCTGCTCTTTGGTAAGATTTAAGCGATGTTCTAGAAACTCGTGCAATTCCATTGGAAGTTTTTTGTAAATAAATGCCGTAAGCAAAGCTTTCCCAAAATAGCTTCCGCTGCCTTCGTCACCCAAGATGTATCCCAATGCCGGAACCATTTGGGAAAGGTTTTCGCCATCCCAAAAGCAGGAGTTTGAGCCTGTGCCCATAATTACCGATACGCCTTTTGTATCGCCACAACAGGCAATGGCTGCAGCTAAAATATCGTGGCTAACTTCGATTTTAGCGTTTGTAAATACTGCTTCCAGTCCTTTTTCTATTTCTAGATTTCTTTCGGGCGAGGAACATCCTGCACCAAAAAAATACACGTGAGTTACGTTTTTAGCATTCTCAGAAAGTGCTGCATTGGCTAAAATAGCTGAGCTTACCGTTTCAGATGTATGAAAAAATGGGTTAAAACCCATTGTATTTATAGGTTCTGCGTTTAATTGGTGAGTAAAAAGCCAGTCGGTTTTTGTAGATCCGCTTTCAGCAACTAATACCATCTTTTATTTCGATAAAATTTTACCGATACGCACTAACTCTTCGTCTAGCTCACCGTTTTGCTTGGCTGCTTTAGACAGTTGGGTGTAAACTACTTTGTTATCAATCAAACCCACCATTACCCTACTTCTGCCAAGCAACAGCCCTTCAACAGCTGCAACGCCCAATCTGCTTGCTAAAACTCGATCGAAACAACTTGGGTTTCCACCGCGTTGTATGTGTCCAAGAATAGTCACTTTAACTTCGTAGTCTTTAAAACGTTCGCTTACTTTCCGCGCCACTTCCATAGCTCCGCCTTCTTCATCGCCTTCGGCAACTACTACTAAGCCAGAGTTCTTTTTGTTTTTAGAAGCGTTTTCTAAAATATTCACAAGCGCATCGATAGATGTTTTGGTTTCAGGTATCAGGATGGCTTCTGTGCCAGCAGCAACGCCTGTGGTAAGTGCTATGTTTCCTGCATCGCGGCCCATTACTTCTATAAAAAATAAGCGGTCGTGCGAATCGGCAGTATCTCTAATTTTATCGATGCATTCAATCACGGTATTGGTAGCAGTGTCGTACCCGATAGTAAAATCGGTTCCGTACAAATCGTTATCAATTGTGCCTGGGATGCCTATAACGTTAAAATCATAAAGTTTAGAAAACTCCAAAGCGCCTTTAAATGTGCCATCGCCACCAATAGTTACTAACGCATCTATTCCAAAATTTGATAGATTTTCCCACGCTTTTTCCATGCCTTCGCGGGTGCGGAAAGCCTCGCTTCGGGCAGTTTTTAACATGGTTCCTCCACGATGGATGATGTTACTAACCGATCGCGAGCTCATGGGCTCAAATAAGTTTTGAATTAACCCATCGTAGCCACGCATAATGCCATAAACTTCGATATTATAATGTATTGCAGATCGAACAACAGCACGAATGCAGGCATTCATACCTGGAGCATCGCCCCCTGAAGTGAGAAGCGCTATACGGTTTACAGATTTATCCATGACTTAATATGCTGTGAAGATAACTTACAATGTTTAAAAGCGTAGATTTAGGGTTAAAAATTAACAAAAATTCCTAGCATTGGTGAGTAATCATGAGTAAGAAATTGAGCAAAAAAGGGTCCCATAGATTTAAATATCATGTTTCTAAGGTTGGTCAAAGGGCTGGTAGTCTAACCCCGCCATCAGACGGCAAACCCACGGTAATTACAGGATGTGTATACAATGAAAATAACATCCAGCTTTTTGAAAGCCCAACATTTATGGATGCCTTAAAATTGGTTGATGCTGATAATCAATTAAACGGTTGGATAAAAATAAACGGATTAAATTCTGAATCTGTGTTTAACGAATTGGTGGTTTATCCTGGAATTTCTCCGTTTGAGGTAGAGGATGTATTAAACAACTATCAGCGCCCCAAAATTGAAGCGCAACTTGCCCATGTTTTTATTCAATGCCGTTTGTTGACCTACGAAAACGATGAACTTAGAAATCATCAATTATCCATATTCGTATTTCATAATAAAGTGATTACGGTTTCAGAAGCCGATGTTATAGAGTTTGCCCCATTAGAAAAAAGGTTGCAAAATGCTTCCTCCATGTTGAGGCAAAAAAGCAGTGTGTTTTTAGCGTATACTATTCTCGATACCATTGTAGACTATTATTTTGTGTTGGTGAGTCAGCTCAGCGAAAAACTCGATACCATTGAAGAAGAGCTTATAGACGCTCCAACCATAGAATTGCGGAACGAAATTGTTCACATCAAACGCAATATTATGCAAGTTCGAAAAGCTATTTGGCCTTTACGCGATGCACTTAACGAGTGGATGCGTGAAAAATACACTCCTTACGAAATAGAAACGCAGCCGTATATGCGCGACCTGTACGACCACTGCGTACACTTGATGGATTTAGTTGAAAACTACCGCGAAATTACCGGAACTTTAATGGATATGTACATGAGCGGTGTAAGCAATCGAATGAATGAAATTATGAAAGTGTTGACTATGTTGTCTGCTTTTTTTATCCCATTGAGCTTTATTTCTGGACTATACGGAATGAATTTTTCATCTACAGACGGGCATGGCAATCCAGCGCCTTGGAATATGCCTGAATTGTATAAACCTTGGGGCTACATTGCTATTATTACACTTATGGCAACCATGAGCTCAATTCAGGCGTATATTTTTTGGAAAAAAGGATGGTTTAAAAAAGGCTAAACCTTAAAAGCGATCACAGAAATCTCCACATTGGCATCTTTAGGCAATCTTGAAACCTGTACCGTTTCGCGTGCCGGATAATCAGAGGTAAAATAAGAGCCGTAAACGGTATTTATTGCTCCAAAATTATTCATGTCTAAAATAAAAATGCTGGTTTTTATTACGTTATCGAAAGTCAGTCCGGCCTCTGATAAAATGGCAGCCAAGTTTTTCATTACACGGTGGGTTTCTTCTTCGATAGAATTTTGTTCCATTTCGCCTGTTTCAGGGTTTAATGGTATTTGTCCTGATACAAAAAGCATGTTATTGGCAAACACGGCTTGGTTATACGGCCCAATAGGTGCTGGCGCTTGGTTAGTAATTACTATAGTTTTACTCATAATCTTAAGTATATATTTGCATCAAAGTAAATACATGTTGCGGGTTTTAGGAACAGGATATCCATCAGTATTAGATGAATTAAAGGGCAAATTAGCAAACGTTGATATTGATTGGACAACGCTCGATGCATTAGAAAACTGCGAACCTGCGAGTTTATCGTATTTTGATTGGGTAATTTGTACTAATATATTGTATAAACAACACGAATTAGAGTTAATTGCAAATGAAACGCAAGTGCATTTTATGTTGAATTCAGTGGTTACTCCGTTGTACCAACTCTTTGGCAAATCAGTTTTGAGTTTGCCGCATGTTATGGGGTGCAATTTGCTTGCAACCTTCATACAACGCCCAATTTGGGAAGCAGCATTTTACCATTCAGATATTGTTTCGGATATAGAAAATCAATTAAATATCAATATTGAAAAAGTAGAAGACCGTGCGGGCATGGTTGCTCCGCGCATTGTTGGGATGATTATTAACGAAGCCTATTTTACACTACAAGAAGGTACTGCTACCAAGCCCGATATAGACCAAGCCATGAAACTGGGCACCAACTACCCACATGGGCCTTTCGAATGGAGTATAAAAATTGGGTTAGATAACGTAGTAGCTGTTTTAGAAGCTACCCGTGCCGAAACCCAAGATGAGCGATACAAAATATGCCCGCTCCTTAAGAAAGAGGCTTTGTTTATGTAGGTTTTCGGAACAATCCCAATATAGAATCCATTCCTTTAAAGGAATATTTATTTAACAAGTATGTAGTAGCAAAGGATAAACCTATTGCAGCAACCGAGGCTATATTTCCAGAATTGTCTTTGCCTTTGCCCCAAAAACTGCGTTTAAGTTCACTTCCAACATTGCTAAGCACGCCCTTACTGCCATCGTAATCGGGGTAAACGGCTTTAACTAGCAACTTGGCTTTGTGGTTACGCATGTACGTTACCTGCTCTTTAAGAGCAACTAATTGTTCTGAACTTTCACGTTTAATGCGTCTTTTCTCAGCGTGTAGTTCTTCTATGTTATTCAGTTTCATCAAGGTCGGTTGGTTCAGAAAGTGTGCGAACAAAGAAATTGGTTACCGGTTTTTTTATCAAACGATTTCTTAGAGGGTAAAGGAAAAAAATGAAAATCACATAAATTAAGCCTGTAACACCAAAACCTAGGGTTCTGCTGCCGAAATGAGCTGAAAAATAGTAGGAAGCCATAAAACTGATAAATAGGAGGGCTAACAATGCCGTTAATGCTAAAACAGACATCATCGCAATTACACCAGCGATTTTTGAGGCTTTTTCGATGGCAATTAAACGTACCAACTCAGTTCGGTTTTCTACAAAATCCGTAACTGTTTCAACTACTTCATCTATAATTTGTCGTTCTTTTTCCTCGCTCATGCAGTTTCATTTTCTTTATGCAGCATCTCATCAATGTCGTCTTTGATTTTTCCAGCCATTTCTTTGCCTTGATTGATTTTTTCGTCCAAGTCGTCTTTTAGCTTAGCCGCTTTTTGTTTGATTTTTCCAATCATTTCATCGCTATCTTCGTTCAGAAGCAAATAGGCGATGCCGGCACCAATAGCAGCTCCTGCTACCAGTGCAATTATAGTTTTTGATGTTTGATTCATACTCCTAAATTTACTAAATTTTAAATTAAAAAGCGAATTAACTTTATGTTAACAAAAATCGACTTTGAAAAAGCAAAACAATATGTAGCCATTGCTATGTTAAACCTTTTTGGTTTTTATTTAGTGTGGTTGCTTCGCGAATATATACCTGCTTTTTTGGGTGCCATTATTTTGGTTATAGTTTTTAAAAAGCTGCATCAAAAGCTGTTACGGAAAAAGTTTTCTGAAGCTGTGTCGGCAAGCATCATTGTTTTATTAGCAGTATTCGCTGTATTATTGCCCATTATGGGTGTTACCTATATGATTTTTGACAAAATAATGGAGCTAACCCAAGGCGGATTAGGATCGTTGCTTGAAGTGGTGAACGATGTAAACCGCAAAGCGATTTCTTTTTTTGATTTTAAAATAATTTCTGAAGAAAACGTTAAAGCCATGGTGCAAACGGTTGGAAACTTTGCAACCTCATTTTTAGGTAATATTTTCTATTTGTTAATTCAATTTGCTGTCATGTTTTTTGTTATGTACTTTTTATTGATATACAAAAAACAATTGGCTGATATCATGGAAGACTATCTTCCGTTTAATAAAGAAAACTTTAATATTTTGAAAAACGAATTGGAGCTAATGACCCTTTCTAATGTTATTGTTTTACCTGTTTTAGGAATAATACAAGCTATTGCAGCTATGTTTTCGTATTGGTTGTTTGAGTTTCCAGAGCCCATTTTTTGGGGAATAATCACCGGCATTTTCTCTTTTTTACCCATGATTGGAACAGCATTGGTTTGGATACCGGTGGGTGTTTTTCAAATGGTTTTTGGAGAAGTATGGCAAGGGGCGGCCATTTTAATTTATGGGGCTTTTGTAATTTCTAATATCGATAATGTGGTACGGCTTATGCTACAACGAATTTTTGCCGATGTGCACCCCATAATTACGGTTTTTGGCGTGATTTTAGGGCTAGAATTATTTGGCATGCCCGGGCTTATTTTTGGCCCGCTGATGATTTCTTGGTTTGTGCTTTTAATCCGTATTTACCGGAAATCTTACAAAGGAATTGCCCTTGCCGATGACGAGGATTTCAATTAATAAAGGATTAATTATTGTTTTTGAAGAGAGCTCCTAGCTTTTTAATTGGATTTTAATCCAATTTGCATTAAAATATAACAAGCTTTTAAATCAAAAAAATTAAAATTAGTGGTTTAAACCACGCTAAAAAAATATAATTTAAAGTTAAATATCAAACAATTTAATCCGATGAGCAACGGTCCTGAATTCTGTTGGATTTACACTTAAAATCCATTAAATTTGTTTCAAACATTTTTAATTACTTATGAACAAATTTTACACAAACGAAAGCCCCCCGAGAGGCACTAACCTCTTACGGTGGCTTGTCATGTGCTGTATGCTCGTTACGGGTGTACTCACGGGAAATGCACAAACGGTACTTGTTGACCCTGCGGGTGCAGGTGGTTTTGAGTTAGGTAGCACATTTCTAATGAATGGATGGACAGCTGTTAACTCTACAACCGATAGCTGGATTGTGGGTACAGTAAACCCTCCAGGGGTTAGCAATGGCACACGCAGTGCATACATTTCTTCTACCCCAACGGGTGCTCAAACGTGGGCATATTCACAGTTAAGTGTTATTCAACATTTATACACCGATGTTACCATACCTGCTGGGCAAAGTATTGTAACGCTTTCTTTTAAGTGGAAAGCTGGCGGAGAAGGAACAACAACTAGTGATTGGGATAACCTTAAAGTATTTTGGGGAACAACCGCTTTAATTGGCGTTCCTGTTGCAAATACTGCTTTATCGGCAACCTTTCAGGTTTCTGGCCCTGGTGCTACTAGTGGCATGTATAAGTTGAATTCTGCTGCGTATAACAGCGAAACTTTTGCCTTTTCAGGGATACCAGGTACAACCTATCGCTTAGTTTTCAGTTGGAAATCGGATGGTTCTACTATAGCTAATCCTCCTGCTGCAATAGATGAAGTTGGATTGGTTTCTATTGCACCAGGTTTATTTACAGCAACTGCATTAGGTGGTTTATGGAATTCTCCGGCTACTTGGGTAGGTGGGGTTGTGCCTGTATCTGGTAACGATATTCTTATTCCTACAGGGTCAACTGTTGTGGTTAACCAAGCAGTTAACTACAGAGATATTACTGTAGCTGGTAAATTACAGTGGGGTTCTGTTTCTAATGCTATGACTGTAACCCGTGATTTATTAATAAATGCGGGTGGAGAGTTCAATGCATTTACATCTGGAGGAACTGGACAAACCGTTAATATTGCAGGTAACTTTACCAATAATGGTACAGCCAACTTTGCGTATTTAGCTACATCATTAAATTTTAACGGAACTAGTGGAACCCAAACCCTTGGTGGTTCGGGAACATTTATTGGCGATGGAACAAAAGGGTTTATCAGAACCTTAAGCTTTTCAAGTTTAGCTGCGTGTGTTGTGAATACAACGCAGTCGTTAATTGCAACTGCTGGTTTTAACCACACAGGAGCATCGTTAAATACGAATGGTAAGGTTGAGATAAACAATACTGCTCAGGTTTACGGGCAAGCTATAAATCAAAGAGTTTATACCGTTGTTGTTACTGGAATGGGTTCGGGGTATCTGTCCACAAACCCACCTACTGTTACATTTTCTGTACCTGCAGGCACTACTACAAATGCAACAGCAGTAGCTAATATTGACGATGCAACAGGTACTATCCGTAGCATAACAATTACCAACGCTGGTAATGGTTACCGTTCTACACCAGCAATTACATTTGTTGGTGGGGTAGGTACGGGTGCAACTGCGGTTGCAGTAGTTATGCAAAGCATACAAGGTTTTGCTACATTTTTAACTCAAAAAAGTCCAGCAGCTTCAATCACGGGTGGTTTAACCATTAAAAGTGGAACCATGGTTGGTAGTGTAATTACAACTAACGGTGGTGTGGGATATACTTCAGCTCCTACAGTGGGTTTTGCTGGTCCAACTGCGTTAAACTTAGTTACTGCAGAAGGTAGTGGATACACGGGTACAACTACCGTTACAGTTACTGGAGGTACATTGGTTTCAGGCACTGCACTAGCTTCAGCTAATTTTATCATAGGCGTAGCTCAAGGACGTGTGGTAACTGTGTATTTAAACACGGGCACAACAGCAACTTATTCTGTTCCTCCAACCATTGGTATTTCTGGTACATTAGGCTCAGGGGCTACTTTAGCGTGGCCTACCAATTGTTGGCCAACAGCTACTGCTACAATCAGCAACGGCATGGTAAGTAATTTTACCATGACCAATGAAGGGTTTGGATATTCAGCAGCCCCAACAGTTGGTTTGTTGGGTGGTGGTTTTTCTACTGCAGCTACAGTGCCAACGTGTAGGGTAGCATTATACAACCTAACCTTAAACTGGTTTGGACCATCTACTGCAAACATACAGCATAGCGAAAGTGTGGTTATACCATCAAACAGAAAAATTAATATTTTAGCAGTTACATCTGTACCAGGATTATTATTATCTGGCGATTTAGAGCTGTACGCTGCTGCTGGTGCATTAACGATGAGTGGTGTGTTAAATTTAGGCGGTAATACATTAACCTTTTCTGATAGAGGGTATGGTGGAACAACTGGAACTACTTCAGCTAATGTTACCAATGGAGCAATTCAATTAACGTTGCCAGCTGCAAATACAACAGGTCGTAATTTCCCTTTTGATGCTACATATACATTTACCCCAGGTTCAGGCTCTGCAGGTACAGGAAATACCTTAAAGTTTATTAAAGTAACACGTTTAGGTGCACCAACCGGTGGTTCAGGTGTTATTGGTCAGCGCACATACAGAGTGCAAACCAATGCAACTACAGCAGCTGAGTACGGTACCAACCCAACAACTACTTTAAACTATAATGTAAACGATCTATTAGTTTCTGATCAACAAAGTTTATTAATAAGCCAAGGCACATCACAAGCTGGACCTTGGACAGTAAGAAGTGTTGCAACAGGAACTGGTTCTTTAGGTGCAACAGGTAGCAGAACAACTGCTATATCTACAGTAGGGCCAATTGTGCCAACAGGCGATGATTATTTTGCATGGTCTTCGAGCTTTACACCTCCTGCACCTTTAAATTATGCGATAACGCGTAATACAGGCATTGCGTATAATTCTATAATGAGTACAGGTACTACATTAGCATGGGTTGCGGCATCTACTTCAAATGATGATAACACTTCTACAGCGGTAACGATACCTAGTTCTACATTTACCTTTCAAGGGCAAACGGTTACAGGTTTTCAAGCAAATACCAACGGTTGGGTTAAGTTAGTTACAGCATCAAGTGTTGCAACAACTGCAACAACTTTTACTAACACACTTGGGAGTGCAGCCATTCCATTGTTGTTAGCTGCTTTTTACGATGACTTAACAACAAATCCAAATTCAGGTGGGGTAGCTACGTTAGATGCGCGCATACGTTATTTGATTGGGCCTGGTGCTGCTGGTTCTCGTAAAATTACCATTGAGTGGTTTAATTTTACCGTATTTGGTGCTGCTGGACCCCAGCTTAATTTTCAAATTGTATTAGATGAGTCTAATAACAGTGTAACGTATAACTACGGTTTATTCCAAGGCTTTAATGGAACCAATAACCACAGATATTCATACTCTACTGGTATGGTTGGTTCGTTTGTAAGTACTCCACCACAAGCGGGTGAGGTTATTGCACAACAATACGAAAACACAACTGCTTTCTCGAATAACTTTGTTTCAACAGCAAACGTGGGAGCAAACGGATTAATGAGTCTTCCAGAGTGTAACTCATCGCTTGTTTTTGTACCGGGAACCTATGCAGGTTTGGTTATTCCAACAGCATCTGCTCCGGTAAATGATAATATTGCAGGTGCAATTACATTGCCAGCTGAGTTAACTTTTCCAAGTAATTTATGCGGTAGATTTTATACATCTCGAAATGCAACCCAATCGCCAGAGGCGGTTTGTTCAGGAAATGCAGATGACGATGTTTGGTTTAAATTTACAGCAGTTGAGCCGAACACAACAGTTCGTTTATATGGATCTGGAGGATATAGGCCGGTTGTTCAAATATTAGATGCTTCTTTTAACCCAATGCCTACTCCTGTTTGTTCAGTAGCCACAGCTAACGGGGTTCAATTGGATGTAATACTTACTGGACTTACAGTTTCTTCTACTTATTATGTACGTGTATATCATAACGGTGGTGGTGTTCAAGCTACAGGTACTGCAAATATTTCTGGTGGTGCAGTAACTTCGGTTACAATGACAAATGTTGGTTCTGGCTATGAAGCTACAACTTCAGGAGATTTTAGAACTGCACGTGTTAGGTTTACAGGCGGTAATGGTGTTGATGCAGTAGGTACTGCAGTATTGTCTGGAAATACAATTTCGAGTATTACTATGAACACTAATGGTTACGGATATACGGTTGCACCAACGGTAACTATTGAAAGTCCTGCTGCTGCACATATAGGTGAATTTGCAATTGTTGTTTACTCTCCTGCAATAAACGATGATTGTTCGGGGGCTATAGCGTTAACTAATTTAGATAATGTTACGTGTGTAGATAATCAAAATGCAATACTTGGTAAGAATACTACTGGCGCAAGTTTATCTACTGAGCTAGCTTGTACAGGTAATCCTGACGATGATGTATGGTATAAGTTTGTAGCAACAAAATCGTTTTCTAGAGTAACCGTTCAGGGTTATAATTTCTTTAACCCAGCTGTTGAAGTATTTAACGGTGGCGCAGTTCCAAATTGCGGTACAAAAACAACTATCCTTTGTAGCAATGTTACAGGTGTAGCTGGTGTTGAAGACACGTTGTTTGCAACAACTATTGGTAATACGTATTTTGTACGTGTTTATCATGCTGGTGCTAGCCATGGCTTAGGTTCTACCTACGACATTTGTGTTAAAGAAGCTAATCAGCCTTTAGATATGCAAGGATTCGATTTAGCATCTCCAGGTTCAGCAGGTTGTTACACTTCTACCCAAGCTATAACTGCTGTTATTAGAAATAGAACAGTTGCAACAATTGATTTTTCTGTAAATAATGTAGATGTTTATGTTAGTGTAACAGGACCAAATCCAATGACTTTAGGGCCAGTAACGTTAACTTCTGGTACATTGGCTGGTTCAACTAATATGAACGTAAATTTCCCAGGAACTTACGATATGAGTGCAATTGGTACGTACAACTTTAGAGTATATACCGTGTTAGCTGGAGATAATATTGTTTCTAACGACACTACGGCAAATATTAGCCGTGTTGTTACATCTACTTTGGCTTTACCTTACTCACAAAACTTCAATAGTGGTACAAACTTAACTACTATTGGTTGGTCTGCTACAGGATATGCTATTACTACAGGAATCGGAGTTGGTGCAACCAATGCATTACGTCATAATACTTGGTCTTCATCAACAACATCGGTTGCAACTGCACCTAAAGTGGGTGTAGCAACAGCAGATACTCGTTTATTGTTCAGTTATCAAGTAACCAACTTTACTGGTGGTGCTGCTACAACATTAGCAACAAACGACTCAATTAACGTTGAAGTATCTTCAAACTGTGGTGTTTCTTATACCATTGTTAAAACGATAAATGGTGCAAACCATACGCCTTCAACTAATTTCAAGAACGAAGTAATAAGCTTAGGTGCTTATTCAGGATCTGACTTAATTGTAAGATTCAGAAATAACTGGCCTGGAACAACAAATGACGCTTATGTTGTTATTGACGATGTTAGTATAGAAAACTTACCAGCTTGTAGCGGTACTCCTGCTCCAGGAACTGCTACGGCAAGTGTTGCTTTAATTTGTAATGCTACGGGTAATTCAACTATATCATTATCTGGTCATACAACAGGGTTTGGTATATCTTACCAATGGAAATCAGCAAGCGTATCAGGTGGTCCTTATACTAATATTGCAAGTGCAAATAATGCAACTTATATAGCAAATGGTATTAGTGCAACTACGTATTATGTTTGTGAAACAAGTTGCTCTTTTTCAGCTTTATCTAACGTAAGTTCAGAGGCAGCTGTTGTAGTAGCTCCATTTACTCCTGTAATTACTTCTTCTGTACCTTCAGTATGTAATGGTCAATCTGCAACACTTACTGCAACGCCATCAGGTTCGGGTGAAACTTTTTCTTGGTCTCCAGGTGGTTCTACTTCTGATCAGATTGTTGTTTCTCCAAGTGTAACAACTAGCTATACGGTTACTGTTACTGCTTCAACAGGTTGTATTAAAAGTACTGTTAAGAGTTTAATAGTAAATCCATTGCCAACAAAGCCAATAGTTACTCCTTCTTTAGCTATTTGTAATGGTACTTCAACAACCTTAACTGTAACTAATCCAACAGTTGGATCAGCAGGATCTGCTCAAGTTGGTGTTCAAACAACTACTAGTTTAACTGGATCACCATACCGTCAAGGCGGTGGAAATGCAATGAGAACACAGTATTTATTTACTGCTTCTGAATTAACTTCAGCAGGTATTGTAGGTAATATTACAAGTTTAGCGTTTAACGTTACGGCATTAGGTTCGGGCTCTATGCCGAATTACACCATAAAACTTGCTAATACAGCAACTAGCGCATTAACTACTACCTTCACAGTAGAAACGTTCACAACAGTATTTAACTCACCAAGTTTTGCTGTAACTTCTCTTGGTTTTGCAAATGCTCATACCTTCAGCACTCCATTCGAATGGGATGGAATATCTAATGTTTTGGTAGATGTGTGTCACGATGTTCCAACTGGAAGTTCAACAAATGTTGGTTTCATGCCATTAACCAATGGTTTAAATCAAGCAGTTGTTGCAACTGGTTGTTCAACTGTAGGTGGTGGAACTTTATCTGCTACAAGACCAATTGTTGAGTTTGGATATTTTTCTCCTTCTGCAACGTATGCATGGTCGAATGGCGGAACAGGTTTATCAATCAATGTATCTCCAACCGTTACTACAGTTTATAATGTTGTAGGTACATTCCCTTCATCGGGTTGCGTGTCTACAGTATCAAACGACCGTACAGTAACTGTAAATTACGTTCCTTCTAATCCAGGCACTATTATTGGTAACACTAATGTGGTTCAGGGCTCAGGTCAAACCTACAGTGTAGCACCAGTTTCTGGCGCAACAACGTATACTTGGACTTTACCAGCAACTTGGACAGGATCTTCTACAACGTATGTAATTAATTCAACAGCTGGAGTTACTGGCGGAAATGTTGAAGTAGTTGCAAATAACAGTTGTGGTTCATCGGTTGGTTCTTCTACTTTAGCAATTAACATGTTGCCGCTAGTAATAGCGCCATCAGAAGTTCGCTCATCGGATTGCGGAAGAACAGATTTCTCGTTGTTCCCAGCCCGTCAGTTGAATTCGTTTACTGTACTTGAGTCTGTATTAGGAGCAACCGATTACGAAGCTGAATTTAGCACAGATCCAGGTTTTGCAACTATTAATGCTAGCCGTAAACAAGGAAATCGTACAATAATTTTCGCAAACGTTGCAGGTTTAACTTGGAATACGGTGTATTATGTACGTGCAAGAGCATGGGTAAATACAATCCAAGGTCCTTGGGGTACAACTTGTCAGATTGGATTTGTAGATAATCCATTAATCTCTGGTGTACCAAATGCATTCTTAGATCCACACTCATGCGGTCGTAAAAATGTAACAGTAAACAGCGGAATGTTAGCAGTTTATGTACCGGGAGCAAATGCATATACGTTTAATTTCTACGATGATTCG
>CAMTUB010000027.1:0-68527 GCA_947084835.1 uncultured Bacteroidota bacterium | reverse complement strand
CAGCAATATTGTGCTAAACAGCAGCATCATCGGCAATTACGAAGCAGCCCAACTCAACTGGACAAGCTACACTTACTGGCCCAACACTACCGCTTTTTACGAGGTGCATCGCGCTCCGATGGAAAACGAAAACGCATGGCAACTGCACTCCGTAACCAACCAAACACAATTTGCAGACCAAGACTTTTTTGCACCCGAACATCAAGGTTGGTGTTATAAAATTACAGCCAAAGGCACAAGTGCAGAGCAATTTTCACAGTCGAATACGGTTTGCGAAGCCTTCAAACCGCAGGTTTTTGTTCCTACCGCATTCTCGCCCAACACAGATAACTTAAACGACCGTTTCGAAGTAAAAAGCATCGGCATTAAATCCATTTCTTACAAAATTTATGACAGATGGGGAGAGCTGGTTTTTGAAAGCAGCGCAACAACTCCGCAATGGGATGGAACTCACGCCAAAACCAACGAGGTAGTTAAAGCGGGAATGTATGTGTTGGTATTAGAAGCAACCCCGTTTAGTGGATCTGCTATTGTGCAGCGGCAGTCGTTGGCGGTAGTGAGGTAGAGAAATTATGTTATATCGCCAGCCATTGGCCGGATGGTAATTTCTTCTACCACCACATTGGGTGGTAAAGTCCACGCTGCATAAACGGCATCTGCAATTGCAGATGGGTCGATAAATCGATCTTTAGGCAAATCGGTTCCCGACCACGATTCGGTAAGCGTTGCGCCCGGTAAAATGGCGGTTATTCGAATATTAAAAGATTTAAGTTCTTCGCGTAAAACTTTGGTTAAACCCAACACTGCAAATTTAGAAATGCAGTACGAGCCACCGTTTACATATGCTGTGTTGCTGGCTGTTGAACAAATATTGATAATATGTCCTGCTTTTTTGGCTTTCATTTCGGTAACGAAATACCTGCAGGTATAATACACCGACCTAAGGTTGGTATTCATTTGCGTTTCAAAAACACCGGCTGGTTCAGTAGAAATTTGCCCGGGAATAAAAACTCCAGCATTGTTAACCAACAGGTCTACCGATTTAAACACAGAATCAACCGTTTTGAAGAATTGATTCAGCGAATCTAACTCACTTACATCGCATACAAAGCCGTAAAACTTTTGTGAGATAAAGGTTTCTGAAAGTGTTTTAGCTAAAAGGGTTACTTCATCGGTATTTCGTGCGCAAAAAGCAACGTTAAACCCTTCTGAAGCGAGTTTTTGAACAATAGCTAAACCAATACCTTTAGTTCCGCCCGTAATAACCGCATTTGGCATGTTCAATTATTGTTTTGGGCCGTTCCACTGCGAAAAACCACCCAATAAATTGTAGGCATTTTCAATTCCGCTTTCTAGCAATATGTGGCATGCAGCTTTACTTCGTCCACCGCTGCGGCAATACACATAATAATTTTTATCGGTATCCAAATCCAACACATCTACAGTGAAAGCTGGGTCTTTGTAATCTAACAATACCGAATTTGGAATATGTCCATCGGCATATTCTTCAGGAGTTCTTACATCCAATAAAATAGCATTTGGGTCGTTGTTGAATTTTTCCCAAAACTCAACTTGATCTAAGTCTGCGTAGGCCATAATAAATAAAAAAGTAAGATAGGTAAAGTTACTATTCTGATTCAAGAATTGGTTCTTCGGTTTTATCCACCAAAATATCGCGATGAAATAAAAGTAAACCAACAACGCCTATGAAAATAGAGGCATCTGCAATGTTAAAAACTGGCTGAAAAAACTCAAAATAATCACCGCCTTTAAAGGGAATCCAATCGGGTAAAATACCGCTCCAGATAGGAAAATATAACATGTCGACAACTCTGCCAAAAAAGATAGTTTCGTATTTAAATATCAATCCGTAAAAAACGCTATCGAGAATATTGCCGATAGCACCTGCAAAAATTAAGGTTAAAAAAGTAACGGCACCTTTAGGTGCGTTTTCATTATGCAAGCGTAACATGAATTTGCCGATAAAATAAACTGCAACCACTCTAAATAAAGTGAGGGCTAGTTTGCCTATGCTTCCGCCTAATTCCATGCCAAAAGCCATGCCGTTATTTTCAATAAAATGAATTCGAAACCAGCTGCCAATAACATCAAACTCTTGTCCAATAAACATTTGAGTTTTTACTATAAGCTTAAAAGCCTGATCTATGAGTAAGACCAGGCCTGTAAGTATTAATGGGTAATATTTGTTTCTAAGCATTTATTAAAAGCTGCCGTTGTTTTTGGCCTCAACAGATAAAGTTGCATGGGGTACAACGCGCAATCTTTCTCTGGCAATTAATCCGCCAGTTGCGCGGCAAACACCATACGTTTTGTTTTCGATACGAATTAACGCATTTTCCAAATGGTCGATATATTTTCGGTGACGAACCGCCATTTGGCTTAATTGCTCTTTTTCTAAGGTCGCAGATCCTTCTTCAAGGGTAATGTATTGGTTTGAAGTGTCGTCTGTACCGTTGCCAGCGTTTTTCATCTGGTCTTGGTAATATTTCAACTCACCTCTAGCAGCTTCTAGTTTATCAAGAATAATTTTTTTAAACTCTTGTAAATCATCGTCATTGTAGCGTAGATTTAGGTTTGAAGTAGTTTCCATGCCTTTTGGGTTTAGTAAATTATGGATTTAAGACCAATAATTTGATTTTAAAGCAACAATTTAGCGAGCGAATATATTCAATTACTAAATGAAATTGTATAAATTTTACTTTTTTAAAGCTCTTAATCTCCATTTTAAGTCTTTTTTAAGGTAATTCCAATGATGTATTCATCGATTTCAATCGTAGAATCAAAAGCGACATTCTCTAATAAATTGATATTTATAGAGTTAGCAAGAGTTTCGTTGCAAATGTAGCTTGAAAAGGCTTCTATCGATTCTCGAATATAATCGATTGGTTCTAAATGGATTATAATTTTATCAATGATATCAAAATCGCTGTCTTTTCTTAGTTTTTGAACTCGATTTACAATTTCTCGGGCTATACCTTCGTTTTTAAGCTCATTGGTAATGGTAATATCTAACGCAACGGTAACGCGTCCTTCGTTGGCAACTAACCAACCCGGGATGTCTTCAGATACAATTTCAGCATCGCCAGTAATTAACTCAAATGATTCATTTTCGAGGGTTAAAACTAGTTTTCCTTCGCTTTCAAACGTGTTAATTTGATTCTGAGTAAAGGTATTTGCCATTAAAGTTAATGCTTTCATTTTAGCACCAACTCGGCCACCTAACGATTTGAAGTTTAGTTTTAACTTCTTGGTTACTACGCCATTAGTGTCTGTAATGTATTCAATGCCTTTTACGTTTACTTCGGCTTTAATGAGCTCTTCAACCTTTATAAATTGATCTTTTTGTTTCGCATCGGTAATGGGAACTAATATGCGACTTAACGGCTGACGAACCTTGATGTTTTCGCGCTTACGAAGAGATAAGATCAACGAAGAAGCGGTTTGCGCCAATTCCATTCTATCGTTCAACATATCATCAATGATTTTCTCATCTACTTTTGGAAATAGGGTATGATGAACAGATGCTTCAGTAAAGCGATTTGTTATTTTATTTAAATCTAAAAACAATCTATCTGCAAAAAATGGCGCAATAGGAGCCATGAGCAACGATAATGTTTCTAAACAGGTGTAAAGGGTTTGGTATGCAGCAATTTTATCGGTAGAATATTCGCCTTTCCAAAAGCGTCTTCTGCATAAACGTACGTACCAGTTACTAAGGTGTTCATCTACAAAGCGCTCCATGGCACGGGCTGCTTTTGTAGGTTCATAATCGTTATAGGCTAACTCGGTTTCACGAATTAATGTGTGTAATCTGGATAAAATCCATTGGTCAATTTCTGGACGATTTTTTACAGGAATTTCTGATTCTGTAAACGCAAAATTGTCAATATTTGCATAGAGAGCAAAGAAAGAATAGGTATTATATAGCGTTCCAAAAAAAGCACGTTGTACTTCTTTTATACCTTCTAAATCAAATTTTAGGTTCTCCCATGGATCGCTATTTCGAACCATGTACCAACGGGTAGCATCTGCTCCGTATTTGTTTAGCGTATCAAAAGGGTCGATACCATTGCCCAATCGCTTGCTCATTTTGTTTCCGTGCTTATCTAACACTAATCCGTTCGAAACCACATTTTTAAAGGCAACAGAATCGAATAGCATCACTGCTAAAGCGTGCAGTGTAAAAAACCAACCTCGCGTTTGGTCAACTCCTTCAGCAATAAAATCAGCTGGGAATTGCGTTGGATTTTCTGTAGCATCGCTTGCTAAAAAATGATTTTGAGCATAAGGTACAGCACCTGAATCAAACCAAACATCTATTAAATCGGTTTCTCGAGTCATAGGTTTTCCCGAAGCTGAAACCAAAGTTATTTGATCAACATATGGCCTATGTAAATCGAAAAATGATTTATCTAAACTTTTAGCTCTATGGTCGATATGGCTTTGAACCGATTCAAGAACCAAAGTTTCGTTTACTAAAACTTCAGCATTGGTAAATCGCAAGGTTTTGTATCCAATTGATTCGAAATAATGATCTCGGTTTGCGTTAAACTCTTTATTCAGCGCATGATGAGGCTCGTCAATTTCGATAATTAATTTGGAAAGATGATGCACAAAATCAACAGAAAAAGACCCGAATGATTGGCAACGGCTAATTCCAGGAACGTTTTTCTGTAACGATACCCATATTAAAGATTCAGCCTGCGTAATTGCATGAGTAGCATCAAAAGAAGTTGATGCTTCCATTAAACTTAACGGATTATTATCCATAAAGCCTGCGGCAACTGCTTTGTTGATTTCTGTATTTAATTCATCTATTGAACCAATGCATATTTCTTCGGTAGCATCTGCAGTTCTCCAAATTGGCAATGGGGTTCCCCAAAAACGGCTTCTACTTAGGTTCCAGTCAACCAAATTCTCTAACCAATTTCCAAACCTACCTGTTCCTGTAGATTCCGGTTTCCAATTTATCGTATTGTTTAAAGCAACCAACCTTTCTTTATAGTCGGTGGTGCGTATAAACCACGAATCGAGTGGGTAGTAAAGTATAGGTTTGTCGGTTCTCCAGCAATGAGGGTAGGTATGCTCGTATTTTTCTACTTTAAACGCTTTGCCTTCAATTTTTAGTTTGATGGCAATGCGCTCATCGATTGAAAGGTATTTTTCTTTACCATTGGCTTTGCACCAAGCGGCTTTTTCTTCGTCTGATAGGTATTGCTCTTTCACAAACTCGTTTGCAAAATCGGTTACAGAACTTAAGAATTTTCCTGAGCGATTAACCAGCGTTAACGTTCCCACTCCGTTTTCACGAGCTAATCGAAAGTCATCTGCACCAAAACTAGGGGCAGTGTGTACGATTCCTGTTCCGTCTTCTGTGGTTACGAAATCGCCTGTTAAAACTAAAAATGCATCGCCTGTTTCAGGTTGTGCATAAGGCAATAATTGTTCGTAACGTAATCCTTTTAACTCTTTTCCTAAAACAGTTCCTAATGATTTCCAAGGCAAGTTTTTATTGCCCACTTTAAAATCTTCGAAACTTGTGTTTTCATCTTCGGCTTTAAAATACTTCGATATTAATTTGGTTGCTAAAATTAAATCTACTGGTGTTCCGGTGTATGGATTTAGGGTTTGGATTAATGAATACTCATTTTTTGCACCAACAGTTAGCGCAGTGTTCGAAGGCAAAGTCCAAGGCGTTGTAGTCCAAGCCAAGAAAAAAGCATTCGACAAATCATTTCCGCTAAAAGGTGATTTTTGTTGACCAGAAACTTTAAACATGGCCACAGCCGTAGTATCTCTTACGTTTTTATAGGTTCCGGGTTGGTTAAGCTCGTGCGAGCTAAGGCCTGTTCCTGCAGCTGGAGAATACGGTTGTATCGTGTAGCCTTTATAGATTAAACCTTTCGAGTGTAGTTTTTTAAGAATACTCCAAACAGATTCTATGTATTTGTTTTCGTAGGTGATGTACGGATTTTCTAAGTCTACCCAATATCCCATTTGTGACGTAAGATTTTCCCATTCTTGGGTAAACATCATCACGTCTTGGCGGCAAAGGCGGTTATATTCTTCTATAGAAATAGTTTTGCCAATATCGTCTTTAGTTATTCCGAGTTTTTTCTCAACTTGTAATTCAATAGGTAAGCCATGCGTATCCCAGCCGCTTTTGCGCTCAACTTTAAAACCCTGTTGTGTTTTATATCTGCAAAATAAATCTTTGATGGTACGAGCCATCACATGGTGAATGCCCGGTTTCCCGTTTGCAGATGGCGGACCTTCGTAAAAAACAAACTCTGGTTTACCGTCTCTGGTTTGTATGCTTTTTTTGAAAGCCTGTGTTTCTTGCCAAAGGGTAAGTATATCTTGGTTAATTGCAACCAAGTCAAGCTGTTTATATTCTGGGTAATGGGCCATTATCTGTGAAAAATGAAACCGCAAAATTAGGATAATCAACCGACATCGGATGATTTTTGCTAGATATGTTCACTATTTTTAAAAATCTACCTAAAACTTGTAAATCTTATACAAGATCCATAAGATGATTAAGTATATGATATTGAGTGAAAACACGCCAATAAGTGGATTTAAATTGGCTTTTATTACTGAAATAGTGGTGAATTGTTGGAGTAAGATGTATGAAAAGCAAAGCAAAATCCCCAAGAAAATCACATTTCCCATTCCTTTACGATCATTACGGAATGAAATTGAAATGCCCAACAATCCCATAATTATTATAGATATTGAATTGGATATCCGTTTGTATTTTTCTACTAAAATATTTTCCAGCTCAGGCGCTCCTTTGTTTTTTTGGCGCACATAATAGCGGTCAAGCTCTGTATTATTTAAAACAGAATAGTCTTCAATCGGCCTATCAAAATCGCTTAGATCAATATCCATAACCGTATCTTTTTCGAGCACAAATGCGTAATTGTCGCCTCTTTCTGTAGCGGTTTTATACTTTATGGAATTCAACTTCCAGGTTTTTTTATCTACTAGATAGGTTGCTTTTTCAGCCTCTACTTTTTTAATTAGTCTTCGTGAGGTGTCAAAAACAGCAATTGACATGTTGTATCCAACGTGGTTTATATTATCGAAACTTTGAAAATAAAGCGAGTTTAAAGAATCTATTTGAAGATGAAAATTCGAGTTGCCATTAACCCATTTTTCGTGCACGTATTTATCCAAAAACTCAATTTTTTTCTTGCTCATGGGCGGAATTAAATATCCAGTAGCTATAAAATTGAAAGCACCAATGGCTAAAATTACCAAAAAATACGGCTTGAAAACATCGGTATAATTCTGTTTTGATATAAATAACGTAATGATTTCGTTTTTTTTAGCCAATCCTGATGTAACGGTTGCCGATACTAAAAAAATAAGTAAAGGCATGAATTGAGACAAGAAAAACGGAAGAAAGTTTATATAGTAAAGTACGATTTGCGAAAGAGGAGCTTTCGAATGAATAAAGTCAGTGACCTTTTCGCTTAAATCAAAAACCGCAATAATTATTCCCAACAACATGGATATAAAGGCTAAGGTTTTGATGTATTTCCCTATAATATATGTATGTAGGATGTTCATTTGTCCGATTGCAAAAGTAAGGGTAACGATATAAATCTGTGTTTTTGTTTACATTTTAATGAAATAATGTTTAAAAACGGGGTAAAAACAAAGGTTCTACCATTTATTATAGATAAATCTGATAGTATGCTTAATTTTGCGGGTTCTAAGTAAGAAAATGAAAATTTCATATAAATGGCTTAGTCAGTATTTGGATGAAAAACCAACAATTGATGAGCTTTCCAAAATATTAACATCAACAGGACTTGAAGTTGAAGGCGTAGAGGCAGTAGAGTTGGTGAGAGGTGGCATGAAAGGCTTGGTAATTGGCCAAGTAGTGAGTTGCGAAAAACATCCTAATGCCGAAAAATTAAGCCTAACTATAACTACAACAGACGGAGAAAACAGATTGAGTATCGTTTGTGGAGCACCGAATGTCGCTGCTGGACAAAAAGTAATAGTTGCAACAGTAGGAACCACGGTTCATCCTAATTCTGGAGAACCTTTTGAAATTAAAAAAGCCAAAATTAGAGGCGAAATCAGCGAAGGAATGCTTTGCGCTGAAGACGAAATTGGCATGGGCGAATCGCATGATGGTATTTTGGTATTACCAGAAGATGCGACTTTAGGCGAGAGCGCAGCTACTTATTTCAACCTTGATAACGATTATCAAATCGAAATTGGATTAACCCCTAATCGAACCGATGCCATGAGTCATTTAGGCGTTGCTAGAGATATTGCTGCATATAAGCGCCAAAAAGTGAATTATCCAGAATTGCAGCATGTCAAGATTTTTCAAGACGATTCTGTAATACGCATTAATATTGAAAATGGAGAAGCGTGTACGCGCTATATGGGCGTTAAGATTTCTGGAATTACAGTTCAAGAATCTTCAGCTTGGATTAAAGAAAAGCTTAGAACCATTGGATTAAATCCAATAAACAACATTGCAGATATTACCAATTATGTATTGCATGAAACAGGGCATCCGTTACATGCTTTTGATGCAGATAAAATTGATGGAAACGAAATTAATGTGCGTTTTGCTAAAGAAAATGAGCAATTAACTACCCTCGATAAAGCACCCCGAAAGCTAACCACCGATCATTTGGTTATTGCACACGCAAAAGCGCCAATGGCGTTGGCAGGTGTTATGGGAGGTTTAGACGATTCTATAACACAAAAAACCACCCATATTTTTATCGAAAGCGCATGTTTCAATCCATCGGTAATTCGCAAAAGTGCACGCATTTCCGGCTTAAAAACCGATGCATCTTTTCGTTACGAAAGAGGAACAAGTCCTGAAGCAACATCCTACGCACTTCAGCGCGCCATTGATTTAATCTTGCAAGAATGTACTTCGGCAAAAGTAACCTCTGAAATTCTGGACATTTATCCAAACCCACAAGAAGCAGAAACCGTGCATTTAGGATTTGCAAATTTCGAAAGAATTATTGGCAAGAAAATCAGAATCGAAACAATTGAAGAAGTTCTCCTTGCCCTTGAATTCGAAATTGTGGAGAATTATGGCGATGGAATGATTGTTAAAATCCCTTCGTACAGAACAGATGTGAAGCGCGAAATAGATGTTATTGAAGAGTTTTTAAGGATTTATGGTTTTGATGCAGTTTCTGATTTAAAGCAAATTGCGTATGCTCCAACCAAACAAGGGCACGATTTAAATCAGAAAGAAAATATCAAAGATCAGCTGGCAGATTTGCTTGCAAACTTAGGTTTCAACGAAATTATGGGTCTTACATTTATACGACCTGATATGGCACAATTGGGGTTGGCTCCAAATTGCGAAATAGTTTCGCTACAAAACCCATTAAACGAAGACCTTTCCGCCATGCGAACAAGTCTTTTGTTTAGCATGCTTGATACGGTAGTTTATAATACAAACCGTAGAAATTCAGATATTAAAGTATTTGAATTGGGCAGAACATATTTCCAAACAGGCGAAAGAACGGTTGAAACGAATAAGCTAACCGTTTCTATTTGTGGTAACCAAACCCCAGAACACTTTGAGGTAAAACAGCAAAAAGCCGATTTTTTTCAGTTAAAAAAATATCTAAACATGTTGATTTCTCGCCTTGGTTTAAAGGAACTTTCTTTTGAGAAAATCGATAACCCCATGCTTTCACCAGCATATAAAGTGAAATCGGGTAAAATATCATTGGGTATTATGGGCGAAATAGCTCCAAAATTGCTTAAGAAATACGATCTAAAACAAAATATTTTTACATTTGAATTGGATTTGGATATCCTTTTGAAAGAAAGTATAGCTGTGAAAACTACTTTTAAAGAACTTCCTAAATATCCAGAGGTTCGAAGAGATTTAGCACTGGTTGTTGACAATACAGTTACCTACACGCAGATAAATGAAATTGTAAAGCAATTAAAGTCTGATTTAATTACCGGTGTAAACTTGTTTGATGTATACAAAGGCGATAAAATGCCCGAAGGCAAAATGTCCTATGCATTAAGTTTTACCTTGCAGGATAGAAATGCAACACTAAGTGATATTCAAATCGATAAGGTGATGCAAAAAATTATTACTACTTTTGAAAAATCGTTGGGAGCTGTAGTTCGCCAATAACATTATGCAAAACGAACAAGAAGACCGGCTTAAAAAAATTCATTCGCGAATTTCGTTGTTGATTGATAAAAATCAACAACAGAATGCTGCATACAATGAGTTAGAAGCGAAATTTGTTCAAATTAGCGAAAAGTTTGAAGAAACCATGAAGCAAAATGCAACCCATGAAGCTGCATTAAAGATTGTAAATATGGCAGAAACTTTAAACCAAGATGTTAATGAGTCGAAAACAGATTCAAGCGCCTTGAAAAATCGGATTAATGATTTTATTAAGGAAATTGATCGTTGTATTGCCCAATTAAGCGTTTAGGCAAAATCAACACATGAAGGGAATAAATATACATATTAAAATATTAGATAGGGAATATCCATTAACGGTTACGCCTGAGTCGGAAATACTTTTACGAGAAGCTGAAAAACACATTCAGCTCAAACTTGAAGAGTACAGAAAAACTTATGTGAACTCAGATAAACAGGATATTTTGGCAATGGCAGTTTTGTTATACGCAACTGAAGCGTTACGGTTCGAAAAATCCGCAAAAACAGCAGACTCGCCTAAGTTCGATGAAATATTAAAAAGCATCGAACATCTTTTAGATACCGTATAACCCTTTTTTTGTTGTTTTTGCGTTAAGGTTTAGGGCGTAAAAAAAAATGAGAAAATAAATGGATTCAATTCAAACATTGATTATCCCTATAGTTACGCTAGTTATAGGCGTAATTTTAGGAAGGTACCTTTTAACACAACTATTTAAAGGGCAACAAATTGCTGCTGAAAACAAAGCGCAGCAGGTAGTAAAAGAGGCTGAATTAAAAGCTGAATCTACCCGTAAAGACAAAGAGCTTCAAGCAAAAGAGCGTTTCCTGCAATTGAAAACTGAGCACGATTTAGAAATGAATAAGCGCAACCAAACAATGGCAACCCGTGAAAATCAGCTAAAGCAAAAAGAGCAATCTATTACTTCAAAAATCGACAATGTAACTCAAAAAGAAACAGAGTTAGCGAATCAAATTGAAGCTACCAAGAAGCAACAAGAGGTGTTAAATTCTAAAAAAGCAGATATCGACAAAGCGCATCTTGAACACGTTGCAAAACTCGAAAAAATTGCTGGATTAACTGCTGAAGAAGCTAAAAACCAATTGGTTGAGACCCTTCGTGAAGATGCTAAATCTAAAGCGAGCGGTATGATTAAAGAAGTGATTGATGAAGCTAAATTAAACGCAAATAAGGAAGCAAAAAAAATTGTAATACAAGCTATTCAACGCACTGCAACTGAACAGGCAATTGAAAATGCAGTTACAGTTTTCAACATCAAAAACGATGAAGTTAAAGGACAAATTATTGGAAGAGAAGGCCGTAACATACGTGCTTTTGAAGCAGCAACAGGTGTTGAAGTAATCGTTGATGATACTCCAGAAGCTATTGTGCTTTCATGTTTCGATCCACTACGTAGAGAAATAGCACGTTTAGCGCTTCACCGTTTGGTGCAAGACGGCAGAATACATCCTGCACGAATTGAAGAAGTTGTTAACAAAACACGTACTCAAATCGAAGAAGAAATAATGGAGATTGGTGAACGTACCTGTATTGATTTAGGAATTCATGGGTTGAGCAACGAGCTTATTCGTTTGGTTGGAAAAATGCGTTACCGTTCTTCCTACGGTCAAAATTTGTTACAGCATAGCCGCGAAGTGGCAAATCTTTGCGCTGTGATGGCGTCAGAATTAGGCCTAAATGCAAAGTTGGCAAAACGTGCCGGACTTTTACACGATATTGGAAAAGTTACAGACGAAAATCCAGAATTACCGCATGCTATTTTAGGAATGAAACTTGCTGAGAAATACAAAGAGAATCCAATCATTTGCAACGCAATTGGAGCCCACCACGATGAAATTGAAATGACTGATCCAATATCAGCAATCGTTCAAGCGTGCGACTCAATTTCAGGTGCTCGTCCGGGTGCAAGACGTGAGATTGTAGAAAGCTACATCAAACGTTTAAAAGAATTAGAAACCATTGCAAGCAGTTATCCTGGTGTTGAAAAAGCATTTGCTATCCAAGCAGGTAGAGAGTTACGTGTAATTGTTGAAAGCGATAAAGTAACAGACGATAATGCAGATCAAATGTCGATGGATATTTCTACTCAAATTCAAACCTCGATGCAATATCCAGGCCAGATTAAGGTTACAGTTATTCGCGAAAAACGATCAATTTCGTACGCAAAATAAATCAAGGCATTTATAAACCCCTTAAAATGAGCTGCCTTTGGGTAGCTCATTTTATATAAAGTCAATTTTCAAAAATGAACACTTCAGCAACCCTTAAGAATTATATAGAATTGCATTTTATTGTATTTATTTGGGGATTTACTGGAGTTTTAGGAGCGCTAATTTCTTTGTCAGCATTAGATTTGGTGTATTGGAGAGTAGCTATTTCATTTGCAATACTGTTAATTTTTCTAGGCTTTAGTAAAAACGGCATCAAATGGCCGCCCAAAAATGCTTGGCCGTTATTAACCCTTCAAGGAGCCATTATTGCATTACATTGGTTTACCTTTTATGCCGCCATAAAAGCATCAAACGTTTCGGTTACCTTGAGTTGCTTTTCATCCGCAGCTTTCTTTGCAGCCATTATCGAACCTATAATTTATAAGCGAAAATTAGTATTGTATGAGTTATTACTAGGTGTTGTAGCTATAATTGCCATAGCCATTATTTTTGAGGCCAACATGCATTATTGGCTAGGCATTGTGTTTGCCCTGATTGCAGCTTTAACCTCGGCATTGTTTGCTGTAATAAATGGCAAATTGGTGCAAAAACATGAAGCGATCGTTATTACTCAAGTTGAAATGATGACCGCACTAGTTTTTTTAATGTTAGCCCTTTTGGTAACCAATCCAAGTGCCCTATTCAACTTTCCACCGGTAACTGATTGGTTTTATTTATTGATTTTAGCTGCTGTTTGCACTGTTTATCCATTTATTAGAAGCATAGCTCTAACTAAATATTTAAATCCATTTACAGTAGTTCTTTCCATTAATATGGAGCCCGTTTACGGTATCATACTTGCCTTTATGGTGCTTGGAGAAAATAAGCAGGTGAATACCGGTTTTTATATCGGAACCGCTTTGATTTTTCTATCTATAATAGCAAATGCAGTTTTGAAGCAAATAGGCAGAAAAAAGGCAGCCTTATTGAACTAATCTATTGGCGCAGCAAGTGCTTGCAAACGCATCCGGTTTGCATTTAAACTCAAAGCCCATGCCCACAGCATACCCGTAAGCAGAATTCAACGAAGTATATGATTTATATTTTGGATTCGAATTGATATCCGCATGAATTTCTATAGGTATGTTGTATTTTTCGATATATTGATGCAGGTTATATGCAGTTTCTATTGACAAAGTCACTTCTTTTTGTAATCGGGAGTGGATTTCATTGAAATTAGGATATCGCATTTTTCGAATCAACATTTGACCTCCAAAGCCAATTCTAAGTATAACTATTACGGTTGCAAACTCAGTGTAACTTCTTTTTTTCTGAGAGTCTGTACCCACACAAATTTTCATTTCTGATCCTGAGGTTATCCCTGATTGTAAAATTTGTTCAACTTCTGATTCAAAATGAACTACTTCAACTAGATTGTTAAATCGTTGCCACATAATTGCTGCATTTTTATTCAATGTACGACATTGATTTTAAAGTATTTAGCAGTATAATCTTAAAAACAAAATATCTGGATCACTTTATGAAAAATTGTATCTTGGAGGTATGAAATTCTATTCTCCTAAAAACGGTAAAAACATCGATTTTGGCAACCCTATTGATATCAGCTTATCTATTTCTGCAGATCAAGAAGGACCAAATGCTTTTTTTATACCCGCACCCTTTTTTGACCCTATTAAGGTTGATGGATTTATCGGTTCGGTGAGTTTAGGAGGAGCATGCAATTGCGAAAATATGTTGATTAACGCCCATGGAAATGGAACGCACACTGAATGCATTGGGCATATTACAGCAGAGAGGATAACCATAAATCAAACGTTGAAGCAGTTTATATTTGATTGTATATTGGTATCGGTAGTGCCTATTATGTATGGAGAAGACTCTGTAGTTACACAAGATCAAATTAAAGAAGCTTTAAATGGAATGAAAGCTGAGGCCATCGTAATTCGTACGCTACCCAACGATGAAAGCAAAAAAACGAAATACTGGTCGGGGAATAATCCCACTTTTTTAGATGCAGGTTTAACAGGTTGGTTGGCTGCTGAAGGATTTAATCATTTATTAGTTGATTTGCCTTCTGTTGATAAAGAATCAGACAACGGGTTGTTGGCTGCGCACAAAATGTGGTGGTCGTATCCTGAAAATCCGAGGATGCATGCAACCATTACAGAAATGGTTTATGTGTCGAATGAAGTGCCTGATGGAGAATACATTTTAAACCTTCAGATTGCACCACTCGAAAGCGATGCATCACCAAGCAAGCCGATTTTGTACAGGTATTGTTAATCTATTTTCAAGTCTGCTTTTCTAAAAGGAGAAAGCATGGTGTTTAGTTTTACAACCATTCCGGTGGTAAAAAGGCTAATATTGGTTGATTTGCTTCGCTGATAGCCACCATTTGCGCTTTTGATAAAATAAATCTCCTTTTTAAGCCCAAATAGTTTAGAGGTGATTTTGAAATCTACAATGTCTTCTAGGGGCAACTCAACCCAGGATGCAGTATCTTCTTCGTTATCTGTGGTTACATATAGGGTGTTGTTCATGATTTCAAACGCGGCATAGCTTGGTTTGATAATCAATAAAAGTATGCCAATAAAACCAGTGATTCCTAAAAATATTAACCACCCATCGGAAGAGTCCATTCCCCATTCATAAAGTGGAATGAAACTAAGAGCTACAATAACAAAAAGTGATAAATATGTAGCTAAAAGTAGTTTTGAATTGTGTACTATCCGAACCATTCTAAGAAATTTGAGTGAGCTTTTGGTCAATAATTTGATCAATTTCTGCAGTTTCCCACGTATTTTCAATGTTTGAAATACGCATGATTTCTTTCATGAAAGCTTCTTGTTTTCTGCCATTTTTCAATGCATCGCTATAGCGCATTTGGCTAAAAGTTACCATGTTATATAACGGTAGCCATTTTTCTGGCTGGCGTTTGGCTATTCGAACCTCAATTTTTTTTTGCAACAAAAAGTTAGCATCACCAACCTTGTCGCGCATTTCAATAAAATTCTCTTTGGCTAAATCGGCAATGGCATCTCCATCGATTTTACGAAGAGATTCATACTCGGGTAAAATCTTTTCCCAATCGTGGTTGTGTTTTTCTATAAGTTGATCCAAAACATAACAATCTTCAAATCCGCAATTCATTCCTTGACCATAAAATGGAACTATCGCATGTGCAGCATCTCCAATAAGTGCAACTTTGTTATCTCTAATCCACGGCAAACACTTTACTGTAATCAAACTTGATGAAGGGTTTTTGAAGAAATCTTCAATCAAAGTTGGCATTAAAGGAAGTGCATCTGGGAAATATTCTGTGAAGAATGCAATTAAATCCGAATCTGTTTTAATAGATGCAAAGGAAGTTTCACCTTCGAACGGAAAAAACAAAGTACAGGTAAAGCTTCCGTCTAAATTGGGCAATGCGATAAGCATAAATTTGCCACGAGGCCAAATGTGAAGTGCGTTTTTAGACAATAAAAACTCCCCATTTTTGCCTGCAGGAATAGTTAATTCTTTATAGCCTTGTGGTAAAAAATCTTGAGCATAATCAAACTTATCCGTTTGCAACATCATGTTTAAACGAAGTGCAGAAAAAGCCCCATCAGACCCAAATAACAGATCATATTTATGTGTAATTGTGGTGCCAATAGATTCGTTTTCGAAAGTTATGGTTTGAGTTTTGAAGTCAACATGATTGCATTTAGCATCGAAAATAAAACGTACATTATCGAATTTTTCGGCCTCATTAATTAATTTCACGTTCAAATCACCTCGTGAAACTGAGTTTATAAACTGAGAATCGTCTAGTCCGTAGGGTTGATACGAAAGTTCCCCTTTTAGGTCATGGATGCCTCTGCCAAGCATTGGAATAGCAATTTCACGAATAGCTTCTTCAAGTCCTACGTGTTTTAACGCGCGAAGTCCTCTGTCGCTCATCGCCAAATTGATGGAACGTCCTTCATAGCCTATTTTTTTTCTAAAATCAGACCTACGTTCAAAAACATCAACGTGATATCCGCGTTTTGCTAAATATAATGCCAATAAAGAGCCAACTAATCCAGCACCTAAAAGGGTAACTTTTTTATCCATTAAATTATTTCTTTGGAGTTATAGAGAAAACAGGAATTTTAGAATTGTTTACAATTCTAGCTGCTTGTGTTCCAAGAATCATAGATGAAAAGTCGTTTTCTTGACGCGTCATAATCATTATTAAATCGGCTTTAACTTCTTCATCGTAAGCATATTCAAAAATGCTTTCTACGATATCTTTTCCTTCGATTAATTTAGCAACACAACTTACTCCAGCAGCTAAAATTTCATCTTCAACTTCATTCAATTGTTTGCGCAATAAAGCTTTGATTCTCATTTCATCTGTCATTAATACTGAAATTACGTGAATCGTAGCACCGAAAAACTTGCCTGAATTTATAACCGATTTTACTTTTTGAGTAGTGTCGGTTGTTAGGTCAAGTGGAAGGATAATGTTTTTAAATCCTTTGCGCTTTGGTTTTTTACGGATGCTTAATACTGGGCAAGGCGATTCGCTAATAACACGTGAAGTGTTTGTGCCAACGAAAATATCCTTGGTTTCATCGATACCATTTGTGCCCATAACGATATAGCTCGCTTTGATTTTTTTTGCAGTATCAATAATTGCGCGGTAAGGCTTTGCAACTTCAATGCTACAAATAACATCAAGTGCTGAAGTTTGACGAATGTCTGAAGCTAGTTCTTCAAGCTTCATTAATGCTTCTTTCTTAAAAGCTTCAACTTGATCTTCTTGGTTAAATAATAGGTTTTTAAGCGCTGTATTAAATCCAACAGGTTCAATAACATGTAATAAATGTAAAGAACCGCGATCTAGACGGCTTAATAAAGTAGCCTGCTCTAGGGCTACAAGCGAATTTGCTGAGAAATCAACAGGAATTAAAAAGATATTCATTTTATAAATTTTAGTCAAAATTATGTTATTCTACGAATCAAAAATAACGCATCTTTGCAAAGAATGGAAAAGTTCCTTAATTCAGAATTAATATTAAATGCAGATGGTAGTGTTTACCATTTACATTTACTTCCCGAACAAATTGCAGACACAATAATTTTAGTGGGCGATCCTGGTCGTGTAGGCAAAGTTAGTCAATATTTCGACCGAATAGAGTATAAGGTTGCATATCGTGAGTTTGTTACCCATACCGGTTGGTTTAATGGCAAGCGAATATCATGTATAGCAACTGGAATTGGGCCAGATAATATAGACATTGTTGTTAACGAATTAGATCAGTTAGCCAATTACGATTTAGTTAATCGTGTGCAGAAAACTGATCACAAAACGTTGAATTTGTTGCGCTTTGGAACATCAGGCGGGTTACGCGAAGATGTTGCGGTTGGTTCATTAATTGCCTCTGCTTACGGAGTAGGATTAGATAATTTGATGTGGTATTACGAGCGTGAAGAATCGGAAGAGCTAAACCTTTTAGCACAAAAAGCTACCGAGCTGCTAAATTTGCCAGAGATAAAACTATACGCATCAAAAGCTTCAGAAATGCTTGTTAATGCGTTGAGTGCAATCGCAAGGCCGGGAATTACACTTACAAGCCCAGGTTTTTACGCGCCTCAGGGCAGGAAATTACGTTATAGAGGTCGTATTGATGACCCTGCAAATATATTCAAATCAATTGAGCACAACGGCTACCATGTTACCAATATGGAGATGGAAACTTCAGCTCTTTTAGGTCTTGCCGAAATTTTTGGTCATAATGCAGTTGCTTTAAATGCAATTGTTGCCAATCGAGAAGTGAAAGAGTTTCATAAAAACCCTGCAGAAGCAGTTGATTTTATGATAAAAGAAGGTTTACAAGTAGTTAGCCAGCTATAACATTTTCAAGGTGCACTAAAGAGTTACGCACCAAAAGTTTATTTCCAGAATCGGTCAATTGGATGACGTATAAGCTCGTATTCGAGTGTTTAAACGTATCCATTTGACTCATTGGAACTCCTAAAAGTTGGCAAAGTATTAAGCGCATTGCCCTTCCATGCATACATACCAATATCTTTTTAGCATCAGTCTGTTGATAAATATGGTGTATGGCTTCTTGTTGTCGGGCTGCAACTTCCAATGGACTTTCTCCTTTTTCTGGTTTTTCATTTAAAAAACCATTATTCCAACTTTCTAACAAAAAGGTGTAGGTGTCTAAAAAAGATTCGAAAGAAGTTCCTTCATAGATTCCCCAGTTGAATTCATCTAGGCCGGCATGTATGGTAGGTGAATACCCATTATTTATAAATGGTGCCAACGTCTCATGGGTACGCTTGAGCGTAGACATATAAATGGCATCGTATCCTTGATTGCTGTATTTTTGGAAAAAAGCTTCGGCTTGCAAAATACCCTCATCGTTTAATGAGCTATTTAACCCTCTGCCTTGCACTACGCCTTTTTTGTTGTAATCAGTTTGTCCGTGACGTAGAATGTGTATTTCGCGCATATAGCTTTAATTATTGGGATGATAAATCGGTGTTATGAGCGTATTTGCGCCATTTTTCGATTAACTGCAAATAATCATTCGGTAATTCTATTTCAAAAAAGATTCGTTCTTTCGTGCTAGGGTGCGTAAAACCTAATGATTTGGCATGCAAAGCTAATCTGGGCATCAAGGTAAAGCAGTTTTCGATAAATTGCTTATATTTTGTAAAAATTGTTCCCTTTTGTATTTTTTCGCCCCCATAATCTGTATCATTAAAAATTGAATGGCCCATATGTTTGCAGTGAATCCTAATTTGATGTGTTCGGCCAGTTTCAAGTTTAAATTCGAGTAAACTAACATATCCAAAGCTCTCAATCACCTTGTAATGTGTTACTGCCCATTTCCCTTTTTCTGGATCGGTGTAAACTTCCATTATCTTACGATCTTTCTGTCCTCTGCCGATGTATGTACTTATGGTTCCCTCGTTCTCTGCGGGTGTTCCCCATACTAATGCGCGATACGTTCTGTCAATGCTATGATCGTAAAACTGTTTGGCTAAATATGTTAACGCAAAATCTGTTTTAGCAATAACCAATAAACCGGTTGTATTTTTATCAATTCGATGAACCAAACCTGGACGAAATTCTGCTGCTTCAAAATTGGGTAGATTTTTAAAATGCCAAGCCAATCCGTTTACCAAGGTGCCTGAATAGTTTCCATGACCTGGATGTACAACCATATTAGATTGCTTATTTACTAAAAGTATATCGTCATCCTCGAAAACTATATCCAAAGGAATGTTTTCAGGATAAATTGCGGTATCCCTTGGAGGATATGGCATTACAATGCTAATTACATCGTAAGGCTTTACTTTATAGCTCGGTTTTACAGGCTTTTCGTTAACTAAAATGTTGCCAGAATCAGCAGCGTTTTGGATTCTATTTCTCGAAGTAAAACCTATTCGATTGAAAATCCATTTATCGATGCGCATTGGCTCTTGGCCTTTGTCAATTGTAAATTTATGATGTTCGAATAAATCCTCACTTGAATCCTCTTCGTTTTCAAAATCAGGTTTTTCGTGCAATTCTTCGTTTAAAAATTCTTCCATGTAATGCGTAAAATGTTTTTTGTTTTTGAACGTATTTTCCCTTTTTCTGAAACTCGAATGTTGGGAATCCATAAAATATCGTTTTCAGATATTAAAACTGGGTAATTTTCTTTTAGGTGTTGATCAATTCTAGCTTCGTTTAAACAATCGCTAACTTTTTTGGTGCCCTTTAACCCTAAAGGTTTGATTTTATCTCCACTTTCCCATGAACGGATGGTTAAAGGAAAGGTGATTTTGTCAAGATCTAAGGCAATTTCATTCTTAGACAAGTTATTTATTTCAATAGTTAATGAATTAACCTTTTCAAAGGCAAAAGTTCCAAAAGCTGTTTCTAGTTTTGAAGTTTCTGAATCTACTTCAATTTGTATTTTTTCTTTTAAAGTATTTTTCTTCAAATGCAATCCTTTTCTTTCAAAGAAAAGTGTATGCGAATTCGATTCAAATTTTTGTCCAAATCCGTCTGATTTTATTAAATCTAAAAGAATTTTTAGGGTATTAGCATTATTAAAACCAAAAGGGTTTAATAATTTAAATAAAAGAGTTTCAGATAAAGGGAAACTATTAAGTGATTCAAACGAAATAAAAACGTATTCGGACTGAGGGGAATGCTTAAAGTTTTTAGCAATTAAAAAATCGAGCAGCTCGTTTGATTCTTTGGCCCATTTGCCCACATCGGAAAGGTGTTCAGAGAAGGATGGGATAAGGGCATTCAAAGCTGGAATAAGTTCTAATCGCAATTTGTTTCTAGTATACTTGGGGCTTAAATTGCTACTATCTGTTTTCCACGAATAATGATTTTTAGTCATCCAGTTTTTTAACTCACCTCGCGTAAAATAGAGTAGGGGGCGAATAATATTATTGTCTTTTTCTGGTATGCCTTTTAAGCCGTTTAAACCTGACCCTCTTCCCATATTCATGAGTATCGTCTCAGCTTGGTCATCTGCATGATGGGCTGTTGCAATATAATCAAAGTCCTCTTTTGCAGAAATTTCTCTGAAAAAATTATATCTAATTTCTCTAGCCCAAATTTGTGTGTTATTGGTTTTAGGCTCAACAGAGCTAAAATCTTTGTGATTTAATGTAAAAATCGGAACACTTAGGTTTGCTGCAGTTTTTTTTACAAAGGTTTCTTCTTCATCAGATTCAAATAGTCTTAGGCCATAATTAACATGAGCAATACCTATTTCAATTTTGCATTTGAGAAGCAAATATACCAATGCCATAGAATCTAATCCCCCGCTGCAAGCAACCAGTACTTTTGCATTTTTAGGAATCAATTCTTCAATTTTATTCTGAAATTTAGATTCTAGGTTTAAGGTCATTCTGAAAAAAAATAAGCCCCAAAAGGGGCTTAAAATTAGAGTTGATTAATAGTTAAACCAGTTGCATGTTATCTAAAACATCACAAACTTCTTTAACAGAAACAGCAGAATCGTGCAATAACTTCATTTCATCTGCATTTAATTTTAGTTCGATAATTTCTTCAACACCATTTTTGCCTAGCTTACATGGTACGCCTAAGAAAATGTTGTTTAAGCCATATTCACCGTTTAATAAAACGCAACATGGTAAAATACGCTTTTGGTCTCTCACAATTGCTTCAACCATTTGAGCAGCAGCTGCTCCAGGAGCATACCAAGCTGATGTACCCATAAGATTAACCAATTCTCCTCCACCAACTTTGGTACGTTGGATAATTGCATTAAGCTTATCCTCCTCCATCATTTCGGTTACAGGAATTCCGCTAACCGTTGTATACCTAGGTAAAGGAACCATTGAATCTCCATGACCACCCATTAATACAGCTTGTATATCTTTCGGAGAGCAGTTTAAGGCTTCAGCTAAGAACGCACGGTAACGGGCAGTATCTAAAATACCAGCCATACCGATTACACGGTTTGATGGAATTTTTGCCGTTAAGTAGGCACAATATGTCATTACATCTAAAGGATTCGAAACAACAATGATGATAGTGTTTGGAGAATACTTTAAAATATTTTCAGTAACCGACTTAACAATACCTGCATTAGTAGAAATTAAGTCGTCTCTGCTCATACCCGGTTTGCGTGGTAAACCAGAAGTAATTACAACAACATCTGAATTTGCTGTTTTTGTATAATCATTGGTTGAACCTGTAATACGTGTGTCATATAAATTAATAGGGGCAGTTTGCCACATATCTAACGACTTGCCTTCAGCAATTCCTTCTTTGATGTCTACAATTACTACTTCATTAGCAAGTTCTTTATGTGCAATTACATTTGCACAAGTCGAACCAACATTTCCTGCACCAACTACTGTGATTTTCATCTTATTATAGTTTTTTTTTAAATTTCTTCGCAAATTTAATATTAAAATGAATCAATCTTTCAGTGATTATGTTATTTTTGAGAATCTTTTTTAAAAATTAAAGCCAAAACCTCGATACCCAATGAGAAAATTGTTTACGTTATTAGCTATTTTTATAGGTCTTCAACAAACCTATGCACAGAAAGATGGAGACTGGTGTGGTGCACAACCTTCCAGAGAATTCTATGATTTGTTGAATTCCATGCCCGAAAATCAGAGGTTAGGTCTAACAAATAAAGATCAAACACAAAATGCGTATTTAGTACCTCTAAAAATTCATATTACAGGTAAAGATGATTCTACAGGTTTTTTAAGAACCCAGCAAATATTCGACCTTGTTTGCGATTTAAATAAACGCTATTTAACTGCAGGCATTCGTTTTTATGTTAAAGATGCTTTTAATTATATTAGAAACAGTACTTTTTACAACTTGCCTTCAAAAACAATTGGAGAAACAATGATGAGCATTTATAATGTGCCCAATCAAGTAAACGTATATTTTGTTGATTTAAGCTCACAAGGTTTATGCGGATATGCTTATTTTCCAAATTCTGGACCGGGTTCCCCTGCAAATAAACAAGGGGGAATGGTTGAAGGGATTAATGGTTCTTGTTCAAGTTTAAATTCAACCACTTGGACTCATGAAATGGGACATTACTTTTCTCTATACCATACATTTCAAACAACTTCAAATGCACCTGCTGGTATTTCTGGGGAGCGTATAACACGTAATTTCTCAGAGCCATCGCCAAGATATTCTGCAAATTGTAATTCTGCAGGAGATGGTTTTTGCGACACACCTTCAGATTTTATTGGCACACGTTGGGCTTGTCCTTATACTGGAAATCAAACCGATATCAATGGCGATTTATTTGTTTTAGATGCTGCCAATTATATGAACTATGCAAATGATAACTGTCAAAACTATTTTACTCCACAACAAAGGGGTAGGATGGGTTCAATTGTAACAACTTCACGTAATTATTTATTAACTAGTCCTCCAGTAATGGATACGGTAATTGGAGCACCAACAGCTTATATGCCAGCTGACCAGTCAACCGGAGTATCTGCCAACTATATTCGCTTTAATTGGAGTCCTGTACAAGGCGCAAAACGCTATCATTTACGTATTTCTCGCTTTGCAACGTTTTCTTCTTTAAATTTTGACACCATTGTTTCGGATACTTCATTTTTATATACCGGACAACTTATTCAGCGTTATTCATCTGTGTGGTTGTTGAAATCAAATACTAATTATTTTTGGTCTGTTAAAGCAGTAAATGATGTAAGTTTTTGTAGTGGATATTCAAACTCAAATTTCTTTACAACGGGATGGTCTTTAGGTACAAAAGAAAATGACCTTGATGCTGCAATGGTTTATCCAACCGTTTTAACCAATGGAGATAGAATTAATATTAATCTTGCGAAGCCTTCTTTTTCACCAGTTACCATCGAGTTGTTCGATTTAACAGGGCGTTTGATGACTAAGAGTTCTTCCATATCCACAACCGCTACGTTGTCGCCTTTTGATCCGAATGTAAGTAAATCAGGTGTTTATTTACTTCGAATCACAGCCGATAATAAGGTTACTAACGCTAAAATAATAATCCAATAAATTAAATAAAGGCAGCGAAAGCTGCCTTTTCTATTTGTATGATAAGAATAATACTATTTTCGTTTGCTTTTCTATTTTCGATTTCTGCCTTTTCACAAGAGCCTTGTGGATTTAATTCGGACGAAAATTATGGCAAATGGTGGGCTCAAAGAGCAGCCCTTGTAAATTCAAAAGCGAATTCGATCGAAGCTGACTCTTTGGTTTACAGAATTCCTGTAAAGTTTCATGTAACCGGTACTGATTCAGGAGCGGGTTTTTTTCCCGATGAATTAACATATAATTTGCTTTGCGAATTGAATAAGCATTTCGATTCTTTGAATGTTCAATTCTACCTTTTTGATTCAATTAATCATATATCAAATACATCCTACCATAATTTTACGGGTGGATATGCTATTGGAAATCAGATGATGAATCAATATAACGTGCTAAACGTTTGTAATATTTATATTCTTGAAAATCCTAATGGAGTTTGTGGATATGCATATTATCCAGGTTCAGGGCCATCAAACGGGCTTGGAGGAATTGCCTTAAACAAAGGGTGTTCTGGTCCAGGTAGCACTACACTTTCGCACGAAGTGGGGCATTGGTTGTCTCTTCCTCATCCTTTTGACTCTCGGTCAGGGATTGAGTTTGTAAATGGAACAAACTGCGCTACTGCAGGTGACTTGTTTTGCGATACTCGTGCTGATTACGTAAACTACAGGTGGAGTTGCCCATTAACAACAACTCAATTAGATCCAAACGGAGATCTTTATCAGCCTGACGAAACGCTATTCATGTCCTATTCATTAGACCGTTGCCAAAAGCGATTTTCAAACTTGCAAAAGGTTGCCATGCGGAGATCTATCGTAAACGATAGACCTTATTTATTGAATTGGCCCGCAACTTCTCCAATTCCAATGACTCAACCTTTAATTGCATTTCCTCCTGACTCAGCAGTAAACCAAAATATTTCTAACCTAGTTTTAAGTTGGAATAAGGTAGCAGGTGCTCAGTTTTATCAATTAAAGGCAACTAGATTTACAGTGAATGCTTGGCCTTTAAACATTTTCACTACCGATACTTTTTTTTCTGTGAATACCTCTCCAACAATTCAAGCAAACTATTGGTACAGATGGAAAGTTAAAGCCTATTCAATGGATAATGTTTGCGAGGAATTCACCCCTGAATATACATTTAAAACCATTTTTAGTCTTGGAACCGAGAGTGTTGTATTGAAGAATATCAATATATATCCAACAATGGTTGGTAAAAATGAATTGGTTAATATTGTAACTGATGGGACATTAAATTCAACTGCAAACATTAGTTTTTATAGCATTGATGGAAAGCTGATTCATAAGTATTCGGGGAACCTAGATTCAAAAATGTCATTCAACTTATCCGACAAAGCATCAGGCTTAGTTCTTGTACACGTACAAACAGCAAATGGCTATATTGTTCGTAAAATAGTACTTCAATAAATGTATCTAAACAGAGAAACTGTTATTCATCCTTTATATGTCCCTGATATTGAAACGTCAGGGACATCTTTTTTTATAAAGCGCGATGATTTAATACATCCGTTTATTTCGGGTAATAAATGGCGGAAACTTAAGGGTTTGGTTGAGGCTCCTGAATTTAAAAATACCGAGCATTTTATAACTATGGGTGGGGCATTCAGCAACCATTTACTTGCTTTAGCAGCTTATGGATCAATTGCTGGAGTGAAAACTACGGGACTAATACGCGGAGAAATTGTTGAGCCTCTTAATGAACATCTTTTTTGGTGTAAATACTGGGGAATGGAACTTATACCCGTGTCAAGATCAGATTTTAGAGATGTTGAAACTTTAAGAGGAAATTTTGAAAGCGGTTTGAATACGTGCTTTATTCCTGAAGGAGGAGCAACACAGTATGCTGATGTTGGATTTCAGCATTTAGTTGATGAGTTGCCAGAATACTTTGAGCACATCGTTATAGCCGTTGGAACGGGTACATCTGCGATGATGCTTGCAAAAGCTTTAGAAAAAAGAGAAATTAAATCAAAGGTTTGGGGTATTGTTGTAATGAAAACAAGCTCTTTTTCTGCCAATTTAATACTAGAAAAGCCTGCTAATTTAACGTGGGTTTTAAACAATGCTGTGGGTAGATACGGATATGCCTCCAATGATATTTTAGAGTTTGGACTGAAATTAAGCCGAAAAAATGGCATTGTTTTCGATCCTGTATATACAGCAAAGGCTCTGTTTGTAACAAGAGCCCTCGCATTGGATGGAGTTTTTAAGCAGAATAAAAAAGTGTTATTTATTCATTCTGGAGGTAGTTTTGGTGTTTCTGGGTTTAAAACCCAATATTCTTCGATGTTTTAAGAAGCCTCTTTTAATTGATAAAGGGTGGATTTCTCGAATGATTTTTTAGCATAATCTAAATCAACCACAAAAGATATTGTGTTTGATTTGCTACTCGCTGAAGGCATTTCAAACATAGCTTCCAATAATATTGCTTCACAAATGGAACGTAAGCCCCTAGCACCTAATTTTAACCCCATTGCCATTTCTACAATGTAGTCCAGAGTTTCATTGGGTATTTTAAGTTCTATGTTTTCGAGATGAAAAAGCTTAGAGTATTGCTTAATCAAAGAGTTTTTTGGGTCTGTTAATATCTTACGCAATGCATCCCTATCTAATGGGTCAAGGTGAGTTAAAATAGGAAGTCTTCCAATTAATTCAGGAATTAATCCAAAGTTTTTTAAATCGTTTGGAGTCATGTATCTGTACAAATTGTCTTTTATTTCTTCGGCATAATCCACTTTACTATAACCTATAGTATTAACTTTTACGCGTTTAGCAATAATTCTATCAATTCCTGCAAAAGCACCACCACAAATGAAAAGAATATTCTTAGTATCTACCTGAATAAACTTTTGTTCTGGGTGCTTTCTTCCACCTTGAGGTGGAACATTTACTACAGTCCCTTCTAATAATTTTAGAAGCGCTTGTTGCACCCCTTCTCCCGAAACATCCCGAGTAATTGATGGGTTATCGCCCCCTTTACGTGCTATTTTATCGATTTCATCTATGTAAACAATTCCTTTTTCAGCAGCTACAACATCGTAATCAGCAGCTTGAAGCAATCGGGTTAAAACGCTTTCAACATCTTCGCCTACATAACCTGCTTCGGTAAATACGGTAGCATCTGCAATACAGAACGGTACATTAAGTTGTTTTGCAATTGTTCTAGCTAGCAATGTTTTGCCTGTTCCGGTTTCTCCAACAATTATTATGTTCGATTTTTCAATTTCTACATCTTCAAAACCTTTGGTAGGAGCTTGACCAATTCTCTTATAATGATTATAAACGGCTACAGCAAGCGTTTTTTTAGCATCGTCCTGTCCAATTACAAACTGGTCTAATGATGTTTTAATTTCTTTAGGCTTATTTACTTTTAAGCTTGATTTGGCAGGGACAATTTGAGTTTGTTTTGATTCCTCGTTTATTATTTGTCCAGCTTGGGTAATGCAAGAATCGCAAATGTGTGCATTAAGTCCAGCTATCATTACTTGAACTTGACCTTTTTCTTTTCCGCAAAATGAACAGGTAATACGTTTTGATTGACTCATGATTCTAATTAGGGTGTAAAAATAAAAAACTCCCGACAAAGGTCGGGAGTTAATTAAACATTTACTTTATTAAATAGGTTTTATACTACGATTCTTTTTGAAGTTTACTGTTCTTAATACCATAAGAAAAGTAAATTACTATTCCTATAGCCATCCATGCCAACATATTTAGCCAAGTTAAACCTGGAAGAGCAGCCATCAATAAGCCACAAGTTATTACACCTAAAATAGGAACTAAAGGTACAAATGGGGTGCGAAATGGTCGTTTGATATCAGGACGGGTTTTACGCATAATTAAAACACCGATACATACAAGCACGAATGCAAAGAGGGTCCCCATGCTTACTAATTCCCCAACAACTTTAATAGGAACAAATCCACTAAAAATGCTAACAAAAACAGCAAAAAATAAATTGCACTTATAAGGAGTTGAGAACTTAGGGTGCAATGTCGAGAACATTTTTGGCAATAAACCATCGTTGCTCATGGTATAAAACACACGAGATTGACCCATTAGCATCACCAACATTACCGATGTATACCCTGCAAGAATTGCTATTTTAACCGTTTGGTTAAGCCAAGCAAATGAGTGCATTTTTTCAACAGCAATTACTACTGGTGCAGCACTACCTGCAAATTCTTTGTAATTAGCAACACCGGTCATTACATGCGAGAATAGAACATAAAGGATAGTACAGATTATTAGTGACCCCAATATGCCAATTGGCATTCCTTTTTGAGGGTTTTTAGCTTCTTGTGCTGCTGTGCTAACCGCATCAAAACCAATGAAAGCAAAAAATACAACGCCTGCGCCTCTTAATATTCCAGAGAATCCAAACTTGCCAAACTCACCTGTGTTTTCAGGGATATATGGGGTGTGGTTAACGGGGTCAATATAACTCCAGCCAATTGCGATAAATACCAATACAACAGATACTTTTAGAATAACTAAAAAGTTGTTCATAGTTGCAGATTCTTTGGTTCCTCTTATTAGAACTAGGCTCAATAAAACAATGATAAAAATTGCTGGCAAATTAATTATACCGCTAACAACCGATCCATCAGCCATAGTTACGCTTTCGAATGGCGACATTAATATGCGTGGAGGGATTTCTAAATTATAGTGATTTAAGAATTTGTTTAAATACTGCGACCAACTAATGGATACAGTAGCAGCACCTAAAGCATATTCTAAAACTAATGCCCATCCAATAATCCAAGCAACAAATTCGCCCATAGTTGTATAGGCATAGGTATATGCGCTACCAGCGATTGGAATCATGGATGCAAATTCTGCATAACAAAGTCCTGCAAATGCGCACCCTAATGCTGCAAACATAAAAGAAAAAGTTACTCCGGGGCCTGCATACTCAGCAGCCACTATACCGGTCAATGAAAATAAACCAGCGCCAATAATTGCGCCAATTCCTAACATTATTAGGTTAAAACTAGTGAGTTGCCTTTTTAAGCCACTAGTGTTTGAATTTGCTTCGTGCAGAAGCGTTTCTAATGGTTTGATTTTAAATAGATTAGCCATATATGCTGTTCAATAATTGCATTTGAAGATGCCAAAGTAGAAAAAACAAAATAAAAACGCCTACTTTGAGGATAAAACTTTTCAAAGTAGGCGTTTTTAATCTTGAAAAAAGAGGGTTTATTTCTTTTCTGTTCTTATTAATAGGTCATCAATCATGCCGTATTCTTTAGATTCGGTTGATGTCATCCAATAATCGCGATCACTATCTGCCCATACTTTTTCATATGTTTGACCGCTATGTTCCGCAATAATAGTATACAACTCTTTCTTTAATTTTTGTATTTCACGAGCTGTAATCTCAATGTCGGTTGCTTGACCTTGAGTTCCACCCATGGGCTGATGTATCATAACACGTGAATGGCGCAATGCAGCTCTTTTCCCTTTTGCTCCTGCACACAATAGTACAGCTGCCATGCTTGCTGCCATACCCGTACAAATTGTTGCAACATCTGGGTTTACAAATTGCATGGTATCATAAATGCCTAAACCTGCATACACTGATCCACCAGGGCTGTTAATGTATATTTGAATGTCTCTTTTTGAATCTACTGAATCGAGAAATAATAATTGAGCTTGGATAATATTTGCAACATCATCGTTTATTGGAACTCCAAGAAAAATGATTCTGTCCATCATTAATCTTGAAAAAACGTCCATAGTAACAACATTCATTGGCCTTTCTTCAATAATATAAGGTGTTAAACCATATATGGATGATTGAATATGTTGCTCAACTTTTATGCTGTTTAATCCTTGATGCTTAACAGCGTATTTTTGAAATTCTTTATTAAAATCCATGATTTGTTTTTTTTAAACTTATAAAAGCTTAAAAGATTGTTCGAAATTAAGGTTTGTTATGCACTTTTTAAGCAAAAAAAACTACCCTTTGGATGGTTTTTTTTAAGTGGTTTAAATTAAGCAGGCTGACCAGCAATTTTCATGAATTCATCATGCGTGATTTCCTGAGCCGCTAACGGGAGTTTTTCCATTAGAAAAGCTTCAATTTTTTGTGCCTTTACTCCAGAATAGTAACGGCTGTAGTTTTCTTCTTTTTCTAAAAATTTAGCCGATTCTGTTCTTAATTGTTCATCAGTTAAATTTACGCCATATTGAGAGTAATAACTATTCAATGATTCTTTAACGAAAGCTACAACCTCTTGTGGGGTTATTGCTATGCCGTTATTTTCTAAAATAGTATTTTCAATAATGTCCTTTTTTAGGTTGGTTAAGAACTCAGCAAAATATGCATCCATTTGTTCTGGTTTGATTTCGTTTTTGCTGCTGGTCTGTAACCAACGCTTTAAAAACGCAACCGGAAGTTCTGGATTAATGGTTTCTATTAAGCCATCAATTACTTTTTTAGTAGTGTATCCGTTTGATTCACCTTGTAAATTGGTGCTTAAATCTTCCTTTATACGAGCAGTTAATTCTTCTTCTGAATTTACAACACTTTCGCCAAAAGCTTTGTTGAAAAACGTAGTGTTTAATTCAGCTAATCCTTCACGTAAAATGTTAGTGATTTCGATACTGAATTCAGGGCTGATGTCAACCAGTTTTTCTTCGTCTATTTTTAACGCCTTTGCTTTTCTTTCGTTATCAGAGTATAATTGATCCAAATGAACGTTTAATTTAAACGTTTTTGATTGACCAATTAGGCTTTGCATTACCGCAGGGTCTGTGATTTCGGTTGTTTTTATTGTAGATACAACGTTAATCCCTCCCGTTTTTGCTATGTTATTTTCGTCAAGTTCTACCAACTTTAAAAACACAACATCACCATCTTCAACACTTTCTGGGAAAGGGTTTTCGTAATGCCTGTTTCTTAAGTTTTTGATTGATTCTTCTACTTGGCTTTCAGAAGGAACTATTTTGTAGTGAGAAACAGCTTCGCTTGGTATACTTACATTCAACTCAGGTTTTAACCCTACTTCAAAAGAGAAGGTCATGGTTTCGCCATCATCAAATTTAAAATCCTCATCAGGAGGATTGGGTAAAGGCTGTGCAAAAATGTCAATCTTATTTTCGGTTAAATAAGAAGTTAAGGTTTTATCGATAAGTTTATTTACCTCATCAACCATCACATTTTGGCCATACATCTTTTTTACTACTGATGTAGGAACCATTCCCTTACGGAATCCTTTTAGTTCAACTTTTTTGCGAACTTCACGCAAAGAACGCTCGATTTCTGGTTGATAATCAGCTGGTTCTAAAGTGATAAAGATGGATTGTTGTAGTTTACCTGAATTTTCGGAACGTATGTTCATTGGATAATACTAGATATTATTTTGGGCTCTGATGAGCGTAATAAAAAAGAGTGCGGATGAAGGGACTCGAACCCCCAAGGTTGCCCACTAGATCCTAAGTCTAGCGCGTCTACCAATTTCGCCACATCCGCATTCGGGAGTGCAAATATACAAGTATTTTGACAATGTCAAAACATTTACAAAAATATCGATAAAACCAAATTATCAGATAAAAAACGGCCTTCTTCGGTTAATCTAAGGGTATTTTTGTCAAATGTATAATATTTAGGTTCCCATTTTTTGATTTGCTTTTCCAAATAATCCCATTTCGAAATATTAAATCCATCTAAAACCTGTTTTTTTGAAATCCCATCTTGTAGTCGAATGGTAACCATAACAAACTCATTCCAACGGTTTTTTTCAGTAATGAATTCATATTCTGCAGGGATTATATGTTGCGCTATCGCCTTAACATATGCAGCATTATTGGCAATATTCCATTGACGTGTATATGTATTAAAAGAATGAGCAGAGGGTCCAATGCCTAAATAAGGTTTTAATTTCCAATAACCCGTATTGTGAAGTGCTTGGTGGTCGGGTTTGCAAAAGTTAGAAGTTTCGTAGTGTATATACCCTGCCTCTTTTAAAACCTTACAAACGATTTCAAAGTGTTCAGCTTGTATGATCTCATCAATAGGCTTTTCTTTTCCTTTTTCAATAAATGAAGAGAGTGCCGTTCCTGTTTCTACTGTTAATGCATAAGCTGAAATATGCTCTGGATTCAAGTTTATAGCCGTTTTTAACGATAAAATTAAACTTTCGTGAGATTGATTTTGTATGCCATATATTAAGTCAATAGAATGTTTAATAATTCCGACAGACATAGCGCGTTCTATACCCTCAATAGCAGATTTAGCATCATGGGTTCTGTTTAACTGAGTTAATAGCGTATCGTCAAAAGACTGTACGCCAATACTTAATCTATTAACTCCTAATAATTTCCATGCAATTAAATTTGCAGTAGTCAAATCATCTGGATTAGCCTCAAGTGTAATTTCTTTACAATCTTCTATGTTAAATCCAATAATTGAAGCAGCATTTGATAATAGTTCCTCTATTTCTTTTGGAGATAAAATGCTTGGAGTTCCTCCCCCAAAATAGATTGTTTGTATGACCTCATCTTTCAAGTAATTTTGGCGAAGCTTTAATTCAGCTATCATTGCCTTTAATACTGGCTTTAGAAGTTGGGTAGAGGTGCTAAAGTGAAAGTCGCAATAGTGACAAGCTTTATGACAAAACGGAATATGAAAATAAATGCCAGCCAATTTTTGTTATTTATAGGATTAGTATTTCTTTCAATGAAGGCTAATTCGCAAACAAAGGTAGTGCTATGTCATGATTCAGAATTAAAGCTCAACGTAAATATTATTTCAGAAGACTCTGCAACTGCTGTAAACTATTTAGAAAAGTGGGTTTTCCAACTCAGGAAATCAGGATTTATTGAGGCAAATATGGATAGCATTGTACGTTTCGATTCATTAACCTTTTTTATTCATATAGGTATGAATTATACTTTGATTTCGAAAAATCAAAATCAAAGCACTATTTCTGGATCTATACTTAATTTAGAGAAAAAGCAACATAGGCTATTGAATTTGGGTTATCCTTTTGCTAATCCAGTTATTCGAATCGATTCAATAAAAGCCAAAAGTATTTATGGAGAATCCCAAGTTATAAATGGACCAACAATTGTATTTGATTCGATACAAATTATTGGGTCAAATAAAGTAGGTACAAAGTTTTTATCGAATCATTTAAATATCAAAAAAGGGTATCCTTTCCAAAGTAAAAGTATAGAGTTGATTAAAAGCAGGATTAACAGCTTGTCATTTATTAAATTAAATGGAATACCTGATTTGATTTTTATTTCAGATAAAGCCTATGTTACTATTCCGGTTAAAGATGTTCAATCAAACTCATTCGATGGCGTAATTGGCGTTTTACCTAACGAAAAAAAATACAATATTGTGGGTGATGTTTCTGTTTCATTGTTAAATATTGCAAAAACAGGTTCGAGTTTTAATGGCAAATGGGCATATTTACCCGGAGGAGCTCAAGATTTGAAACTCCAAACTGAATTGCCTTATATTTTTAATATCAATGCAATTCCAGAATTCAATTTATCAATATTTAGACGCGATAGCACTTTTTTAGAAACTCAGATTCAAAGCACATTAAAAGTACTTCAAGGAAACTGGGTATTCGGTGTAAACTATAAAACCATAGGTTATATAGTACAGCAAAACTCTTCATCAAACTACAAACCGTCTGATAGCAAACTTGGAGGATTGTCCATTGCTTACGACACTCGGGATAATTTTTTAGAGCCTAAAGCTGGTTTTTTAGCCTCTGCTACTGTTTATGGTGGAACCAGGAAGGTAGGAAGGTTAACAGAACTTGATACGGCAATTAATGGGAATCAATACCTCTTTCAAAATGCGTTTTGGTATGGAATCAGGGTTAATCAGAACTGGAGTTTGATATTGAATAGTTCAATTAGGGTTAATTCAGCATCTAAATTAAACGATAACGAAGCTTTTAGGTATGGTGGCAATAAAGACATAAAAGGGTACAATGAAGCTAGTTTGAAAGCTACTTTTGGTACTTGGTTTGCTATAGAGCCGAGGTATTATTTTTCGGAAAGTGAATATTTTTTTACTTTTTTGAATCACGGATTTTTGAATTTGCAAACTGTATCTCAAAATCAATCATTTAAGCCACTATCAACAGGTTTTGGAATGAATTTAAAGCTCAATTCAAACTATTTAAAAATTGTTTTTGCTATTGGTAGGCAACAAAACTCATTTGATATTCAACAAGCAAGAATTCACATAGGGTTTGTTACCATGCTCTAGCGATTACCTTTGCAACATATGATCAAAAGGAGTCCGCTTGTTTTACTGTTTTTCGCATTTAGTATAATGTACAATTATGCCAAAGCGGACACATCAAATATAACAAAGCCAGATTCTGCTTTTGTCTTAAAAATAGATAGTATTTCTGAAATCATTGATACAACACGATTCAGTTTTAACACATACCCAATTATAATTTTCCCAAGTTTAAACGATTCGGGACATTTTTTTAGCCGTCAAAGCCTCAGTTATATTAAATATCCTCATAAATCTGACAGTCAGTTTTATGTTTTTATGGTATTTATATTTTTGGTTGTTTTTGTTTTTAGATCGAACACTTTGTATTTTATTAATTTATCTAAAAGTGCTTTAAATTTTAGGCTAGCTAAACAATATTTTAGAAGCGAAGGCCAGTCAGAATCTCAAATTAATATCCTATTAATAATAACATTCCTCGTCACGTTTGGATTCTTAATAGGGAAAATATCAAATCCATTTAGCAATGTTTTACTCCCACAGTTCAATTGGGTTATGCCAATTATACTTGTATTTGGGTTTTACCTCTTTAAAATAAGTATGTATTTTATTCTTGGGCAATTGTTTAATATATTAAATGCTCTAAAATTTTACATGTTTAACATATCACTTTACGTTAAAATTACTGGGTTAATTTTGCTTCCGCTGTTGTTTTTAGTCCAATATTCCCCTTTAGAATCAACAATAATATTGGCTCTTTTTTGGGTTTTAACACTTTTTACTTTTTTGAAAACCCTCCAAAGAGGATATCTTATTAGTAGAGAATCTGCAATTGGTAATTCTTTTCACTTTCTTTTATACTTTTGCGGAATAGAATTAATACCATTTTTAGTTTGTATAAAACTCATATTTAATGTCGCAGGAACAAGTAGCGCTTAAAGTAAAGAGTATTTTGGTTTCTCAGCCAAAACCTGAGTCCGATAAATCTCCTTATTTTGATTTAGCAAAAAAGTACAATCTTAAGGTAGATTTCAGGCCATTTATCCATGTTGAAGGAGTTCCTCTAAGAGATTTTCGTAAAGAACGAATCAACATTCAGGAGTTTGGAGCAGTTATTTTAACGAGTAAGAATGCTATTGATAATTTCTTCCGCATGTGCGAAGAGAGTCGTTTTGAGGCGTCCCCAGAGTTAAAATACTTTTGCATCTCCGAAAATATTGGAGTTTATATTGCCAAATATATACAATTAAGAAAGCGCAAAGTCTTTTATGGAGAAGGGAAATTGTCTGATTTAATTCCATCCATGTTAAAGCACAAAACCGAAAAATTCCTTTTCCCATGTTCTGATATGAATAAAGGAGAGTTTCGAGCCATATTCGAAAAAAATAATTTCGAAGTTAAAGAGGCAGTCATGTTTAGGACAGTTACTAGCGATTTAAGCGATTTGAGTGATATTAAATACGATGTTTTAGCATTCTTTTCACCAACAGGAATAAAGTCTCTTTATGAAAACTTTCCTGATTTTATTCAAGGAAATACAAGAATTGCAGCATTTGGTGAAAGCACACAAGCTGCAGTTTTAGAAGCTAATTTAAGGCTTGACATTGCTGCTCCAACACCAGAATCACCCTCAATGACCATGGCAATTGAGCAGTATATTAAAAAAAACTCGAGCAAATAAAAAACATTACTTCACATTTTTGACAAAATCCATATATTAGCCAACTGAATTAACTCTTTTAATGAGAAAAGCTTTACTTATAGGTGTTTTATTGTTTCCTATCATATTAATGGCACAACAAGATTATAAAATGAATCATTTTATGTTCTTGCCATTAGCATATAACCCAGGTTATGCGGGTTCAAGAGAAATGATAAGCGCAAATGCTTTGTATAGGTCACAATGGAGTAAATTGTCACAACAATTTCCTGCAAATTTCAACCAAGGCACCCCTTCAACAACTACCGGTGGATCAAATACAACGTATGTTAATATTCATGCTCCAATAAAACAGGTTCATGGGGGATTAGGCTTGAGCATTTTTAATGACGATTATATTGCTGCTTACCAAAAATTTACAGGATTTAATGTAACATACGCTTATAGAAGACCTTTGTTAAAGGGTAATCTTGCAATTGGTGCTACAGGGGGAATGATTCAAGGTACAGATAGTTATCCATATGATCCAGCAGAAGCAGATCCGATTTTACAAGGGCGTTCTGGTTCTGCAATGGCTGTTGACTTATCACTAGGAGCATATTATAACGATGAAAAAATGTATTTTGGTATATCTTCAACCCATATTAATAACCCCGAAATTAAATTACCAGGACTAAGTTCTGTTGGTATGAAGTTAGCTCGTCATTATTATATGGTTGCAGGGTATAATTACACTTTAAATGATTTAATAAAAATTCAACCTTCTGTATTAATTAAATCAGCAAACTTTAACGTGTCTCAATTTGACATAAACGTTAATGCACTATACAAAGATAAATTTTGGTTAGGTACCACTTATTCATCTGGTCATTCAATTGTTGCTTTATTGGGTGCAAATATAACCTCTCAAATGAGATTTGGCTATTCGTATGATTTTCAGGTAAGTAGCATAAAGAATTTTTCACCCGGCCCAATTCATGAAATTTGGCTTAGCTATGATTTTAATTTAAAAGCCCCAAAGAGGCCAACAATTATTATTAAATCTCCAAGGTATTTATAACAATATTTCTGTAAAACCCACGTTTAATTTAATTTTAAACCGATAAAAACTTTTTTTAGTTTTTTTTGATAACATATATTAACTGTAAATCTAAACTGTATATTTACGCCCACTTTTGAACCTTTCAAGGTATATGAAAATAACCCAAGCACTGATAACATTAGGAATTGCTACCGTACTATTAGGAAGTTGCAATAAAAGCAACACCGGAGAATTAGTTGGCGTTAGCGGCCGAAAACCGTGGTTTCAATCTGAGCCATACGGAATGGTTTTTGTACCTCAAGGAGTATTCCAAGCAGGCCAAAGTGATCAAGATGTCTTTTTTAGTTTGAATAATCAAACTAAAACAGTTTCTATCAAGGCTTTCTACATGGATGATACTGAAATTTCTAACAATGAATACCGTCAATTCGTTGAGTGGGTTCGTGATTCTATTGCACATAAAATACTTGGTCACGTAAAAGACGTGAACGGTATGGAAATGATTGATTGGGATCAGAAAATTGATTACAGCAAAACAGAAACGATTGATCAACTTAGTGAAATGTATTATCCTGAAAACGAACAATTGTTTGGAAAGAAGGAAATGGATGCCAAGAAAATGATTTTTCAATATAAATATTTTGATTTAAAAGGTGCTGTTGCAAGTCCTGAAAAACCAAGATCTGAGTTTGTAAAATCTTGGGAGAAATCTATCTACCCTGATACTTTATGTTGGGTTCGTGATTTTGCATTTTCATACAATGAACCTCAAACGCATAATTATTTCTATCACCCAGCTTACGATGATTATCCAACAGTAGGTGTTTCTTGGGAACAAGCCCAAGCTTTCTCAAACTGGAGAACACAATTGTTGAACTCATGGAGACAAGCACATGATATGGCTGCAATGCCAGAATTTCGTTTGCCAACCGAGTTTGAGTGGGAATATGCATCACGTGGTGGTTTAAATACTTCACCTTACCCTTGGGGAGGGCCCTATATTAGAAATGATAAAGGTTGCTTTTTAGCTAATTTCAAGCCAGGAAGAGGTAATTACCCAGATGACGGAGGATTATATACTGTTAAGGTATATTCCTACAATCCGAATGATTATGGATTATATAACATGGCAGGTAACGTAGCTGAATGGACTATTACAGCATTTGAAGAGTCGATTTATTCTACTGTTCATGACATGAATCCTGATTATAAATATAACGCAAAACCTGAAGAAGATAAAGTTATGAAGCGTAAAGTAATTCGCGGTGGATCATGGAAAGATGTAGCGTACTTATGCCAAGTCAGTACACGATCATATGAGTTTCAAGATTCAGTAAAATCATATATCGGATTTAGATGTGTGATGGATTTTGCTGGTCGTTCATTAGCTGATTTTAAGTAAGAAGAAAAACTAAACTAAAAAAATAAATAAACTACAGATCATGGGCAAAGGAAAAGGCTTAAAGAGCAAAGCAGGTAAAAATATCATGAGCTTTGTGTATGGCTTCGGAGCAGCAGTTGTAATTGTTGGCGCTTGGGGTAAAATTTTACACTTATCATGGGCAAACATAGCTTTAACAGCAGGTTTGTTAACAGAAGCATTAATTTTTGTGATATCAGCATTTGATTTCCCAGAAGAAGATGTAGATTGGACAATTGTTTATCCTGAATTAGCTGGTGCTGACACAAAAGGCAAAAAAGACGGTGGTAAGTCTGCTACTCAACAATTGGACGAAATGATGTCAAAAGCTAAAATTGGTCCTGAATTGATTGATAGCCTAGGCAAAGGATTTCAGAATTTGAACGAAAATGTATCTAGAATGGCAAATCTTTCAGATGCGTCAATTGCAACTAACGAATATAGCAAAAATGTTAAGGATGCTGCAGTTGCTGCAAGTTCATTCAGCAAAGCCGCATCTACGGCAGCTGAAGCAGTTAGTGGAATGTCTCTTTCTTCTGAAGAAGCTAAAAAATACCATGAGCAAGTTCAATCGTTAGTGAAAAATTTGTCTCAAATTAATGCTGTTTATGAACTTGAATTACAAGATTCTAACAATCACTTGAAAACTATGAATAAGTTTTACGGTACAATTGCAGAATCTTTACAATCATTAGCTGAAGCTACTGAAGATTCAAGAAAATACAAGGAAGAAATGTCTAAGTTATCTAAAAACTTATCTTCTCTTAACTCAATATATGGAAATATGTTGACTGCAATGACAACAAATAGAGTTTAATTCTTTTTACCCTTATAAAATTAAGAGAGAATAATGGCAGGAGGAAAATTATCTCCAAGGCAGAAGATGATCAACATGATGTATCTGGTATTAACAGCGCTTTTAGCGTTGAACGTATCAGCTGAGATCTTGAAAGCCTTTTCGATGATAAATCAGAGCATGGATGCTTCTAATTTATCGATCGATGAAAAAAACGAACAGTTATACCAGATTTTTGAAAAGAAATTGAAGGATGAGCCTGGTAAAACTAAACCGTTTTATGATAGAGCAATGGAAGCTAAAGCAGCTTGCGCAGAATTAATAAAAGAAATTCGCGTTGTTAAGGATAAAATGATTGATGAAGCCGGTAACAGAGATGGTAAACATAATGATGCTGACTATAAGGAACAAAAGGAAGAAGAAAAAAGCGAGCCTAAGCAGATCCTAAGAGATGATGACATTGATATTAGTTCTAGATTAATGACCGAGCCTATTGGCAGAAAGCAAATGGGTGAGCCTTTTAGAAATAAAATGACTTCGGGTTATGATAAACTGGTTAGCTTAATTCAGGAAAAGGACAGAGCGAATATTAAATTTAATTTTGCTAAACCTAAAGATCCAGCTCATCACAAAGGACAAGGAAAGCACGATTGGTTAGATGCTACTTTTGGGCATATGCCAGTTGCAGGAACTGTAACAGTTTTAACAAAACTTGAAAGTGATGTTAAAAATACTGAAACAGAAATTGTTAACTATTTATTAGGTGATATTGAATCTAGTTCTTTCAAGTTCACCGATTTAATGGCAAAAGTTATTGCAGAATCAAACTACGTATTAGTTGGTCAACAATACAAGGCTGATGTAATTCTAGTTGCATACGATAAGCGTCAAGATTTGGATATAAATGTAGGTGGTGCACGACTTAAGGTTGAAGAAGGAGTTGGCAAATACACTACTATTGCTTCAGGTGAAGGTTTAAAACAGGTTTCTGGATCAATTAATGTTAGGTCTCCAAGTGGTGAAATGATTAATTTGCCATTTAAGACCGAATATCAAGTTGCAAAACCTGCAGCTGTAATTTCTCCAGATAAAATGAATGTATTTTATATTGGTGTGCCAAACCCAGTTTCTGTTTCAGCTCCTGGTATAGCTTTAGATAAATTGAAAGCATCTATTTCTGCAGGATCTATATCTGGGAGAAATGGTAAATTTATTGTTACACAGGCTAACCCTGGTAAAGTAATGATTAACGTTGCTGCAGATTATCAAGGCAAAACTATGCAAATGGGTGGTGCTGAGTTTCGTGTAAAATATATTCCAGATCCTCAACCAACTGTTGGTGGTATTATGCCAGGTTCAGTAGCCAGTTCTCAGTTTAAAGCACAAGGTGGTGTAATTGCTATGCTTAAAGACTTTGATTTTGATGCTAAGTTTTCTGTTCAAAAATTCAGGTTAATTTATTTAGCTCCACGTCAAGATGCTGTAGTAAAGCAAGCTTCTGGCCCATTGTTTTCTCCTGAAATGGAAACAATTATTAGGAATTCAAAGCCTGGAGACAAGTTTATAATTGATGAAATTAAGGCTGTTGGTCCTGATAATAATCCAAGAAACTTAGCTGGAATCAGTTACAGTATTAATTAAAAATATGAAGAAGATACTTTTCGCAGCATTTGCAATCGTTGTTTCTAGTGCATCTTTAATGGCACAAAGAAATAATCAGATTGAAGTTATTGATGGTGCATTTGATAGAACTAACTTTAAGAATAAGACTCCGGTTCCATTGTCTTATGTTAGGGAGGCTGATGCTGTATATAGTTGGAATATTATTAGGGTTATTGACTTAACCCAAAAGCAAAATTTACCTCTTGTACACCCGGCAAATCAGTTGATTGAAGTGCTTTTGAAAGGTATGAAATCAGGCGAACTAAACGGATATATTTATACTAAAGAAGATTTAACTCCTCAAAACAAAATGACTCCTGATGTAGTTTTAAAAGAGCTGAATAAGGTTGATACTGTTAAGGTTTTAGATCCGATTACAGGAAGAGAGTCTTTCAAAGCACAAAAGAGAGACTTTAATCCCAACGATTGTATTAAATATAGAATTAAAGAAGAATGGTTTTTTGACAAGCAATTGTCTTCAATGCAAGTAAGAATAATTGCGATTGCGCCAGTTGTTTACCTACGAAGCGAAGGACAAATCATTGATGAGATTCCTATGTTTTGGGTTTATTATCCTGCAATTAGAAGCTTATTGTCAAATACACAGGTGTTTAATTGGAAAAATGATGCAGCTAAGCTTTCTTATGATGATTTTTTTATAAAGCGCCTATTTGGAAGCTATATTTATAAGGAATCTAATGTTAGAGACGAAAGAATTCAGGATTATGCTATTGGCGCAGAAGCGTTAAAAGAATCTGATAGAATTAAGTATCGTTTAGTAGATTTTGAACAAGCTCTTTGGGAGTATTAATTCTCAAATGATTTAAATAAATAAGGAGACATTAGAGTCTCCTTATTTATTTACATATGATAACATCTTCGGCACCTTGGTTCATAGCTGTCTTTTTCTCCAAGTAAAACAGTTTCACTTCGTTCGATTTTTCGGTATGAAAATAACGATGGGTCTCCACACACAACACAAATTGCATTTACTTTGGTTACATAATCTGCTATAGCCATTAGATTTGGAATTGAACCAAATGGGTTTCCTTTGAAATCCATATCTAGACCTGCAACAATTACTCTGATTCCTTTATTTGCAAGCTCCTTTACAACTTCAACAATGCCCTCATCAAAAAACTGTGCCTCATCTATTCCAATTACATCTACATCATTAGAGTACAATAAAATTGTTCTTGAAGAATCTACAGGTGTTGAGGGGATAGAAGTTTGATTATGAGAAACGATATCGTTTTCACTATATCTTGTATCAATATTTGGTTTAAATATTTCTACACGTTGATTCGCAATTTTTGCTCTTCTTAATCTTCGTATTAATTCTTCTGTTTTGCCAGAAAACATCGAACCACAAATGACTTCAATCCACCCTTTTTTATTTAATTTATGATTAATGGGTTCGACAAACATAAAAATGTAATTTAGCTTTTAAGTTTTTAAAGATGGACAAAAATAAGCAAACCCGATCAATAGATTTGTTAGAAAAAATAACAGATGGCTTACAGCAATACATTATGTATGGAGCTATGCCTCGTTTAGATGTGGATAGTTTAAAGAATGCTATGAGAGAATTGTATGATGTCATTTCTGATATACCAATAGAAACTATACAGGATGTTGATAGAGAGCCTTTAAGAACTAATCAGTTGTTTAATGATATCAACATGGAGAACATATCATTTGATAGTACTAATGTTGAATTCCCTAGTGAAAATAGTTTTGATGATTTTGAACAAAATTATAAAGTTGAAGAGGTTTCCATTTTAGAAACAAATAATGAACCTGAAATAATGGAAGACATTAGTCCAATTGAAGATGAATCTGTTTCAAAAGTAATGGAGATAGAAAATAAAATTGAGGATTTGTTGGTATTTGTTAATGATAATCAAGTTAATGAAGAAGTCATAATAGAAGAAATAGCCGTAGATAGTATTAATGATGAACCTATAAACGAAGAGGGCAATTTCATTAATGAAGGAGCAATTGAAACAGAGGAGTTGTTCGCAAATTTCAATATTGAAACTTTTTCAATTAATGAATTTATAGTGCATAATGCTTCAGATGAATATCAACAATTAAAATCATCTAAAATTGATTCAATAAAAAAAGCAATTCCATTAAATGATAAGTTTAGATTTATAAAGAACTTATTTAACGATGATTTTGAGCTTTTTGCATCTGTAGTGGATGAAATTGATTTATTTACAACTTTAGAAGAAGTTGACTCATATATTGATAATAATTTAAATCAAAAGCTTTTTAAAGACAAAGATGAGTCAGCAGTTACTGAGTTTTTCAAGTATGTGTTTAGAAGATTTTGTTAATTATTAATTGTATTCAGAATTCTAAAACTTGCACCTAAGTTGTTGATTACTAATTCGGTTGAATTTTTGCATGCATTTTTATATTTTAAAATATTTTCTGTCAATTCAAGGATTATTTTTTCAAATTCTGAAGAATTTTTAATTGAAAATCCAGCATTATTTTTTATAAGTAATTTAGCTTCAATGAAATTGGAGAATTTAGGGCCAAATATTATGGGTTTGCCATATGCAGCGGCTTCTAATGTATTATGTATTCCATTGTCAAAACCACCACCAATAAAACAAATATGAGCATACCTGTAAATTTTTGATAACATTCCAATATTGTCTATTATCAAAACTCTACTACCTGTTTCTGTTTTGGAGTAAAAGCACGAATTTATTGAAATTGTTTTTTTTATCTCTTCTAGATTCTCAGGGTCTATTTCATGAGGCGCAATTATCCATTGATATTGTGAGAGTTTAGGATTCTTGAATGCTTCAGATAAAATTAATACATCTTTTAACCAAACACTTCCAGCAATTATAACAGGTTTATTGTTGATAAAATTTTCGATAATTTCATTTTCATAGGATGATTTTGAAATTTCAAATACCCTATCGTAACGGGTATCTTTTTCAACTAAAACGTTTATACATCCAGCATCCAAACATATTTTTTCAGTTATTTTATCCTGACAAAAAATTGTGTCAAAAAATGAAAGTATTTTTCTGTTAATTAAGCGGTTATAAAAAGAGGGGCTTAGTTTAGCAGATACTAAATACAGTTTACAATTACTTTCTTTAGCTTTCTCAATAATATTCCACCACAATTCATATTTGATTATTATTCCAATTTTGGGATTAAAATAGGTAATGAAATCTTGTGCTTGTGAAGGGATATCAAATGGTAAATAAGTTACTAAATCAACAATCGGATAATTTTTTTTTGCTTCATAACCTGATGAAGAAAAAAAGGTGAGAAGCAGAAAGTGTTCTGGATGATTTTTACGATAAAGTTCAATTATGGTTCTGCCTTGTTCAAATTCTCCTAGGCTAGCGCAATGAAACCAAATTACGGGTTGAATTGGTTTCGGGTTTTTATATAACTGATGTAAATCTTTGATTCCTAGGATCCGTTTTTTTGCTTTATCGTTCCAAATAGCCGCTATTTTTGTTAAAATTGAGTAAAGGTAAATGGAGAAATTGTAGATTAAATGTATCAATAGAATAAGAAATCGTTTTCGGAACGTTTATACAAAGGTAAAATCCAACTGAGTTTCAAGCCAATAAATTGATCGTTTCTATTAACATTTCCAGATTTATTATCGTTATAAAAGTAACTCCGTTGGCTTTTATTAAATCCAATATTGTAGAAAATACCAATTTTGTAATTAACCCTAGAGTTATTACTTAAATGCAAATAGCTTACCGAATTTCCCCATAAAACGCCTCCTGTTAATTTATCAAAACCTTTTTTATACTCTCCAGTTAACATTTGAATGGAACCGTCATTTACTTTAAATCTATAATTATAAGTCATATATCCAAGACTAGTTTCTAAATGAAGTCCTGAATTTTTGTTAGGCCCAAAAAGTGGTAGCGTTTTGCCGAATCCTAGATTAAACTGAAATCCATTAAGGAAAATATTTACTTTACTTAATGTTCCACCCTCATTTATTAAATCTGAGCTACTGCTTCTTAGTAATGAAATGGGGTCTTCGTTTTTAATTTGGTTTCCAAAAAGGTATGAACTAGCTAGAGATATGTTCCAATTTGTTTTTGTTTTATAAGTATATTTTGGGCCAACGGATGTAAAATATCCAAACCTTTGAGCGAGGTCTTTAGTAGGTTGGTTTAATCCAGCTTCGATTTCAACAAGATGAAGTTTTATAGGATTTCCTATAGGATTTGTTTGAGCAAAAATAAAACTTTTTGGAATTAAGCCAATCCCCAAAAGAATTAATGACAATTTAATGTTTTGTTTCATATAATGTCAATCCCGTAATAATATTATAATATGCCAAAATTACAATTAATTGGATGTGAATCTTTATTTTCGCACAATAATACTTTTGAATGAAGAAAATTCAGATGGTTGACCTCGTTGGCCAATACGAACAAATAAAAGACAAAATGGATGCTGCAATACTGAATGTAGTGAAATCTGCAGCTTTTATTAACGGTCCTGAGGTTAAAGCATTTCAATCAGAACTTGAAGATTACTTAAATATAAATCACGTAATTCCTTGTGCTAATGGCACCGATGCGCTACAAATTGCAATGATGGCACTTGATTTGCAACCAGGAGATGAAGTTATTACAGCAAGCTTTACATATGTAGCTACGGCAGAGGTAATTGCATTGTTGAAATTAAAACCAGTTCTAGTAGAGGTAAATCAAGATACTTATACCATTGATCCAGCTGCAATTGAGGATGCAATAACTCCAAAAACAAAAGCTATAGTACCTGTGCATTTATACGGTCAATGCGCTGACATGGAGTCTATTCTAAAAATTGCAGAGAAATACAATTTATATGTTATTGAAGATACCGCTCAAGCAATTGGGGCAGATTATACTTTCTCAAACGGAACTGTTGTAAAAGCAGGAACCATGGGCACAATTGGCGCAACTTCATTTTTCCCTTCTAAAAATTTAGGATGTTATGGAGATGGTGGTGCTCTTTTTACCAACGATGATACATTGGCAAAAAGAATTAGGATGATGGCAAATCACGGCCAATCTGTTCAATATGTGCATGATGAGATTGGAGTAAATTCACGGCTAGATTCTATTCAAGCTGCAATTTTACGTGTTAAATTACCATTACTTGACCAATACAGTGCAAGTCGTAGAAAAGTTGCAGATACATATGATGTAGCATTTGCACATACTGATAAAATTACTACGCCTGTAAGAGCAAAGAATTCAACACATGTTTTTCATCAATATACGATGCAATTAAACGGAGTTGATAGAGCAGCCCTTCGCGAATTTTTAGCAAGTCGCGACATTCCTTCGATGATATATTATCCAATTCCTTTGCATTATCAGAAGGCATACATGGACGAGAAGTATCCCAAAGGCTCAATGCCTTTAACAGAAAAACTTTGTGAAGTCGTGTTTTCATTGCCAATTCATACCGAAATGGAAGATGAGCAACAAGCATATATAATTAATTCAATTTTAGAGTTTATCGCTTAATAATTAGAAAATGAAATTAGCAGTAGTTGGAACCGGATACGTAGGTTTAGTTACAGGAACATGTTTTGCTGAAACAGGTAATCATGTAATTTGTGTTGATATAGATAAAGCAAAAGTTGAAAAATTAAAGTCAGGGATCATTCCAATTTATGAGCCTGGTCTAGAGTCATTATTTCATAAAAACATACAGCAAAACAGATTAGAGTTTACTACCGATTTGAAGAGCGCTATTGATGTTGCGGATATCATATTTTTAGCACTTCCAACACCTCCAAACGAAGATGGATCTGCTGATTTATCTTATATTTTGAATGTTGCAGAAGAGATTGGAAAAATAATTACTGATTATAAAATCATTGTAGATAAGTCTACAGTTCCTGTTGGTACTGCAGATTTAGTAAGAAATGCAATAGCTAAAAATGCAAAAGTTGAATTTGACGTTGTTTCAAATCCGGAGTTTTTACGCGAAGGCGTTGCCGTTGAAGATTTTTTAAAGCCAGACAGGGTTGTTGTAGGAACATCTTCTGATAGGGCTAAAGAATATATGGAAAGGCTATATGCACCCTATATTCGACAAGGAAACCCAATGGTTTTCATGGACGAACGTTCTGCAGAGATGACTAAGTATGCTGCAAATGCATTTTTAGCAACAAAAATTACCTTCATGAACGAAGTGTCAAATCTGTGCGAACTTGTTGGCGCAGATGTTGATATGGTTCGTTTAGGGATTGGTTCGGATACCCGTATAGGTAAAAGATTTTTGTTCCCAGGTGTAGGATACGGTGGAAGTTGTTTTCCTAAAGATGTTAAGGCATTAGCAAAAACTGCAGCAGATAACAACTATGAATTTAAAGTGCTTAAATCGGTGATGGAGGTTAACGAAAAGCAACGAACCATTATTGTTGATAAATTAGAAAAGTACTTTAAAGGGGATTTAAAAGGAAAGCATTTTGCGTTGTGGGGCTTAGCCTTTAAGCCAAATACAGACGATATCCGCGAAGCTCCAGCTATTTATATTATGGAGGCTTTATTGGAAAAAGGGGCAACAGTTAGTGCCTACGACCCAGAAGCGATGGAGAATATACGGAAGCAATTTGGCGACAGAATTACACTTACTGAAAACGAATACGATGCATTAAATGGTGCAGATGCTTTGATTATTGTTACTGAATGGGCGCTGTTTAGATCGCCAGATTTCAGTGAAATTGCAAATCGTCTGAAAAACAGAGTGATTTTTGATGGAAGAAACCTATTTGATTTGCACCAAATGCAAGAAGAGGGATTCTACTATAACTGCATGGGAAGAAACGAAATTCATTTATCATGAAGAGAGTGCTAATTACGGGTGCAGCTGGTTTTTTGGGCTCACATTTGTGCGATAGATTTATTAAAGAAGGATACTATGTAATTGGTATGGATAATCTAATTACAGGTGATATAGATAATATAGCCCATCTCTTTAAACTTAAAAACTTTGAATTCTATCACCACGATGTTTCAAAATACGTAAGTGTACCAGGTGAATTAGATTATATATTACATTTTGCATCGCCAGCAAGTCCAATTGATTATTTAAGAATTCCGATTCAAACTTTGAAAGTAGGATCCCTAGGAACACATAATTTATTAGGATTAGCTAAAGCAAAAAATGCAAGAATTTTAGTAGCTTCTACATCTGAAGTTTATGGAGACCCACAAGTACATCCTCAAAAAGAAGATTATTGGGGTAATGTAAACCCAATTGGTCCTAGAGGAGTTTATGATGAAGCTAAACGTTTTCAAGAAGCGATAACTATGGCTTACCATACGTATCACGGTGTTGAAACACGAATTGTTCGCATATTTAACACCTATGGTCCTAGAATGCGATTAAATGATGGGAGAGCGTTGCCTGCATTCATCGGGCAAGCTTTGCGAAAAGAAGATTTAACGGTTTTTGGAGATGGATCTCAAACCCGGTCATTCTGCTATGTAGATGATTTGGTTGAAGGAATATATCGCTTATTATTAAGCGATTACGCAATGCCAGTAAATATCGGAAACCCTGATGAAATTACTATTTTAGAGTTTGCAAACGAGATTATTAAACTTACAGGAACAAATCAAAAAGTTGTTTTAAATCCGTTACCTGTAGATGATCCTAAGCAAAGGCAGCCCGATATTACGTTGGCAAAGCATCTACTTAAATGGGAGCCAACCGTATCAAGAGAAGAAGGATTGAGAATTACATACGAATACTTTAAGAGTTTACCTGAGGATAAATTATTTAAAATTGAGCATGAGCTATAATACAGAAACTAAAGAATATTTTTCGCATGAATCTGCCTTTATAGATGAGGGCTGCAATATTGGAAAAGGAACCAAAATTTGGCATTTTTCGCATATAATGTCAAATTGTGAAATTGGCGAAAATTGTAACATTGGTCAGAATGTAGTAGTCTCTCCAAATGTGATATTAGGTAAAAATGTAAAAATTCAAAACAATGTATCCATATACACTGGAGTTACCTGTGAAGACGATGTTTTTTTAGGGCCATCAATGGTTTTTACCAACGTAATAAATCCAAGAAGTGCAGTAAATAGAAAAAACGAATATGCTACAACTCGAGTAAAAAGAGGAGTAAGTATAGGCGCAAACGCAACCATTGTTTGTGGAAACGATATCGGTGAATTTGCCTTTATTGGGGCAGGTACTGTAATTACAAAATATGTTCCTGCATTTGCGTTAATTGTTGGCAATCCAGGCAAGCAAATTGGTTGGATGAGTGAATTTGGCCACCGTTTAAATTTTGATGAAAAAAATATTGCTGTTTGTCCTGAAAGCGGACAAGAATATTTGTTGGTATCTGAATTAGAAGTAAAAAGAATAAAATGAGTTTGAATCAAAAGAATATTTTAGTTACTGGAGGAGCAGGGTTTATTGGGTGCCATTTAGTAAAACATTTGGTAAATAAATACCCAAACTATACAATTGTTAATTTTGACAAATTAACGTACGCTGGAGATTTGGCTAACGTTGCAGAAATTGAATTAAGTTCTAATTATAGATTTGTAAAAGGAGATATTTGCGATTATGATTTTGTTCTTGAAACTTTTAGGAGATACGAAATAACAGACGTAATGCACCTTGCAGCAGAATCTCATGTAGACCGCTCAATTTCAAATCCGTTTGAATTTATTCAGACCAACGTTATGGGTACAGCCTGTTTACTACAAGCTGCAAGCATTTCATGGGGCGAAGGGTACTCTCGAGAAGATCATATGTTTTATCATGTTTCGACCGATGAAGTATATGGATCACTTGGAGCTGAAGGGCTTTTCCATGAAACTACCGCTTACGATCCTAGGTCGCCCTATTCTGCATCAAAAGCAAGTAGCGACCATTTAGTAAGAGCTTATTTCCATACATATAAATTACCTGTAGTTATCTCGAACTGTTCGAATAACTATGGCCCAAATCAATATCCCGAAAAGTTAATACCGGTTGTAATTAAGCAAATTATTGATATGAGACCAATTCCTGTTTATGGAAAAGGCGAAAATATTAGAGATTGGTTATTTGTACAAGATCATGTAGAAGCTATTGATTTGATTTTTCACAAAGGACAAGTTGGCGAAACCTACAATGTGGGGGGGCATAACGAATGGCAAAACATTGAATTGGTGCATAAAATGTGTGCAATATTAGATAAGAAATTAGAAAGAAAGCAAGGAGAATCTGCTTCTTTGATCTCATATGTAACGGATAGAAAAGGACATGACTTGCGATATGCAATAGATTCTACAAAGTTGCAGGCTGAACTAGGATGGAAACCATCAATGCAGTTTGATGAAAAATTAGAAATGACGATTGATTGGTACCTAAATTATTTTAATGCGTAGATCGAGAATAAAAATATTGCTATTAGGACTTTTATGTGTCTTATCAGTAAGTAGTTGCATTAGTAACAAAAAAATTGTTTATCTGCAGTCGAATGTAAACGGTAAACCATCAGTAGATTCTACAGATTTAATATTGAATCGTTTTAGTTATCGTTTGCAAGTAAACGACATCCTATATATAAGTATTAGATCAAACGATGAGAAAGCAACATCTATATTTAATACGATGTCGCAGGATATGAGATTTGGTGGAGCCAATGCTGAGGTTCTTTTTTATATCAACTCTTATGTGGTAGATGCAAAAGGAGAAATTGAAATTCCGATTATAGGTAAAATTAATGTGCTTGGATTAACCATTCTTGAAGCAAAAGAAAAAACACAATTGAGTGTAAATGAGTACTTTAAGAGCGCTTTAGTAATCTTTAGGTATGCTGGATTAAAGTTTTCTGTTTTAGGAGAAGTTAAAGTACCTGGTCGATTTGTTTTGTTTCAAAATCAAGTAACTATTTTCGAAGCTTTATCGAGTTGTGGAGACATTAATTTGATAGGTAATAGAAAAAATGTTGCAATTATTCGCCAATATCCTGAAGGGGTGAAAGTTCATACCATTGACCTGACCAAAGTTGATTTGATAAAATCGCCCATGTATTTTCTGCAACCTAACGATATAATCTATGTTCCACCTATGAAGGTTAGAGAATTTGGTGCTGGTTTATCTGCAATAAATACTTTACAGGCGTTTGCATCTGTATTAACTGTAGTTTTATTATTTGTAAACATTACGAAAAAATAACAATATGAGCTCTACTTCAAATTCAAAAAAGCAAGACTCTATTGCTACAAATTTATTTAAAGAAGAAAGTATCGATATTAAAAAATATATATTTAGATATGTATCGGTTTGGCCTTTTTTCTTGTTGAGTATAATTTTTTGCTTTTCATTGGCCTTTTTATTTAACAGGTATTCTACACAAATTTTCAATATAAAGTCTACGTTATTAATACGTGATAACACGAATTATATGTCTGGTGCAGAAGATTTTATGTCTTCGTTAGAATTACTGAGTGCTCAAAAAAATATTGATAATGAAATTGGTGTTTTAAGGTCGTATGACATTGCAGAAAAAACAATTAAATCGTTAGATCTAGGAGTTTCTTATTTCTCAGATGGAAATGTTAAAGACAATGAAATATTTAATTTATCACCAATAACGGTTGAGATTGATAGCTCTCATTTACAGGTTATTAATTGTTTTTATTTTATTACTGTTATAAACAAAAACACATTTAAGATTGAAACTAACTTTGAAGATGGAATTTTATATGACGTTCAAAATCAATTTAAGGTAATAAATAAAGCACCCAAAGGCTTTAGAGGCGGAATATTTAAGTTTGGTGAATATTTAGAAGGAGAGCATTATAAATTTAAAGTTAATTATGTGCCAGATAAGCCCTTTCAAGTTGAAATATTTAGATCCGTAAAATTTACTTTTACCTCTTTAGAAGCTTTAGTAAAAAAATACCTGGCTAAAATTAAGGTCAATCAAACCACTAAAACGTCTTCTATTTTAGAACTATCCATGGAGGGCACTGTTCCACAAAAAGAAGCACTTTATATTAATACCTTATCAAATAACTATATTAATAGAGGACTTGAAGAGAAAAATCAAATAGTAATCAATACAATATATTTTATTAATCAGCAATTAAATGAGATTACAGATTCATTATTTGTGGTTGAATCTCAATTAGAAGCATATAAGAAAAAATTTAAGGTTACTGATCTTGCAATTGAAGCAACCCAATCTTTATCAAAAATATCTGATATAGAATCGCAAAAAACGTTGGAACAAATAAAGTATAATTATTATAAGTATATTTTAGAATACGTTCAAAGAAATAAAGACATTTCAAACATTGTAGCTCCTTCTGCTATCGGAATACAAGATCAAGTTTTAAATAATTTGATTCTACAATTAATGCAATTGTATAACGAAAATAGAACGGGTAAATTAACAATTACTGAAAAAAACCCGCTTTATAAAGATCAAGAACTTAGAATTGATATAACCAAAAGATCTTTAATCGATAACTTAACAGGTTTGATTAATTCTTCTAAAATCGCTTTAACTGAAATTGATAAGCGCATGAATAAGTATGAAGGATTATTAACTGGACTACCGACAACGCAAAGGAACTTGTTAAGCTTAGAACGTAAATTCAAACTTAGCGAGAATTTATACCTTTATCTACTACAGAAAAAAGCTGAAGCTGGCATTGCGAAAGCTTCTAATACACCTGATAACGTTATTGTAGATTCTGCTAAAATTACTGGTCCAATTTATCCTAATAAGTTATTAAACTATATTATAGCATTATTGCTTGGTTTAATGTTGCCAATTATGGTGATTCAAGCAGGAGAAATGATGAACACTAAAATTAGAAATGTTGAAGATTTGGCTAATCTATCTTCAATACCAATTTTAGGAGTTATTGGACATAATAACAAGAACTCTTCAATGGTTGTTCAAAACAATCCTAAGTCGGCTGTTTCTGAATCTTTTAGGTCAATTAGAACAAACTTGCAATATTTTGCTGGTAAAGAAGATCATAAGATTATATTAATTACATCAAGTATTTCTGGAGAGGGTAAAACGTTTTGCTCCATGAATTTAGCTTCGGTGTTGGCATTAACCGGAAAACGTGTTGTCCTTTTAGGGGTTGACTTGAGAAAGCCAAAGTTATTCGCAGACTTTGGTTTCACGAATAACGTTGGTTTAACAACGTATTTGATAGGGAAATCTAAAAAGGAAGACATATTGTTAAAAACTGAGTACGATAATCTCTACTTTATTTCTGCTGGCCCAATTCCTCCAAACCCATCAGAATTATTGTTAAAAACAGAATTTTCAGATTTGCTCAATGAACTAAAATCTGAATTTGATTACGTAATATTGGACTCACCTCCAGGCGGAATTGTATCGGATTCGTTTGAATTGATTAGATATGCGGATTTAACAATATACGTTACTCGTCAAAATTATACTTTCAAAGAATTGTTGTCTTATATTAATAACCAGTATGAAATGGGCAACATTAAAGATATCGGCTTAGTGTTAAACGATTATTCAACCAAGACAGGTTATGGTTATGGTTATGGTTATGGATATGGTTATGGATATGGTTATGGATATGGTTATGGTTATGGTTACGGCTACGGATATTATGATGACGATGAAGAAAAAGAAAAGTCAAGTATTTTAGATGTATTTAATATCTTCAAAAAGAAGAAATAGGGATGGATAGTATTGCAATTATTGGATTAGGTTATGTTGGACTGCCACTAGCAGTGGAGTTTGGCAAAACCAAAGCGACTTTAGGTTTTGACATCAATGAATTACGAATTCATGAACTTAAAAATGGTATAGATAGAACACTTGAAGTTGAACCTGATGAACTAAAAAGTGTAAAATATTTGAGCTTTTCTTCAAACCCTGAAGATTTACGAAATGCAAATTATTATATTCTGACTGTTCCAACTCCTATTGATAAAAATAAGAGACCCGATCTTAACCCGCTGATTAAAGCGAGTGCAATGGTGGGTTCTTATTTAAAAAAGGGTGACATTGTAATATATGAGTCAACAGTTTATCCTGGATGTACTGAAGATGATTGTGTTCCCATTTTAGAAAAACACTCTGGACTAAAGTTTAATGTTGACTTTTTCTGTGGGTATTCTCCAGAAAGAATTAATCCAGGCGATAAGGTACACTCTGTAACCAAAATAGTAAAAATCACTTCTGGATCTAACCCTGAAACAGCTGAAAAAGTAGACCAGCTTTATAAAAGCATTATTACGGTTGGAACCTATAAGGCGCAATCAATAAAAGTTGCAGAAGCTGCTAAGGTAATTGAAAACTGCCAAAGAGATATTAATATAGCATTTGTAAATGAGTTAGCATTAATATTCGATAAAATGAATATTGATACCATGGAGGTGCTAAAGGCTTCAAGTACTAAATGGAATTTTTTGAGTTTCAAACCCGGTTTAGTAGGTGGTCATTGTATAGGAGTTGACCCATATTATTTGACTTATAAAGCGGAAGAATTAGGCTATAACCCCCAAGTTATTCTTTCAGGTAGACGAATAAACGACATGATGGGAGTTTATGTAGCCAATAAAGTGGTTAAGTTGATGATTCAGAAGGATCATAAAGTTAATAGCTCTAGAGTATTAGTTCTAGGATTTACTTTTAAAGAAAATTGCCCTGATATCAGAAACTCACGGGTTATTGATATCGTAAATGAATTGGATCAGTTTGGAATGAAAGTGGATATTTATGATCCTTATGCTGATGCAACTGAAGTTAAACACGAGTACGGGGTTGAACTGGTAAAGGCACCAACTGGAAAATATCAAGCAGTTATTTTGGCTGTGGCACACAATCAGTTTGAGAAGTTTGACATCAAATCATTTCTTGAAAATGATGGTGTGGTTTACGATGTAAAATCAGTTTTAGATAAAGAGGCAGTGGATGCCCGACTGTAACAAATGAAAGTACTGGTAACAGGATCTGCTGGATTTATTGGCCATCATCTGGTAAAAAAACTTTTGCAAGAAGGTTTTCAGGTGGTTGGGATTGACTCGCTAAATGATTATTACGATACCGAGTTGAAAATTAATCGCTTGAGGAATCAAGGATTTGAAATAGATGTTAATTTCCCCTTAAATGGAGAGTTAACCATTCCAAATAATAAGTTTTACAGAGTCAATATTGAAGATAAAAACACCTTAATGGGTATTTTTGAAACTAACAAATTTGATTTTGTTGTTAATTTAGCTGCGCAGGCTGGTGTAAGATATTCAATTACTAATCCAGATGCTTATTTAGACAGCAACATAGTTGGTTTTTTAAACATCTTAGAAGCTTGTCGGAAATACCCTATAAAGCACTTATTATATGCTTCAAGTTCTTCAGTTTATGGTCTAAATACTAATATTCCGTTTTCTGAATCTTCCCATACGGATCATCCAATATCGTTATACGCCACAAGTAAAAAATGTAACGAATTAATGGCACATACGTATTCTCACTTGTTTAGTATTCCAACAACAGGCTTACGCTTTTTTACGGTTTATGGCCCATGGGGTAGACCAGATATGGCTTTATTTATGTTTACCAGAGATATTCTAGCCAATAAAGAAATCGAAGTGTTTAATTTTGGTAAAATGGAACGCGATTTTACGTATATTGGTGATATTGTTGAAGGTATTTATCAAAGTTTAAATAATGTTCCTTCTGGAAATGAAGATTTTGATACTGCAAAGCCCGACCCTTCTATAAGTTCTGCACCATATCGTTTATTTAATATTGGCAACAGTTCGCCAGTTAAATTGATGGATTTTGTTGCGGCAATTGAGCATAAAACCGACATTAAAGCTAATTTGAGGTTATCTCCAATTCAAGCTGGCGATGTACCTGTAACATTTGCTGATACCAGTAAGCTTGAAAAAGTAACAGGTTATAAGCCCAACACTAATATTTCTGATGGGATTAGTAAGTTTGTAGACTGGTATAGAAATTATTATAAAGTTTAATGCAAAGCGAGAAACTACATATCATTCCACACAATCATGTGATAGATAAAGGAGATAGAAATACCCAAAAGCAGCATGCCTCTTTTGTAATTTGGCTTGTTGGTTTATCCGGTTCAGGAAAGTCTACTTTGGCAAATTTATTAGAACAAGAGCTGTATAAACGTAACGTCAATACCTATATTTTGGATGGCGATAATGTTAGGTCTGGTTTAAACAAAGACTTAACTTTTAACGATACAGATCGTAAAGAGAATATCAGAAGAATTGGTGAAGTTGCCAAACTTATGGTTGATGCTGGAATAGTTGTAATTACTGCATTTATAACCCCTTTTGAAACAGAAAGAAATACTTTAAAATCGCTTTTTTCAGAAGGCGATTATTATGAGATTTACATTGATTGCCCTGTTGAAGAGTGTGAAAAAAGAGATGTTAAAGGGCTTTATAGAAAAGCTAGAGCAGGCGAAATTTCTCATTTTACAGGAATTAGTTCGCCCTTTGAAATCCCTACTTCCCCAGACATTTCAATACCAACATATAAGCAGTCCATAGAAGAATCTTTGGATCAAATTTTACAAAGCATTTTGCCCAAACTAAAAACAATAAAATAATGAGAAGTTATTATTTGAATCATTTAAGAGAATTAGAAGCTGAATCGATATTTATATTAAGAGAAGTTGCTGCACAGTTCGAAAGACCTGCATTGCTTTTTTCAGGCGGTAAAGATTCTATTGTAGTTACCCATTTAGCACGAAAAGCATTTTCACCAGCTAAAATACCGTTCCCATTAGTTCACATTGATACCGGTCATAACTTCCAAGAAGCATTAGATTACCGCGACAATTTAGTAAAAGAAATTGGCGCTCAATTAATTGTTGGTTCGGTTCAAGATGCAATCGATTCTGGTCGTTCTATAGAAGAAAAAGGGTTTAATGCTTCTAGAAACGCATTACAAACCAATACCCTTTTAGATACAATCGAAAAGTATAAGTTTGACGCATGCTTGGGTGGCGCTCGTAGAGACGAAGAAAAAGCACGTGCAAAAGAAAGATTTTTCTCTCACAGAGATGAGTTTGGACAGTGGGATCCTAAGAACCAACGCCCTGAGTTGTGGAATTTGTTTAACGGCAGAAAACACGTTGGTGAAAATTTCCGTGTATTCCCAATAAGTAATTGGACAGAAATGGATGTTTGGATGTATATCAAATTAGAGAACATTCCAATGCCATCGATATATTTTACACACGAAAGAGAAGTATTTGAAAGAGATAACCAATTGTTAGCTTATTCAGATTTCATGTCACTTCGTGATTCAGAAAAAATTGAAAAGAAAATTGTTCGTTTTAGAACAATTGGAGATATGACTTGCACAGGTGCAGTTGAATCAACAGCATCTACATTAGATGATATTATAGCTGAAGTTTCAGCATCACGCCAAACAGAACGTGGAACAAGATCAGACGATAAGCGTTCTGAAACATCAATGGAAGATCGCAAAAAACAAGGGTACTTTTAAATTAGAGAAAATGACATCGAATAACGATTATTTAAATATGGAGCTTTTACGTTTCACAACTGCTGGTAGCGTTGATGACGGAAAAAGTACGTTGATTGGTAGATTGCTTTATGATTCAAAATCGATTTTTGAAGATCAAATGCAGGCTATTAAAGAAACTAGCGAAAGAAAAGGCCTTGAGCATGTAGATTTATCTTTGTTAACGGATGGTTTGAAAGCTGAACGTGAACAAGGAATTACCATTGATGTAGCGTACCGCTATTTTGCAACACCTAAACGTAAGTTTATTATTGCAGATACACCAGGCCATATTCAATATACACGTAACATGGTTACTGGAGCTTCAACTGCTAATCTTGCATTGATTTTAGTAGATGCTCGAAAAGGAATTATTGAGCAAACCTGGAGACACTCTTTTATTGCATCTCTGTTAAAAATACCGCACGTTGTAGTGTGTGTTAATAAAATGGATTTGGTAGATTATGACGAAAAAGTATTTGATAAAATTGTTGCAGATTATACTCAGTTTGCTGCAAAACTTGAAATCAACGACATTCGTTTTGTGCCGATTAGCGCTTTAGTTGGCGATAATGTGGTTGACAGGTCAACAAAAATGCCTTGGTACGAAGGTCCAACATTGATGTACCTTTTAGAGCATATTCATATTGCAAGCGATAACAACCACATCGATGCACGGTTCCCTATTCAATATGTAATTCGCCCTCATACTACTGATAATCACGATTATCGTGGATATGCTGGTAGAGTTGGTAGCGGAATATTTAGAGTAGGCGATGAGGTTGCAGTATTGCCATCTGGTTTTACTTCAAAAATATCTAAAATAGATACTTTTGAAGGGCCTATCGAAGAATGCTTCGCGCCAATGTCTGTAACTATTTGCTTAGAAGACGAGATAGATATTAGCCGTGGCGATATGATTGTACGCGTTAACAATCAGCCTGAAAACACACAAGATGTTGAAGTAATGCTGTGTTGGTTAAATAATAAAAAGCTTTCTTTAACAAGTAAATACGTTTTACGTCATACTTCACGTGAAGTGAAGGCTATGATTAAAGAGGTTGTATATAAAATTGATATCAGCACTCAAAACAGAGTAACAGACGATATTGAAATTAATATGAATGATATTTGCAGAGTACGTTTACGTACTACTGCGCCTTTATTCTTTGATTCGTACCGTAAAAACAGAATAACAGGATCGTTGATTTTAGTGGACGAAGCAACCAATGAAACGGTAGCTGCCGGAATGATTATATAATATGTTGCATAACCATTGGTTCCCAAACGCTATCGAAGCTGCAAAAGAAGCAGGTAAGGTTATTTTAGAGGTTTATAATAGCAGCGATTTTTCAATCGAGATTAAAGGCGATGATTCTCCTTTAACAAAGGCGGATAAATTAGCTCATAACGTTATATGTTCTTTTTTAGAAAAAACACCTTTCCCGATTCTCAGCGAAGAAGGCCGTGATATACCTTTTGAACAACGTTCAAAATGGGATATTTTTTGGTTGGTAGATCCATTAGATGGAACTAAAGAGTTCATTAAACGCAATGGGGAGTTTACAGTGAATATTGCCTTAATAGAGCATGGAACACCAATTTTTGGTGTTGTTTACGCACCGGTTTTAGATAAACTTTATTACGGTTCTAATGGGCAAGGCGCAAAATGCATTAGTAATGGTGCCGAAAATGAAATCAAGTGTTTATCCTTTTCAAAGTTGGATGAAGGGTTGAAAGTAGTAGCATCGCGTTCGCATATGAGCCCTGAAACAGAAGCCTTTATTGGTAATTTAAAGAACCCAAGCATGGTTAGCATGGGCAGTTCTTTGAAATTCATGATACTGGCAGAGGGTAATGCGGCATTGTATCCAAGATATGCACCCACTATGGAATGGGATACGGCTGCTGCACAAGCAGTTGTTGAGGCAGCTGGCGGCAGAGTTTATATTGCTGGCACTACAAATCCATTACAGTATAATAAACCCAATTTATTGAATCCTCATTTTTTAGTAGTAGCACAAGAAATTATTTAAATTATTAACATGGAATTAAAGGGAAAAAAAGTATTAGTTACTGGGTCTGATGGTTTTATTGGTAGCCATTTGGTAGAACGGTTGTTAGATGAAGGTTGCATTGTTAAAGCTTTTGCATACTACAATTCATTTAATACCTGGGGGTGGCTTGATACTTTTTCTGCTGAAAAACTGAAACAAATTGAAGTTTTTACTGGCGATATTCGCGATCCAAATGGAGTAAGAGAGGCAATGAAAGGTTGCCAAGTAGTTTTTCATTTAGCAGCTTTAATTGCAATTCCATACAGCTATCATTCACCTGATAGCTATGTTGATACAAACATAAAAGGCACATTAAATATAGTACAAGCTGCTAAAGATTTAGGGGTGGAAAAGGTATTAGTTACCTCTACTTCAGAGGTTTATGGCACTGCTTTGTATGTTCCTATTGATGAAAAGCATCCACGTCAAGGTCAATCGCCCTATTCAGCAACTAAAATTGGGGCGGATCATATTGCAGAATCTTTTTACCGCAGTTTCAATACGCCAATTACCATTGTTAGACCATTCAATACATTTGGTCCAAGACAATCGGCTCGTGCAGTTATACCAACAATCATAAGCCAGTTATTGGCTGGCAAACAAGAAATAAAATTAGGCGCATTATCGCCTACACGCGATTTACTTTATGTAAAAGACACCGTTGAAGGCTTTATAGAAATTGCTAAATGCGATACGTTAATCGGACATGAAGTGAACATTGCAACTAGTGAAGAAATAAGTGTAGGAGATTTAGCGCAAAACTTGATTAATCAAATTAATCCAAACGCTAAAATTGTATCTGATGAAATTCGTTTACGTCCCGAGAAAAGTGAAGTAGAACGCCTTTGGGGGTCGAATGAAAAGTTAATGCAACACACCAACTGGGTACGCAAATACAGTTTAGAAGAGGGTTTAAAGCATACGATAGAATGGTTTAGTAAGCCCGAAAACTTATCACGCTACAAAACAGATATCTACAATGTTTAAAGATGTAGTCAACTTTGTTCAGGAACAATTCAAAACAACAGAGTTTATTCCTCTACATGAGCCACGGTTTTTAGGAAACGAAAAGGCTTATCTAATAGATACAATCGACTCAACATTTGTATCATCTGTGGGTAAATATGTAGATCGATTTGAAGAAATGATCCGTGATTACACAGGCGCTAAATATGCAGTTGCGTGTGTTAATGGCACTGCTGCTTTGCACATGTCCCTAATTTTAGCGGATGTTAAAAGAAACGATCTAGTTTTAACTCAAGCATTATCATTTATAGCTACGTGCAATGCTATCAGTTACATTGGTGCTGAGCCAGTTTTTATTGATGTTAACCAAGAAACCCTTGGCCTTTGTCCTGATAAACTAGAAGCTTATTTAAAAGAAAATGCCATTGTAAAAACCGATGGGTGCTATCACAAAACTACCCAGCAAAAAATTGCTGCTGTAGTTCCTATGCACACTTTTGGATTTCCTGTTTTTATTGACAAAATGGTTGAAGTATGCAATACTTGGAAAATCAAATTGATTGAAGATGCTGCTGAATCATTAGGAAGTACTTATCAAGGAAAGCAGACAGGGACATTTGGCCTTTTAGGGACTTATAGCTTTAACGGTAATAAAACTATAACCTGTGGTGGTGGTGGAATGATTGTTACCAACAATGAGGAGATTGGAAAAATGGGGAAATATCTAACTACCCAAGCCAAGCAACCTCATAAATGGGATTTTTTTCACACGCATATCGGATATAACTACCGTTGTCCAAATTTGAACGCAGCACTTGCCTGTGCTCAAATTGAACAATTAGATGGTTTCCTTGACAATAAAAGAGAGTTAGCTAAGTTATATAGCAATTTTTTCAACTCAAAAGGAATACAATTTCAAGATGAAACAAAAGATGCAAAAGCTAATTATTGGCTGAATGCTATATTCTTGAAAGATAAAGAACAGAGAGATGAATTTTTAGAATTTACCAATTCTAATGGAGTGATGACTAGGCCAGTTTGGACATTAATGAATAAGCTGCCAATGTTTCAGCATTGCAAAGATGACGGTTTAGAAAATTCACAATGGATTGAAGACCGATTGGTAAATTTACCAAGTAGTGTAAGGGTAAAATAGCTGATTAGTCAGCTATTGCCATTTTTAACAATAATTGATTTAGTAAATTTAGTAGGATGAATAAAGTTTGTATTATAGCTGAAGCAGGAGTTAATCACAATGGTGATATTAATTTAGCTAAAAAACTTGTAGATGTTGCTGCAAAAGCGGGTTGCGATTATGTTAAATTTCAGACCTTTAAAGCAGAGCTTTTAGTTTCAAGAACGGCAAAAAAAGCAGAATATCAAGTTGCGAATACAGGTAACAATGATTCGCAATTTGATATGATCAAAGCGCTGGAATTGACTGCCGAAAATTACATCGAACTAAAAAAACATGCTGAGTCAATAGGAATCAAATTTTTATCCACAGCATTTGATTTAGAAAGCATTGATTTTTTACACAACTTGGGAGTCGATTTTTGGAAAATCCCTTCTGGTGAAATAACCAATTTATCATACTTAAAAAAAATAGCATCGTTAGGAATGCCTGTTGTTTTTTCAACGGGGATGGCTACTTTAAGCGATATTGAAAAAACGATAGATGTGCTTATTTCAAAAGGTTTATCTGTTGATGATATAACTGTTTTGCAGTGCAATACAGAATATCCAACTCCAATGCACGATGTAAATCTTCGTGCAATGAATACCATCGGCAATGCTTTTGGGGTAAAAGTTGGATACTCAGATCATACATTAGGAATAGAAATTCCAATAGCTGCAGTCGCATTAGGGGCTACAGTAATTGAAAAGCACATTACTTTGGATAAAACCATGGAGGGCCCAGATCATTTAGCCTCGTTAGAGCCCGATGAATTGGTTGCTATGGTTCAAGGTATACGCAACGTTGAAAAGGCGTTGGGCTCAGGCTTGAAAAAACTGACAAATTCAGAAGCAAAAAACAAAGAAATTGCCCGCAAGAGTTTACTTGCAGCATCTGATTTAAAAGCTGGAAAAGTAATTGACGAAACTGATTTAATAGTGAAAAGACCTGGATCTGGAATTAGTCCTATGTTGATGGATTATATTTTAGGCAGGAAACTCAAATTCGATGTTGAAAAAGATCATATTTTTAATCTGAGCGATTTCGAATAATGAAAGTTGCCGTTTTAACAAGCTCTCGTGCCGATTATGGGATTTATAAACCCCTATTATCAGCATTACATCAGGACATTTTTTTTGAACTTAATGTTATCGCCTTTGGAACACATCCTTCAAAATTATATGGCGAAACCATAAATTTGATTCAGAAAGATGGATTCCCAATTGCGGATGTGGTTGAATCATTAGTTTTAGGAGATTCACCTGAAGCTATTAGCACTGCCATGGGATTAACCCAAATTCGATTTACTGATATTTGGAAAAAAGGCAACTACGATTTGATAATTGCCTTAGGGGATAGGTATGAAATGTATGCTGCAGCTTTAGCATCTATACCATTTGGCATTAAGATTGCCCATATTCATGGTGGAGAAACTACTTTAGGAGCAATAGATAATGTTTATAGGCACGGATTATCGTTGATGTCTGAATTTCATTTTACAGTCGCAGAGCCTTATAAGCAGAAAGTAATTTCGTTAATAGATTCTGAAAAACACGTTTATAATGTAGGAGCTTTAAGCTTCGATTCTTTAAGACAAACTAATTTATTGTCGAAAGAACAAATTACAGAGCGTTTTAAAGTAAACGTTTCTGATCCTTTTTTGTTAATCACGTTTCATCCTGAAACGGTTTCGTATCAAAATAACGAAGTCTATATTACTGAATTGTTAGCAGCATTAAATGAGTTAGAAGGGTATAACTATATTATTACCATGCCAAACGCGGATACAATGGGAAATCTAATTCGTGAAAAAATAGTGGATTATTCTAAAACAGACTCACGTGTGTTTTGCGTTGAAAACTTCGGGCAAATTGGATATTTATCCGTTATGAGTTATTGTTCCCTGTTGCTCGGAAATACTTCGAGTGGCTTTGGAGAAGCTTCATGGTTTCCAAAAAAAGTGGTTAACTTAGGCGATAGGCAAAAAGGGAGGTTAAAAACGCCTAATATTGTTGATTGTGTGGTAGAAAAGCGTGCAATTATTGAGGCTGTTAAAAAAGCAGAGGGGGTAAACCTTGATGCCTTTGAAAGTGTTTATGGCAATGGATTTGCCGCTGAAAAAATTATTTCGATTCTAAAAAACGAGCATGGTAACTAATATGAATTTTATTGTAACAGAAACTAGCCCGATTCGACTTGCGCTAGAACAGTTAAATAAGCTTGGAAATTACCAAACCATATTTGTTTTAAATGCAAAGGATATACTTGTAGGAACGCTTACCGATGGTGATATAAGAAGAGGATTGTTAAAAAACAAATCTCTTGAAATGCCTGTAAGTGAGTTTATGAACTCGAATTTTAGATATTTATTGGCGGGTCAATATTCACTTGACATAATTGATGATCTGAAAAAGAGCAGCATTAAAGTTATTCCAATTGTTGATAAGAATTTGAAAATCAAAAAGTTAATAAATCTTAAAGAGAAAAAATCAATATTACCCATTGATGCTATAATTATGGCTGGAGGGAGAGGAGAGAGGCTTCGGCCATTAACTGATACTTTGCCTAAACCAATGTTGATTGTAGGAGATAAGCCCATCATTGAACAGAATATAGATAGACTTATTGATTTTGGAATTGATAACATTACTATTACAGTTAAGTATTTAAGTCACATTATTGAAGAACATTTCGGAGATGGAAAATCCAAAGATTCGACCATTAAATACATTAAAGAATTCGAGCCTTTGGGTACAATTGGATCGGTGAGTATGGTTGAAGAGTTTTTGAATAACTATGTGTTAGTAATGAATAGCGATTTGCTAACCAATATTGATTTCGAAGATTTTTTCAGGTATTTTTTAGAACAAAAAGCAGACTTTGCTGTTGCTACAATTCCATATAATGTAACTGTACCCTATGCGGTATTGGAAACAGAAAACGATTGCGTTGTTTCTTTCAAAGAAAAACCAACATTTACATATTATTCTAGTGCAGGTATTTATCTGTTTAAAAAAGAATTGATAAGCAAAATACCTAAAAACAGTTTTTACAATGCAACTGATTTTATGGAATCGCTTATAAACTCATCACACAAAGTGAGTCATTATCCAATTTTAGGATATTGGCTAGACATAGGCAAACACGATGATTTTGCAAAAGCACAACAAGACATTAATCACATCAAATTTTAATTCGTGAAAATATTAATTACCCTATGTGCTAGAGGTGGGTCTAAAGGTATTCCAGGAAAGAATATTCGCCCATTAAATGGTAAACCATTAATTGCATACAGTATTGAAACGGCAAAGAAATTTGCTGAGAAATATGATGCAACTATTGCATTATCAACAGACAGTTTAGAAATAATTGCAGTTTGCGAGAACTATGGTCTTTCTACGGAATACATCAGGCCAGAAATTTTAGCTTCAGATACTGCTGGTAAAATAGATGCATTAAAAGATGTTTTAGAATATCAAGAAAATAAAACTGGAATTAAGTTTGATTATTTACTAGACTTAGATGTTACTGCACCTTTAAGAACATTGCAAGACTTAGAAGAGGCTTTCGACATTATTTTAAAGGATGCTGATGCAAACAATCTCTATTCTGTAAGTCCAGGCCATAAAAATCCATATTTTAATATGGTTGAACAAAAAGCAGATGGGTATTATGCTGTTTCTAAAACACCTATTACACCCATTAAATCCAGACAAACAGCACCTAAAGTATACGAATTAAACGCTTCGTTTTACTTTTATAGAAGGTCTTTTTTTGAGAAAGGGTATGTAACCACACTTACGGATAAAAGCTTAATTTATGAAGTAAACCACACTTGTTTTGACTTAGATGAAGAGCTTGATTTTGAATTTTTATCCTTTTTATTAAAAGAAAACAAATTGGATTTTAAAATATGAACATTTTAATTATTGGGTATGGTTCAATTGCAAAAAAACATATCCAGGCTTTAAAAACATTAAACCAACCATTTAAATTTTTTGCATTAAGATTTAATCCAAATGTAGAAACAATAGAAGGGATTGAAAGTATTTTTAAATGGGAAAATATACCATCAAACATTGATTTATGCATAATATCTAACCCTACAATGGCCCATTTTGAGACTATTAACAAGATTTCAAAACTAGGGATACCAATGTTTATCGAAAAGCCAGTATTACATACACTTACTAATAGCGATCATTTATTGAAAGAAATTGAGGATAAAAAATTATTCACTTATGTGGCATGCAATCTTCGTTTTCACCCCATGGTTCAGTTTTTGAAACAGACTATTTTAGAAAATAAAAATAAGGTAAACGAGGTAAATATTTATTGCGGGTCTTATCTTCCTGATTGGAGGCCTAATGTAGATTTCAGAAAAGTATACAGTGCAAACTCTGAAATGGGAGGAGGAGTTCAACTCGATTTAATTCACGAAATAGATTATAGTTATTGGTTATTTGGTAAACCTTCAAAAATAAATTCAGTCACTAGAAATGTTTCAAGTTTAAAAATTGATGCGCCTGATTTTGTCCAATATTTATTTCAATTTCCAACCTTTGCCGTAAACATAACCTTAAATTATTACCGAAGAGATTATAAAAGAACAATTGAAATTCTCTTTGAAAATGAAACTTGGATAGCTGATTTTAAGACAGGAAAAATTTTAAATCATAAGAATGAAGTAGTTTTTGAAACCAAAACTACACTAATAGATACCTATCCACTGCAATTGAAATATGTATTACATTGTTTAGAAAATGGAATAGCTCCAATGAACAATATTAATGAAGCCATTGATGTTTTAAAACTATGTTTAGGAAATGAATGATTTATCAAATAAAATTATTGTAATAACAGGCGGTAATGGACTATTAGGTCGTGCAATTATTGATTTTTTGTTATCTTTTGATGCCATTTGTATCAATATTGATATAAAGCCCTATCTAAAAGAAAATGTTCATAATTATACAGCTGATATTACTCAATCTGAGGAGCTTGCCAAAGTAATTGAACAAATAGTAGAAAAATATTCAATAATTGATGGTTGGGTAAATAATGCCTATCCAAGAACCAGTGATTATGGGTCGACATTTGATAATATGACTATGGATTCGTGGAGGAAAAATGTTGATTTACAGTTAAATAGTTATGTTGATGCTTGTAAGCAAATATCAGATGTTTTTAAAAAACAAAAAAGTGGAAGTATTATAAATATGGCATCAATTTATGGAGTTGTTGGCCCTGATTTTACTGTTTATGAAAATACACCATTGGTTAATCCTGCTCCATATGCAGCTATTAAAGGAGGGTTAATTAACTTTTCAAGGTATCTAGCTTCATGGTTGGGCCCACATGGGGTTCGCGTAAACTGCGTTTCTCCTGGTGGTATTTTCGACAATCAAAACCCAACTTTTGTGTCCCAATATGAATCCAAAGTTCCATTAAGAAGAATGGGTAAACCCGATGATATTGCACCCGCGGTTGCATTTTTATTAAGTGATATGTCAAAATATATTACTGGTCATAATTTATTGGTAGATGGAGGATGGACAGCCATCTAGAATATGGAAGAAAAGATAGTATATTTAGTACATGCAGTAGATGCAGAAGGTCCACTTTACGAAAGTTTTGAGGCTACTTTTGAACGCATTGAAAATGCATTTGGATTTAAAATTAAAGCTACTCTTGAAAATCTTGAAAAACTTCAAAATAAAGAATTACCTCTCTATGGAAAAGAAGATCAGATAGCTAAGATGATCTCAAAAGAAAGTTTGAAATACAATGCAGACTTTCAACAACTAAATACTATGCTTGCAACTATCGGATCAGCTGAATTTAGAAACAAATTTCAAGATAGTTTTGGAAATGGATGGATATACAATTGGTTTTGTGTTGACCATATCGGTTATACCTCTAATCCTAGAAAAAAAGAACTTGGATTCCATAAAATATTTGATTTCTACAAAGATTTTATTAAGAAAACAAATTCCAAAGATTCAATTCATTGGCATTTTCACCCAGTACATCCAAGCGGTGTATCTAATTTGTGTGCAACAAATTATTTAATAAACACAAATTTTTTTGATATTATAGCAAAACGAATTTTAGAAAGAGAATGGTTTCCATCGGTAAATAGGGCAGGTTTTAATACAGGACGAGCTGATAGCCATTGGTTACTAGAACAATGGATTCCTTTTGATATTTCTAATCAATCTTACGAAGAAATAACAGAGCAAGATGATTTAGCAGGGGGAAGGTTTGGAGATTGGAGAAGAGCACCCCTTGATTGGAGAATTTACAACCCAAATCATGATGATTACCAATCAATAGAGACTTGCAGAAGATACATTGGTAGATGCCTAAACGTTGGAACAAGAATAAGAAATTTAACTGAAAATGAGGTAGTTAAAGCTTTTGAATTTGCTCAAAAAAATGGCAAAGCTTTAATGGGGGTTACAAATCACGACTTTAGAGAGATGTCTCAGGATATTTCAAAGATGCATGAAATGTTATCTAAGGTTTCCGCCATGTTTCCTAATGTGAAATATAAATTTTCAGAAGCAAGAGAAGCTTTTAATACATGTTTATTTGGTAATTTTGAACCTCCACAGAATAATATTTTGAACGTTAACTGGAAGGAAGGAGCAAATTCTCAACAAAAATTATTAGAAATTGAAGCTATAGAAGAAACCTTTGGTCCGCAACCTTTTTTAGCAATTAAAACAAGAGATGGCATGATTTACCATGATAATTTAGATATTCAAATTCCATTTAAAAAATGGACTTATGTTTTCGATTATCAAACAGTTTTATATGCTAACTTAATGTCCGATAAAAAATAAAAACGACTATTTTTATTTTTTATCTAGTTGTTATTCAGTTGTTTAATTTTTTAAATCTCTCGTTTCTCAAAACAAGGCATTAAAAAAATGACAATTGCTCTATTTCAGCTTTATCAATAATCCAGTCTTTTTCTGGATT